>NZ_BAABAU010000003.1:0-300000 GCF_039537585.1 Frondihabitans peucedani
TAAAAGAAAAACACAGCAGCAACCGGAATAGGCTGACCACTGCAAGTTTGATGCTGACCAAAAGAACAAAACAATCTGACGATTGTTGTCCATTTCAATCTCAAAGAAACCAAGCACCCGACCATCCGTTACTCCGAAGGAGTGACAGAAAGAATCGAATGCCGAGGTATAATTTGGCATTTGACAATGTGCACGCTGTTGAGTTCTCAAGGACCAAACGCACCCCGAACCACACCAAAACCATGGCGCTCGTCGGAAGCAACTGTGAAACCCTACCCACCCCTCCGGGCCCTGTCAAACCCGACCCGAAGACCGTGAACGACTAGACTTCCCAGCCCCCATAAAAGAGCACCAGGCATGCAAGCGAACCTGCAAGGTGAGGACTTACCACCCTACCCACAACCCGTTCAACTCACAAGAAGGAACGAGGGGGAAGGAGCCACCACTTGAGGAAGGTTAGCCAGGCACAAGACCCGGCCCGTTTTCATTCCTTTGGGCTGACAGGAAGAAACATTACGTCCCCCACACCCAACCAGCAAATCCCACCCACATCCCGGGCGTGTCGCACCACCCCCACCCGACAAAACCCCTGATCCTGCGCCGAAAGGCCACCCCCCGCCCCAAAACACGACAACACAGGGCAGAAAGCGGCCTCTCGAGAGGAGCAGCGATGGCGGCCTTCAGTCGGCGACCGTGACGCCGGCGAGCGTCTTCTTGCCGCGTCGCAGAACGGCATGCTTTCCGGCCAGAGCCAGGGACGCGACCGGCGCCGACTCGTCGGACACCCGCTCGTTGTTCACGTAGACCCCGCCCTCGGCCGCCGCGCGTCGGGCAGCCCCGAGCGACGCGACGAGACCGGTGGCCACGAGAGCCTGCGAGACCGTGGTGGTCGCATCGACCTCCGCATTCGGGAGCTCGGCGATGGCCGCTTCGAGAACGTCGATCGGCAGAGCCGCCAGATCGCCCTGCCCGAAGAGCGCGGCCGACGCGTCGATCGCAGCCTGCGCGGCGTCGACACCGTGGACGAGCGACGTCACCTCCAGTGCCAGTCGCTTCTGGGCCTCCCGAGCGAACGGCCGCTCGGCTACCTGCGCCGCGTACTCCTCGATCTCGGCACGGCCGAGGAACGTGAAGACCTTGAGGCGATCGATCACGTCTTTGTCGTCCTGGTTGAGCCAGAACTGGTAGAACGCGTACGGCGAGGTCATCGACGGATCGAGCCAGACGGCGTTCCCCTCGCTTTTGCCGAACTTCGTGCCGTCGGAATTCACGACGAGCGGGGTGCCGATGGCGTGGACGGAGACACCCTCGGTGCGCCGGATCAGCTCGGTCCCGCTGGTGAGATTGCCCCACTGATCGCTGCCACCGGTCTGGAGGACGCACCCGTACGTCCGGTAGAGCTCGCGGAAGTCGAGCCCCTGCAGGATCTGGTAGCTGAACTCGGTGTAGCTGATGCCGGCGTCGGAGTTCAGCCGGGCCGAGACGGCGTCTTTCTTGAGCATCGTGCCCACGCGGAAGTTCTTGCCGATATCGCGGAGGAACTCGATGGCCGACAGAGGCTCGGTCCAGTCGAGGTTGTTCACGACTCGAAGGCCGTTCTCGCCCTCGGGCGACAGGAACTTCTCGACGTGAACGCGGATGCGGTCGACCCACTCGGCCGTCTGCTCGCGCGTCTTGAGCGTCCGTTCAGCAGTCGGACGGGGATCGCCGATGAGACCGGTCGAGCCGCCGACGAGTCCGAGCGGCTTGTGGCCAGCGAGCTGGAGACGCCGGAGGAGGAGCAGCTGCACGAGGTTGCCGAGGTGCAGGCTCGGCGCGGTCGGGTCGAACCCGCAGTAGTACGTGATCGGGGGCCCGGCCAGGAGCTCTCGGAGCGCGGACTCGTCGGTCGAGACGTGGACGAGCCCGCGATAGACGATCTCGTCCCACACGTTCTCGAAGGAGGGATCGTTCGTCTGGGTGGCCAGGAGGTCGGCCGTCGATTGACTCGTCACCCCGTGAGTTTAGCGGAGGGCCTCGTCACGGACGCCGACGCGAGACCGCCGCACGGTAGGCGGAGACGGTCGGGTCGTCGACGTAGAAGCGCCAGGGATACGCGTCGGTGCCTGCGACACCGGAGACGCCCACTCGGGGTGACGACAGGATCCTGCGCTCGGGCACGATAGGGAACTCGAGCGAGAACGGGGGCGTGGCGATGCTCGACCCGTTGTCGGCGAGCTCGATACCGAGCGCAGTCCCGAGGTTGCCCGGGCCGCGAGCAAGGTCGGCGTCGCGCCTCGCCGTGGGTCGACGGAGGCGGGCGATGTCGAGTCCGTCGACGACCTCTCCCCCGCGCAGGAGGACTCCGGACGGGGAGCCCTCCGGGCCGCAGACGAGGTTGAGGCAGCGGTGGATGCCGTACGACAGGTACACGTAGAGGGTTCCCGGGGGTCCCCACATGCTCGCGTTTCGCGGGGTCATGCCGCGGTGGGCGTGCGAACCGGAGTCTCGACCCTCACCGAGATAGGCCTCGACTTCGGTGAGACGGACAGCGACCCCGCCCGACCGGAAGACTGCTCCGAGCAGCAGCGGGGCTGCGTCGAGAGCGGGCCGGTCGAGCGGGGTCGTCATGGAGTCGCGACGGAGATCTAGAAGAAGCGCTGGCCGGTCGCGATCGTGTAGACGATCGCGGCCACGACGATCACGACGGCGACCGTCGCCACGGTCGGGAGCAGCCAGGGGCGAGCCCTGGGGTGCTTGTCGGTCGAGCCGGGACGACCGGTGTCGCGTGCCATCGTCGTCACGCCCGCTCGGGAGCGAAGTACGCGACGAGCTCGCGGACACGAGCGGTCAGGGCTGCCAGTTGCTCGGCGACCCGCGCCGGAGCCGTGCCCCCGACACCGTCGCGACTGGCGATCGACCCCTCGACCGTCAGCACGCCGCGGATCTCCGGGGTGAGGTGCGGCGACACCTCGACGTACTGCTCGTCGGTCGGCTCGTCGAGGTCGAGGCCGTTCTGCTCGCAGAACCGCACCAGGGCGCCGCTGATCTCGTGAGCGTCACGGAACGGCACGCCCTGCTTGACCAGCCACTCCGCGACATCCGTCGCGAGCGAGAATCCCTGTGGCGCCAGCTCGGCGAGGCGGTCCTCGTCGAACTCGAGCGTCGCGATCATCCCGGTGAAGGCGGGCAGCAGCACCTCCAGCTGGGTGACCGTGTCGAACACGGGCTCCTTGTCTTCCTGGAGGTCGCGGTTGTAGGCCAGCGGCAGGCCCTTGAACGTCGCCAGGAGTCCGGTGAGGTTGCCGATGAGCCGGCCCGCCTTGCCGCGCGCGAGCTCCGCGATGTCCGGGTTCTTCTTCTGCGGCATGATCGACGAGCCCGTCGAGTAGCCGTCGTCGAGGCGGACGAAGCCGAACTCGCGCGTGTTCCAGAGGATGACCTCCTCGGCGAGCCGGCTGAGGTCGATCCCGATCGAGGCGGTGACGAAGGCGAACTCGGCCACCACGTCGCGCGAGGCGGTGGCGTCGATGGAGTTCTCGGTGGTGCGGTCGAAGCCGAGCTCGCGGGCCACCAGCGCAGGATCGAGACCGAGCGAGGATCCTGCCAGAGCACCCGACCCGTAGGGCGACGCACCGGCCCGGACCGACCAGTCGCGCAGGCGCTCCAGGTCGCGGACCAGCGGCCACGCGTGTGCGAGCAGGTGGTGGGCGAGCAGGACGGGCTGAGCGTGCTGGAGGTGCGTCCGGCCCGGCATGACAGCGCGGTCGTGCCTGGTGGCCTGCCCGGCGATGGCGTCGACGAGCTCCGTGACGAGATGGGCGATGACCCGGCCGTGGTCGCGGAGGTACAGGCGGACGAGAGTGGCGATCTGGTCGTTGCGGCTTCGGCCGGCGCGGAGCTTGCCCCCGAGTTCGGGCCCGGCGATCGCCATGAGGTGCCGCTCGAGGGCGGAGTGGACGTCCTCATCGGTCTCGGCCGCGGTGAGCCGACCCTCCACGACTCCCTGCTCGAGCGCTTCGAGGGCGTCGAGCATCACGGGGAGCTCCGCGTCGTCGAGGTAGCCGGCGGCGTGGAGCGCTCGCGCGTGCGCGCGGGACCCGGCGATGTCGTACGGCGCCAGCTGCCAGTCGAACTGCGTCGACCGGCTGAGGGCTGTGAGCTCGGGACTCGGCCCGGACGCGAAGCGGCCGCCCCACAGGGCGCCCGCCTCCGCAGCCCGGGACGAGCTCGACGAATCGGACACGACTACTGCGCCAGGTCGCGGCGGGCGGAGATCTTCGACGGAAGCGACCACAGCTCGATGAAGCCCTTCGACAGCGACTGGTCGAAGGTGTCGCCGGTGTCGTAGGTGGCGAGGTCGAAGTCGTAGAGGCTCTGCGCGCTCTTCTGGCCGGTGACCGTCGCGCGGCCGCCCTGCAGCTTCAGACGGATGTCTCCGGAGACGTACTTCTGGGTGTCGTCGATGAAGACGTCGAGCGACCGCTTGAGTCCGCCGAACCAGAGGCCGTCGTAGACGAGGTTCGACCACTCCGCCTCGACGCCGCGCTTGTAGCGGCTGACGTCGCGTTCGAGAGTGAGGCTCTCGAGGGCCTCGTGCGCCTCGATGAGGGCCATCGCGGCCGGGGCCTCGTAGACCTCGCGGCTCTTGATGCCGACGAGACGGTCTTCGACGACGTCGATGCGGCCGACGCCGTGCCTGCCCGCGAGCTCGTTCATCTTCTCGACGATGGCGAGAGCCGAGAGACTCACGCCGTCGATGGCGACCGGGATGCCCGCCTCGAAGGTGATGGTGATCTCGTCGGCGTCCTTCTGGACCGTGGGGTCTTGCGTGTACTCGTAGAGGTCTTCGATGGGTGCGTTCCACGGGTCTTCGAGGAAGCCCGTCTCGACGGCGCGGCCCCACACGTTCTTGTCGATCGAGTACGGCGACGCCGCGCTCTGGCGGATCGGGAGACCGTGCTCCTCGGCGTAGATGATCGCCTTGTCGCGGGTGAGAGCCAGATCGCGGACCGGGGCGATGCTCGTGAGGTCGGGGGCGAGCGCTGCGACCGCGGCTTCGAAACGGACCTGGTCGTTGCCCTTGCCGGTGCAGCCGTGAGCCACCGAGTCGGCGCCGAGCGACTTCGCCGTGAGGGCGAGGTGCTTCGAGATGAGCGGACGGCTGAGCGCCGACACCAGCGGGTAGCGCTTCTGGTAGAGGGCGTTGGCCTTGAGCGCCGGCATCAGGTAGTCGTCGGCGAACTCCTCCTTCGCGTCGACGACGATCGACTCGACGGCACCGCAGTCGAGCGCGCGCTGGCGCACGTCGTTCATGTCTTCGCCACCCTGCCCGACGTCGACGGCCAGAGCCACGACCTCCTTGCCGGTGGCGTCCTTCAGCCAGCCGATGCCGACAGAGGTGTCGAGCCCGCCCGAGTAGGCCAGGACTACGCGATCTGCCATGATTCTCCTTGATTCGTGTGTGTCGGTGTGAGTGGTGTCTGAGGTCGGCTACTGCGAGAGCAGCCAGGTGAGGAGGGCCTTCTGGGCGTGGAGGCGGTTCTCCGCCTCGTCCCAGATGACGCTCCGCGGGCCGTCGATGACGTCGGCCTCGACCTCGTAGCCCCGGTCGGCCGGGAGGCAGTGCAGGAAGATCGCCTCGTCGTCGGCCTGGGCCATGAGCGCCTGGTCGACCTTGTACGACCCGAAGGTCGCGACCCGGTGGGCCTTCTCGTCTTCCTTGCCCATCGACACCCAGGTGTCGGTGACGACGATGTCGGCACCGCGGACCGCCTCGACCGCGTCGGTCACGACCGTCGCCGAGCCGCCGGTCGCTGCGGCGATCCGCTCGGCGTCCGCGACGACAGCGGCCTCGGGGGCGAACTCGGTGGGCGCGCCGATCCTGACGTGCATGCCTGCCGTCGTCCCGGCGAGGAGGTACGACTGCGCCATGTTGCAGCGGCCGTCACCCACGAACGCGACCGTCAGGCCTGCGAGAGCACCCTTCCGCTCGCGGATCGTGAGGAGGTCGGCCAGCAGCTGGCAGGGGTGGAAGTCGTCGGAGAGCGCATTGACCACGGGGACGAGGGCCCCCTCGGCCATCTGCTCCAGACCGGCCTGGGCGTAGGTCCGCCAGACGATGGCGGCGACCTGGCGCTCGAGCACCCGGGCGGTGTCGCTCGGGGTCTCCTTGCCGCCGAGCTGGCTCGACGCGGTCTCGAGGATCAGCGGCTGACCCCCGAGCTCGGCGATGCCGACCGCGAACGAGACGCGCGTCCGGGTCGAGGACTTGTCGAAGATCACTGCAACCGTCTGAGGCCCGACGAGCGGGCGCTCCAGATAGCGGTCGGCCTTCAGGGTCGCCGCGAGATCCAGGATCGCCGACTGCTCGGCCTGGTCGAGGTCGTCGTCGCGAAGGAAGTGCCTCGGCATCAGATGCCCTTCAGGACGGCGGCGAAGATCTCGATGAACTCGGCGATCTCGGCGTCGCCCACGATGAGCGGCGGCGCGATCCTGATGCTCGAGTCGTTCGCGGCGTTGATGATGAGGCCCGCCTCGAGAGCGCGGGCAGAGATCTCGTCGGCGATCGGCTGACGGAGCCCGACGCCGATCAGGAGGCCGCGGCCCCGGATCTCGTCGACGTGCGGCGACGCGAGCGCAGCGATGGCCTCCCGGATCTGGTGACCGCGTCGACTGGCGTTGTCGATCAGACCGGCGTCCTCGATCTCGCCGAGGACCGCGTTGGCGGCGGTCGTCGCGAAAGGATTGCCGCCGAAGGTCGAGCCGTGCTGACCCGCCTCGAAGAGGTCGGAGGCCGAGCCGAACGTGACGAGAGCGCCGATCGGGATGCCGCCGGCGATCCCCTTGGCGATCGTGATCGCGTCGGGCGTGATGCCGAACTGCTGGAACGCGAACCAGGATCCCGTCCGGCCCACGCCGGTCTGGATCTCGTCGAGCACGAGGAGCGCCCCGTGCTCCGTGGTCAGGGCGCGCGCCGCCTCGAGGAACCCCTCGGGCAGGTCGACGACGCCGGCCTCGCCCTTGATCGGCTCGATGATGATGCCGGCGACGCGGTCGTCGATCGCGTGCTCGAGAGCCTCGATCGTGGTGTCGATGTGCTCGACGCCCGGCAGCATCGGCTCGAACGGCTCGCGGAGGGCGGGCTTGCCGGTCAGGGCGAGAGCGCCCATGGTGCGACCGTGGAACGAGCTCTGGAGTGCCAGGATCCTGGTCTTCGAGCCGTCGGCGCCGCGGTTCAGCCGCATCAGCTTGAACGCGGCCTCGTTGGCCTCGGCTCCGGAGTTGCCGTAGTACACGCGGCCCTCATCGCCCGCGCCCGTGATGCGCTTGAGGCGCTCGGCGAGCTCGACCTGGGCCGGCGTGGCGAAGTAGTTGGAGACGTGGATGAGCGTGGCGGCCTGCTGGGAGACCGCGTCGACGAGCACCGGGTGCGCGTGCCCGAGGGCGTTGACCGCGATCCCGGCGAGGAAGTCGAGGTACCGCTTGCCGTCGACGTCCCACACCTGGCAGCCCTCGCCGCGAGCGAGCATCACCTTCGGGGTCGAAAGGGACTTCATGAGGGAGTCACCGAATCGGCGCTGCCACGTGCCTTCGGTTGTCTGGGTGGTCGTGGTCATGACTGTCCTTTCTTCTGCTCGTTCGTGTTCTGGTGGGAGGGGCTCAGTCGGACGTAGGTGCTCGGCTTGCCGTTGGGGACGACCTCGGTGCCCGCACCGCGCTGGGTGAAGATCTCGAGGAGGATCGAGTGCGGGATGCGGCCGTCGATGATGGTCGCTCCCCCGACGCCCGCGACGACGGCGTCGAGGCAGGCGGTCATCTTGGGGATCATGCCGCTCTCGAGTCGCGGGAGGAGCTCGGTGAGCTCGTCGACCGAGATGAGGGCGACGAGCGACGAGCGGTCGGGCCAGTCGGCGTAGAGGCCCGGGACGTCGGTCAGCATGACGAGCTTCGAGGCGTCGAGGGCGATCGCGAGTGCCGCGGCAGCCGCATCGGCGTTGACGTTCAGCGCGCCGTCCGGGTCGAGCTCGTTGACCGCGATCGAGGACACGACCGGGATGCGGCCCGCCCCGATCTCGGCCAGGACCCGCGACGGATCGACCGCCGTGATGTCGCCGACGTGCCCGAGGTCGAAGGTCTCGCCGTCGATCTCGACGCCGCGCCTGTGCCCCTCGAAGAGCTTCGCCTCGTCGGTCCCGTCGCTGAAGACGCCGCGGGCGAGATCGCCGTGCTCGTTGATCAGATCGACGATCTCGGCGTTCACCTCGCCGGCCAGGACGTCGCGGACGACCGAGATCGCCTCGGTCGTCGTGACGCGGTACCCGCCTCGGAACTCGGACTCGATGCCGGCCGCCTTCAGCGCGGCCGAGATCTGCGGCCCCCCGCCGTGCACGACGACCGGGTGGAGCCCGACGCGGAGCAGGTAGACCATGTCTTCGGCGAAGGCCCGTTTGAGGTCGTCGTTGATCATGGCGTTGCCGCCGAACTTGACCACGACGATCTTGTCGGCGTAGTTCTTCAGCCACGGGAGCGACTCGATGAGGGTGGCGGCCTTGACCGCCGCGATCGCCTGTTCTGTGTCCATCGTCAGCGCCCTCAGCTCGAGTACGCGCTGTTCTCGTGCACGTAGTCGTGCGTGAGATCGTTGGTCAGGATGGTCGCCGTCTCGGAACCGGCGTGGAGATCGAGCAGGATGTGGAGCGCCCGCGGCGTCATGTCGACCTCCGTCACCGGACGGTCGGGTGCGCCCTTGGCGCACAGCCGGACGCCGTTGAACGACACGTCGACGTCGTAGGGGTCGAACTCCGCCTGCGTGGTGCCGATCGCCGCGAGGACGCGGCCCCAGTTGGGGTCGTTGCCGAACACGGCCGCCATCAGCAGATTGCTGCGGGCGAGGGACCGCCCGACCTCGACCGCATCCTGCTCCGAGACCGCGTTCACGACCTCGACGGTGATGTCGTGCGAGGCCCCCTCGGCGTCGCCCTGGAGCTGGCGGGCGAGGTCGGCGCAGAGCTCGGTGACGGCGGCGGCGAAGTCGGCCTCTGCCGGCGCGACGCCCGAGGCACCGCTCGCGAGCAGCACGACGGTGTCGTTCGTCGACATGCAGCCGTCGGAGTCGAGCCGGTCGAAGGTGACCCGCGTCGCCTGGCGGAGCGCCCGGTCGAGGGCGGCGGCCGGCAGGTCGGCGTCGGTCGTCAGCACGACGAGCATCGTGGCGAGGCCGGGCGCGAGCATCCCGGCGCCCTTCGCCATGCCGCCGACGCTCCAGCCGTCGCCCTGGACCACGGCCTCTTTCGGGTGGGTGTCGGTCGTCATGATCGCCGACGCGGCATCTCTCCCGCCGTCGGGGGCGAGTGCGAGAGCGGCCGCGCGCGATCCTGCGAGGACCTTGTCGCGGAACGCCTGGTCTCCGGTGCCGATCAGACCCGTCGAGCAGACGACGACGTCGCCGGCGCCGATCTCGAGAGCGTCGGCGACCGCCTCGGCCGTCGAGTGCGTGGTCTGGAACCCGAAGGAGCCGGTGAAGCAGTTGGCGCCGCCCGAGTTGAGGACCACGGCCCGCGCGACACCGTCGGCGAGCACCTGCTGCGACCACAGGACGGGGTTGGCCTTGGCGCGGTTCGACGTGAAGACCGCCGCTGCAGCCGAGCTCGGACCCCGGTTGACGACCAGGGCGACATCGGGCAGGCCGGTCGACTTGAGGCCGGCGACGACGCCGGAGGCCTCGAAGCCCCGGGCCGCGGTGACGCTCACGGTGCTACTCCGTCGGTGCTGAGCCCCAGGGTCTCGGGGAGGCCGAGAGCGATGTTGGCCGACTGGACGGCAGCACCGGCGGTGCCCTTGCCGAGGTTGTCGAGGGCGCTGACGACGATGACACGGCCGGCCGCCTCGTCGACGGCGAGCCCGACCAGGCAGCTGTTCGACCCGATCGTGTCGGCGACCCGCGGGAACTCGCCCTCGGGGAGCAGAGTCACGAACGGCTCGTCGGCGTACGCGAGCTCCCACGCGCGCCGGAGGTCGTGCTCGGTCGCGCCGGGCGCGAGCCTGGCCGTGGTCGTCGCCAGGATGCCCCGCGCCATCGGCACGAGGACGGGGGTGAACGAGAGTCGGACGTCGGTGCCGCCCGCGAGCCGCAGGTTCTGCTGCGTCTCGGGGATGTGCCGGTGCGTGCCGCCGACGCCGTAGACCGAGGCGGAGCCGAGCATCTCGCTGGCGAGGAGGTGCGGCTTCAGGGCCTTGCCCGCGCCGGAAGGGCCGACGGCCAGGACCGACACGATGTCGTCGACCTCGACGAGGCCGGCCTCCACGCCCGGAGCGAGGCCGAGCGAGATCGCGGTGACGTTGCAGCCGGGCACGGCGATGCGGCGGGTGCCGACGATCTCGTCGCGCTGCTTCGTCTTGCCCGCATGGAGCAGCTCGGGCATGCCGTAGGTCCAGGCGCCGAAGAACTCGCCACCGTAGAACGCGGCCCAGTCGGCCTCGTCGGTCAGGCGGTGGTCGGCGCCGCAGTCGACGACGAGCGTCTCGTCGGAGAGCTGGGCCGTGATCTCGCCGGACTTGCCGTGCGGCAGCGCGAGGAAGACGACGTCGTGACCCGAGAGGTTCTCGGGGGACGTCTCGAGGAGTGTCAGGTGCGCGAGAGAGCGCAGGTGGGGTTGAGCCGCGATGAGCGGCTGGCCCGCGTTGGTGAACGCCGTGACGGTCGTCACGTCGAATTCCGGATGCGCGGTGAGGAGTCGGAGGAGCTCTCCCCCGGCGTAACCGCTTGCGCCTGCGACGGCGACGGATAAAGGCATGCTTCTACCCTAATGTTCGGCTGGACGGGATCGGGGCGGCGGCGCCTCGCGACGACTAGTCGCGGAGCGTCGCCCCGAATCGCTCGCCGGCCAGACGCACGGCGCCCAGCTTCGCCTCCGAGGCCTCGGCTGCGGTGAGGGTGCGGTCGGTCGCGCGGAACCGCAGCGCGAACGTCAGCGACTTCGAGCCGTCTTCGAGGCCCTCGCCCCGGTAGTCGTCGACGAGGCGCGCGGCCTCGAGGAGGTCGCCCGCGCCTTCGACGACCGCGTCGAGCACCTCGCCCGCGGGCGCGTCGGCGCCTACGACGAGCGTCAGGTCTTGCGTGGCGGCGGGGTAGCCCGAGATCGGACGGGGCTCGGGCTCCGTGCGGCCCAGGGCGATGAGTCGGTCGAGATCGATCTCGGCGACGACGACCGTGCGAGGCAGGTCGAGATCGAGCGCGAGGGCCGGCAGGAGCTCGCCGGCGAAGCCGACGACCTCGTCGCCCACCAGAACGTCTGCGGTGCGGCCGGGGTGGAGCGAGGCGTGCCGACTCTGGCGGACACGGATCTCGGCCGCCACCTGACGAGCCGCGACTCGGAGCGCGTCGATCACCTCGGCCAGATCGGTCGCTGCGGCCTGCTGACCGGGCTGCCTGTCGACGGTCGTTCCCGTCGCCAGGATCGCGAGGTGCCGGGGCTGCACGGGCAGGCTCCCATCGAGATCTGCCAGGACGGCATCGTCGGGACGGGCTGCGCCGACCGGGATGAAGTCGGTGCCGGCTGCCCTCCCCGGAGCCGTGAAGTAGACCGAGCCGGTCTCGTAGAGCGCCAGGTCGACGAGGCCGCGCGAGAGGTTCCGGCGCGCGGTGTCGAGCAGGCCCGGGATCAGCGACATGCGCATCTCGGGAGCGTCGGAGTCGAGAGGGTTCGCCAGGCGCACCGGAGCCGCCGGCGACTGGCGGTCGGCACCGCCGACGGAGGGCGCGAACGCCGCGTTGCGGGCGGTCGACACGAAGGGGTAGGCGAAGACCTCGGTGAAGCCCGCGGCCGCGAGCCCGGTCGAGACACCGCGACGCAGGACCTGCTCGCGCGTCAGCCCGCGGCCGGGAGGGGCGGTGGGCAGGACGGAGGGGATGCGGTCGTAGCCGGTGATGCGTGCGACCTCTTCGACGAGGTCGGCCGAGTGCTGGAGGTCGGGCCGCCAGGTCGGTGGCGTGACGCTCCAGCCGCCGTCGGCGCTCTGCACGTCGGCACCGATGGCGAGGAGGCTCTCCTCCACCTCGGCGTCTGCGTAGTCGACGCCGATCAGCGATGCGGCGCGGCCCTGCGGCAGGAAGATCGCGTCCGGTGCCTCGGAGACGTCGAAGGACGAGCCCAGAGAGTCGCTCGTGCCGCCGGCGAGCTCCACGAGGAGCGACACGGCGCGCTCGGCAGCGAAGCGGGCGACCGCGGGATCGACCCCGCGCTCGAAGCGACGAGACGCTTCGCTCGGCAGCTTGTGGCGGCGCGCAGTCCGGGCGATGCTGATCGGCTCGAAGGTCGCTGCCTCGATGACGACGTCGGTCGTCGACGCGGTGACCTCCGTGCGGGCACCGCCCATGACGCCGGCCAGGCCGACGGGCCCGTCGTCGTCGGTGATGAGGAGGTCTTCGGCGTCGAGGGTGCGCTCGACGCCGTCGAGCGTCGTGAGCCTCTCGCCCGGAGCGGCACGGCGGACGGTGAAGCCGCCCGACACCGTCGCGAGGTCGTAGGCGTGCAGCGGCTGGCCGAACTCGAGCATGACGTAGTTCGTGATGTCGACCGGGAGCGAGATCGACCGGATGCCGGCGAGCCGGAGCCGGGAGCGCATCGCCGGAGGCGTCGGCAGGGTCGGGTCGATGCCGCGGACGACGGCAGTCGTGAAGGTGGTGACGCCGGTGCGACCGCGGACGGGGGCCTCGTCGGAGACGGTGACTCGGAAGCCCTCGCGAGGAGCGGGCTCCTGCTCGGCGACGGGATCGCGGAAGGCGGCTCCGGTCGCGTGCGAGTACTCGCGGGCGACGCCGCGGATGCTCAGGGCGTAGCCGCGGTCGGGCGTGACGTTGATCTCGACGGCGGCGTCGTCGAGACCCAGCAGCGGAATGGCGTCGGCGCCGACCACCGGGTCGAGGCCCAGGTCGCTCAGCAGCAGGATGCCGTCGTGCTCGTCGCCGAGACCGAGTTCGCGGCTCGACGCGATCATGCCGTCGGACACGTGCCCGTATGTCTTGCGCGCGGCGATCGGGAACGGCCCGGGCAGGATCGCGCCGGGGAGGCTCACGACCACCTTGTCGCCCACCGCGAAGTTGTGCGCGCCGCAGAC
Source organism: Frondihabitans peucedani (assembly GCF_039537585.1). Lineage (NCBI taxonomy): Bacteria > Bacillati > Actinomycetota > Actinomycetes > Micrococcales > Microbacteriaceae > Frondihabitans > Frondihabitans peucedani. The sequence continues at coordinate 13,099 of NZ_BAABAU010000003.1, forward strand.
GATGCCGCGGACGTCGTCGTCGTCGGTGGCCGCGTTCGGACCCACGGCGACGCGGCACCAGTTGATCGTCTTGCCGTTCTTCTGCGGCTCGGGCGTGAACTCGAGCACCTGGCCCACGACCAGCGGACCGGTCACCTCGGAGAGGTGGACGTCTTCTTCTTCGAAGCCGACGCTGACCAGCGCCTCGTGGACGTGCTCGAGCGTGACGTCGTCGGGGAGGTCGGTGTACTCGCCGAGCCAGGACAGCGGGATGCGCATCAGACCACCATCCCGAACTGCTCGCTGAAGCGGACGTCGCCCTCGACCATGTCGCGCATGTCGTTGAGGTCGTTGCGGAACTGGAGGGTGCGCTCGATGCCCATGCCGAAGGCGAAGCCCTGGTACTCGTCGGGGTCGATGCCGGCCGACCTCAGCACGTTCGGGTTGACCATGCCGCAGCCCCCCCACTCGACCCAGCGCGCGCCGCCCTTGGCGTGCGGCTGCCAGACGTCCATCTCGGCGCTCGGCTCGGTGAAGGGGAAGAAGTTGGGGCGGAGTCGGATCTGAGCCTCGGCACCGAACATCTGGCGGGCCAGGTGCTCGAGCGTGCCGCGCAGGTGCGCCATCGTCAGGCCCCGGTCGATCGCGATGCCCTCGATCTGGGTGAAGACGGGCGTGTGGGTCGAGTCGAGCTCGTCGGTGCGGAAGACACGACCCGTGGCCACGTTGTAGACGGGGAGGTCTTTCGCGAGCAGGGTCCGGATCTGCACGGGCGACGTGTGCGTGCGGAGCACGAGGTGCCGCTCGACGGGATCGACGAAGAAGGTGTCTTGCATGGCGCGGGCCGGGTGGTCGGCGTCGAAGTTCAAGGCGTCGAAGTTGTACCACTCGTGCTCGAGCTCGGGCCCCTCGGAGAGCTCCCATCCCATGCCGATGAAGATGTCGGCCATCTTCTCTTGGAGGAGGCTCAGCGGATGGCGCGAACCCGGGCGGCGACGCGTCGGCAGGGCGGTGACGTCGACGCGCTCGGACTCGAGACGCTCGGCCTCCTCCGCCTCGGCGAGCTGCTGCTCGCGGGCGGCGATCGCCTGGTTGACCCGGCCCCGGGCGGCTCCCATGAGCTTGCCGGCGGCGGCCTTCTGGTCGTTCGGGAGGTCGCGGAGCCCGGCGTTCATCCGAGCCAGGGCCGAGCCCTCGCCGATGTGCTGACCCCGCACGACCTTGAGCGCGGCGACGGTCGAGGCCGTCTCCACCGCAGCGAGTGCGGCGTCGACAGCGCCCGCCACGGAGGCGTCGGTGATGGCTAGCGTGTCTGACACGAGAACCAAGCCTAGCGAACCCTGTGCCCCTCCTTCACCGCTCACGGCTCCGGTCGCTCGAGCCGATCGGGAGGACCGGCCGCGCGCGGCGTCAGGAACGCTGCGCGAAAGCGCTCTCGTAGAGGCAGACCGATGCTGCGGTGGCGAGGTTCATGCTCTCGGCGTGGCCGTAGATCGGGACGACGACCGCTCGATCGGCCAGGGCGAGGTTCTCGTCGGTAAGTCCCCGCGCCTCGTTGCCGAAGAGCCAGGCCGTCGGAGCCGACAGCACGCCCTCCTGCCGGGCCGCGAGGAGGTCGCCGCCCTTGACGTCGGCCGCGAGCACCTGAAGGCCGGTCTCGGCGCAGCGCTTGAGGACAGCAGCGAGCTCGATCCCCACGGCGACCGGCACGTGGAAGAGAGACCCGGTGGTCGCACGGACCACCTTGGGGTTGTAGAGGTCGACACTCCTGCCGGTCATGATGACCGCGTCGGCCCCCGCGGCGTCGGCGGCCCGGATGATCGTGCCGGCGTTGCCCGGGTCGCGGACCTCCTCCAGGATCGCGATCAGGCGGGGCGCCTCGTCGTCGCCCGACCCGAAGATGTCTTTGACGCTGGTCGGGAACTGGCGGCAGACAGCGACGAGGCCCTGCGGCGTGACCGTGTCGGCCATCGCCTGCAGGACGTCCTCGGTGACGAACTCGATGTCGACCCCCGCGTCGACGGCGGCCTGCGCGAGCTCGGTGTAGCGCTCGAGAGCCGTCGGCGTGGCGAAGAGCTCGACCACCAGCTCGGGGCGGAAGGTCAGGGCTTCGGTGACGGCTTGCGGGCCTTCCAACAGAAAGAGCCCGGTCTGGGACCGGGCGTCTCTCTTGGCCAGTTTGGCCACCGCGCGCACTCGAGGCGAGCGCGGGTTGTCGATCATCTGGTTGCTGGGCACAGAACAACTATGCCCGAGGCAGCCGGGGAACTACGCGACCTGTGCCTTCGGCGCCGACGTGTCGGCGGGGAGGGCGGCCTTCGCGGTGGCGACGAGGCCGGCGAAGGTGGCGGGCTCGGTGACCGCGAGGTCGGCGAGCAGACGGCGGTCGACCTCGACGCCGGCCAGAGCGAGGCCCTGGATGAAGCGGTTGTAGGTCAGGCCGTTGGCACGCGAGGCCGCGTTGATGCGCTGGATCCAGAGGCGGCGGAACTCGCCCTTCTTGGCACGGCGGTCGCGGTACGCGTAGACGAGCGAGTGGATGCCCTGCTCTTTTGCCTTGCGGTAGAGGCGCGAACGCTGACCGCGGTAGCCCTTGGCGCGCTCGAGGATGACGCGACGCTTCTTGTGGGCGTTGACGGCCCTCTTTACTCTTGCCATTTTTCTAGTTCCTTACGGTTTCAGATCGACTCAGCGGCCGAGAAGCTTCTTGATGACCTTGCTGTCGGCCTTGGACAGCACCTGGTCCTGGTTGAGGCGGGCCTTGCGCTTGGCGGACTTCACCTCGAGGTTGTGGCGCATGCCGGCCTGCTGCTTCATGATCTTGCCGGTGCCAGTGACCTTGAACCGCTTCTTGGTGCCGGAGTGGGTCTTCATCTTGGGCATAGTCGTTACTTTCTTCTTCGGAACCGCGAGTGGTGACCCGGCGGTGCGAGGCTCGCGCCCGAGTGCTGCTGCTACTCGGCGGTCGCTTCGGCGGACTTCGACTCCGCGGCCGGGGCCTCGGAGTTCGTGGGGTGCTTCGGCGGCTTGTTGGCCGCCTTGCGGGCTTCTGTCTCGGCTTTCGCCTCGGCCTTGTTCTTCAGGGGGCCGATGACCATGACCATGTTGCGGCCGTCGATCGTGGGGTTGTTCTCGACCGTGCCCCACTCCGCGACGTCTTCGGCGAAGCGCTGGAGGAGGCGGACGCCCTGCTCGGGACGCGACTGCTCGCGGCCTCGGAACAGGATCATGGCCTTGACCTTGTCGCCCGACTGGAGGAAGCCCTCCGCGCGCTTGAGCTTGGTCTGGTAGTCGTGGGTGTCGATCTTCAGGCGGAAACGGACCTCTTTGAGGATCGTGTTGGCCTGGTTCCGACGTGCTTCTTTGGCCTTCTGGGCCGCCTCGTACTTGAACTTGCCGTAATCCATGATCTTTGCCACGGGCGGCTTCGAGTTCGGTGCAACTTCGACCAGATCCAGGTCGGCCTCCTGCGCGAGACGCAGGGCCATGGCGATGGGGACAACGCCCACCTGCTCGCCGGCAGGCCCGACGAGTCGGACCTCTGGGACGCGGATGCGGTCGTTGGTACGGGGATCGCTGATGCGGGGCTCCTCTTATTCTTTCTTCAACGCTCCGGCGGATGACCGGGCGGGCTGAAAAGAGGAAATCAGGTGCCCGCACACACGTGTGCCGGCACCGCACCCTGTCGAGCGGACCTCGTCGAGTGACGGGGAACGCCGGGGCACAACAACCCGGTAACCTTGTAGGACGGTCTCGATTCTTTGCAGAATCAGCGCGGGTGGGAGAATCTCCACTTTCGTAACAGGGCGCAAGACCCCGTAGCCGAAGAGAGCTTAGCAGAGAGAATGCACGTGAGCCACACCCCGCACGAATCCCCGTACGACTCCTTCGGCGACGGCGTCGACGCCGTCGGTGCCGAGCGCGACATCGCCGACGTCCCGGCGGTGGAGGTCATCAACACGGTGGCCGTCCACCTCCTGAGCGCCGGCGCCGTGAAGCTCGGCCTCGCCGACTCCCCCGATACGCAGACCGACCTCGACGAGGCCCGGAAGCTCATCACAGCCCTGGCGGGCCTCGTCACTGCGGCCGCGCCCGAGATCGGCGACGCGCACGCGAGGGCCCTCCGCGACGGCCTCCGCACGCTGCAGCTCGCCTTCCGCGAGGCCTCGCCGATCGCCGACCCCGTCGGCAAGGGGCCCGGCGAGAAGTACACCGGCCCGGTCAACTAGCCCCGGAGCCGGCCGGGGCCGGCCTCAGCTCGCAGCGACGACGCGGACGGCCATGCTGTCGACCCTCGTCGCGACGACCTCGTCGCCGGCCCATGCCTCCTGGAGCCGCGCGAGGAGCGCCGACAGGGCAGCGCGGTCGAGGCCCGGCCGGAGTCCCAGCTCGACGACGACCTCGGGGCCGCCCAGTCGGGCATCGGGCGACGCGGCGGCGACAGTCACGGTCGACACAGCAGGATCGTCCGCGGCCGGCCGCAGGAACGCCTCGGCCACCTCGTCGTCGGCATAGGCGGGCGTCCACGGCAGTGCCTGGGCGAGTGCCCACAGCGCCGGCCGACGCACTCCGAACTCCGTGTCGGACCCGGGGTCGAGGACGAGGAGCTCGGTCGCCTCGGAAGCTGCGGCGATCGCGATCCTGCGTGTCTCGGCGGGCACCGGCCGCGCACCCGGGTTCCAGGCGCGGAGGGTGTCGACACTGGAGAACGCGGGCAGCACGCTGCGGCCGTCGGGGCCGGCGACCGTCACGATGGCGAGCTCCTGGGTCTTGTCGACCCGGACGCCGTGCTCGTTGACCCCCTCGTCGCCGGCGTGGGCCATCAGCGGGATCAGCAGACGCGCCCCCCGAAGCGCGTCGACGACCGCGGCCTCGGAGACCTCGCGGGCCCGGAAGCGCGCCAGGGCACGGACGAGCGCAGGATCAGCGGACCCGTCGTCGCCCGCGTACGCCGTGTCGTGCGCCTGGAACGTCCGCCCGGCCCAGGGGGTGCCGGCACTGTCGGCGCCGCCGGCGAGCCCCTCGTGCCCCGGGACCGCAGGATGCTCGGGCCGGGCCGCCATCACCGGCTCGCGACGTCGAGGGCGGCCCGCAGCGTGAAGGCGCCCGAGTACAGGGCCTTGCCGACGATCGCGCCCTCGAGCCCCTCCGGGACGAGCTCCCGCAGGGCGATCAGGTCGTCGAGGCTCGAGATGCCCCCGGACGCGACGACGGGACGGTCGGTGCGGGCCATGACCTGCCGCAGCAGGTCGAGGTTCGGGCCCTGCAGGGTGCCGTCCTTCGTGACGTCGGTCACGACGTAGCGCGAGCAGCCGGCGTCCTCGAGTCGGGCAAGGACGTCCCAGAGGTCTCCGCCCTCTCTCGTCCACCCGCGGGCGGCGAGCGTCGTGCCGCGGACGTCGAGGCCGACGGCCACGGCGTCGCCGTGCTCCGCGATGGCGTGCGCCGCCCACTCGGGGTTCTCGAGTGCAGCGGTGCCGAGGTTGATGCGCTTGACGCCGGTCTCGAGGGCCTCGGCCAGGGAACGGTCGTCGCGGATGCCGCCCGACAGCTCGACGTGGAGACCCTTGACGTGGTGGATGACCCGGCGGATGAGCGCCCGGTTGTCGCCCCGGCCGAAGGCGGCGTCGAGGTCGACGAGGTGGAGCCACTCGGCTCCCTGCTCCTGCCAGTCGGCCGCTGCGTCGACAGGGTCGCCGTAGCTCGTCTCGGTGCCGGCCTCCCCCTGCGTCAGGCGCACAGCCTTCCCGTCGGCCACGTCGACGGCGGGGAGGAGGGTGAGGGCGGGGGTGGAGGTGAACTCGCTCATGGGACTCTCTGGAGGGGCGGGCACGGACGGGCCGTGCGGAAAGGACGAGGCTGGGGCCGGGTCGACTCAGAGAGTCTGGAGCCAGTTGGTCAGGAGGCGGATGCCCGGCTGCCCGGACTTCTCGGGATGGAACTGCGTCGCCCAGAGGGGACCGTTCTCGACGGCGGCGACGAACGGCCCGCCGTGGTCGGCCCAGGTGACCTTCGGCGACTTCCGGGCTCCGTGACCCTCGAGCGACCACTCCTGGGCGGCGTAGGAGTGGACGAAGTAGAAGCGCTCGTCACGGACGCCGTCGAACAGCTGAGAGTCGACCGGGGCGTCGACGGTGTTCCAGCCCATGTGCGGCACGACCTGCGACTTGAGCGGCTCGATGCTGCCGGGCCACTCGCCGAGCCCCTCGGTGGTCTGGCCTCGCTCGACGCCGCGGTCGAAGAGGACCTGCATGCCGACGCAGATGCCGAGGACCGGACGGCCGCCGGCGAGGCGGCGATCGATCTTCTCGGCTCCGCGGACCGATTCGAGCTGGCTCATCACCGCGCTGAAGGCCCCGACTCCGGGGACGAAGAGGCCGTCGGCCGCAGCGACGTGTGCGCTGTCGGCGGTGAGCTCGACGTCGGCGCCGGCGAGCTCGAGGGCCTTGATGGCCGAGTGCACGTTGCCGCTGCCGTAGTCGAGCACGACGACGTGCGGCCTGGCACCAGAGGCGGGCTCGCCGGTAAGGGCGGTGCTCACAGAGTCCCCTTCGTCGACGGGATGCCGGTGATGCGCGGGTCGGGCTCGACAGCAGCGCGGAGAGCCCTGGCGAACGCCTTGAACTCGGCTTCGGCGATGTGGTGCGGGTCGCGGCCGCCCTGCACCGTGACGTGGACGGTGAGGCCGGCGTGGAACGTGATCGCCTCGAAGACGTGACGGACCATCGAGCCGGTGAAGTGCCCGCCGATCAGGTGGAGCTCGAAGCCGGCGGGCTCGCCGGAGTGCACCAGGTAGGGGCGGCCGGACACGTCGACGACGGCCTGGACGAGAGCCTCGTCGAGGGGGACGAGGGCGTCGCCGTAGCGGCGGATGCCCCGCTTGTCGCCGAGGGCCTCTCGAAGGGCGGTGCCGAATGCGATCCCGATGTCCTCGACCGTGTGGTGGACGTCGATGTGCGTGTCGCCGGTGGCCTTCACGTCGAGGTCGATGAGGGAGTGCTTCGACAGGGCCGTCAGCAGGTGGTCGTAGAACGGGACCGACGTGTCGATGCTCGAGGCTCCCGTGCCGTCGAGATCGATCGCGAGCTCGATGCTCGACTCGCTCGTGGTGCGCGAGACGCTGGCAGTGCGGCGAAGACTCGCCGCGCCGGCGCTCGATCCGGTCGGGCTCTCAGTGGTCATGCTCCGAGCCTAATGTCGCGCATGGCGTCGAGGAACGCGGTCGTCTCGGCCTCGGTGCCCGCGCTGACCCGCAGGTGACCGGGGATCGCCAGGTCGCGCACGATGATGCCGCGGTCGAGCAGGGCCTCGAAGACGGCTCGCGGGTCGTCGACCCCGCCGAAGAGGACGAAGTTCGACCAGGTCGGCCACGGGTGATAGCCGAGCTCGCCCAGGCCGTGCACGATACGGTCGCGCTGCGCCTTGATGTCGTCGACCATCGCGAGCATCTCGTCGGCGTGCCTCAGGGCGGCGACGGCGGCCGCCTGGGTCAGAGACGACAGGTGGTACGGCAGCCGGACCAGCCGGAGAGCATCGATCACGGCCGGATCGGCAGCGAGATACCCGACACGGGCGCCGGCGAACGCGAAGGCCTTGCTCATGGTGCGCGAGACGAGCAGGCGCGGACGGCCTTCGAGCAGGGTCACCGCGCTCGGCCGGTCGGCGGGCATGAACTCGAAGTACGCCTCGTCGACGAGGACGATGCCCCGGCTCGCCTCGTACGCGGCCTCGATCGTCGCCAGCTCGACCGGCGTGCCCGTCGGGTTGTTGGGAGCGCAGAGGAAGACGAGGTCGGGGTCGACCCGTCGGATCTCGGCCGCCACCGTCTCGGGGGTGATCTCGAACCCCTCGTCGCGGCGGCCCTCCACCCACTCGGTGCCGGTGCCCCGCGTGATGATGGAGTGCATGGAGTAGGTGGGCGGGAAGCCGAGGGCACGGCGACCGGGGCCGCCGAAGGCCTGCAGGATCTGCTGGATCACCTCGTTCGACCCGTTCGCCGCCCAGATCTGGTCGGCCCGCAGCCCGTGGCCGATGTAGCCCGCGAGGCTCTCGCGGAGCGCCGTGAACTCCCGGTCGGGGTAGCGGTTGACGTCGAGGACGGCAGCAGCGAGCGACTCGACGATGTCGCGAGCGACGTCTTCGGGAATGGGATGCGTGTTCTCGTTGACGTTGAGGGCGACGGGCACCTTCTTCTGGGGCGCGCCGTAGGGCGACTGACCACGGAGGTCGTCGCGGATGGGCAGGTCGTCGAGTGTCAGAGCCACCCCTCTATTTTACGGGGCGCCGTCGAGTGTTGCTGCGGTCGTCCACAGGCGGAGCAGCCGGCAGCGGGTACTGGTGGCGGCGGGCCGCCGACACGAGAAGGGCAACCCCTCACGGGGACGCCCTCTGGCTGATCCGGCGGCTGCCACGCGACGGCCGACAGAGCGTCGACCGATCGCGCCTAGCTGTGGTCGTACTTCAGCGGGATCGCCAGCGACTGACCCGGCAGGACCTGCGTGGTGGAGAGGTTGTTGAGCTGCTGGATGTCGGCGATGACGTCTCGGGGATCGGAGTCGGGAGCGACGTCTTCGGCGACCTGCCAGAGCGTCTCGCCCGCGGCGACGGTCACGTGCTGGAAGTGGACGTCGCCCGCGGTGCCTGTGGCCACGGCACTGCCGCCGCTCAGGACGAAGCCCAGCACCGTCGCCAGGACCGCCAGCGCCACTGTCGCTGTGAGCACGAGGCGCCCGCGGCGCGTGATGTGAAGGTGGGATGCGCGAGCAGGGGCTTCGACGGAGGCGCGCTCGACGTCGACGGGGAGAATGCCGTGCGTGCCAGCGACGCGGGGGAAGGCTGTGATGGTGGCGCTCATGATGGTCCTCTCAGAAAACCTGGGGCCCGCAGACGGGGCCGTACCGCAAACCGGGGGCCTTCGCGCCGAGTGGTCGAGACCGAACACTCGGCCGGGACTGCTCGTGCTCTCGCACTGGCGCGAAGACGTGTTCCGAACATATCTTCGAACAGCAGCGATTTCAAGAGGATCCGGCCAGAAAGCCTCGAAAAGAGTGCGACACGCTCGAACATATGTTTGTCGGGCATACCGCGACCGGATACAGTTTCGATCGCTGGCCCTATCAGAACAGGAGCCACCGACATTCGAGTCGGAGGCGCCTCCGGGCCAGAGACGACCGGGACGGCGAGGAGAGTCATGAGCGCAGCGGAGACGACCGAGGCGGACCCACGGGCCCGCAAGCCTCTGACGGCCAAGCAGACGCTGATCCTGGGCGCGATCCGCGATTCGATCGCCGCGCGCGGCTACCCGCCGAGCATGCGCGAGATCGGCGACGCCGTCGGCCTCGCATCCCTCTCGAGCGTGACCCACCAGCTGAACCAGCTCGAGCTCGCCGGGGTCATCCGCCGCGACCCGAACCGGCCTCGCGCGCTCGAGGTGCTGGCTGAGGATCCCGCGAAGGAGGAGCCGACCCCGTCGATCGTCCGCTTCGACGACGACGACAACGTCACCGCCCGGGTCCCGCTCGTCGGTCGCATCGCGGCCGGCGTCCCGATCACGGCCGAGCAGCAGGTCGAAGACGTCATGCCGCTCCCCCGCACCCTCGTCGGCAAGGGCGAGCTCTTCATGCTGAGGGTGGTCGGCGAGTCGATGATCGACGCCGCCATCTGCGACGGCGACTGGGTCGTCGTCCGCCAGCAGAACGACGCCGAGAACGGCGAGATCGTCGCCGCGATGCTCGACGACGAGGCGACCGTCAAGGTCTTCCGCCAGCGCGACGGTCACACGTGGCTGCTCCCCCGCAACTCGAACTTCGAGCCGATCGTGGGCGACCACGCGCAGATCCTCGGCAAGGTCGTGGCGGTCCTGCGGTCGCTCTGACCACGGCCTGAACACCCGCCTCGCGCAGCCCCGTACGTGAACCGCCCCCGACCAGAAGGCCGGGGGCGGTTCGCGTCGGTCGGCTTGCTAGGCCACGAACTCCTGGAGCGTCGGGGCATCCTGCGGGTAGACCTTCGCGATGACCCGCGTGCCGGCCTCGACGTACTGCACGTCGACGACCCGCCCGATCTCGTGGATCCTGGCGATCACCTCGCCGCGGTCGTACGGCACCAGCAGGTCGAGCTCGACCTCGGGCCGCGGGAGCAGCTCGGCGAGCTTCGCGCGGAGCTCGTCGATGCCCTCGCCGGTCCGGGCCGACACGAAGACCGCGTCGGGCACCAGACCGCGGAGCACGAGGCGCTGACCCTCGTCGACCAGGTCGCTCTTGTTGAACACGACGACCTCGGGGATCTCGCGGCCGTCGACCTCGGAGATGACCTCCCGCACCGTCGCGAGCTGCGCGGCCGGGTCGGGGTGCGACCCGTCGACGACGTGCACGATGATGTCGCTGCCCTCGACCTCCTCCAGCGTCGACCGGAAGGCCTCCACCAGCTGGTGCGGCAGATTGCGGACGAAGCCGACGGTGTCGGTGTACGTGAACGGGCGGCCGTCGTCGGTGACGCTCTTGCGGACGGTGGCATCGAGGGTCGCGAACAGCGCGTTCTCGACCAGGACGCCTGCCCGCGTGAGGCGGTTGAGGAGGCTCGACTTGCCCGCGTTCGTGTAGCCGGCGATGGCCACGCTCGGGACGACGTTGCGGACGCGGTTCGCGCGCTTGGCGTCTCGAGCCGGCTTCATCTCCTTGATCTTCTTGCGCAGGATCGCCATCCGCGTGTGGATGCGGCGGCGGTCGAGCTCGATCTTCGTCTCACCGGGACCACGCGAGCCCATGCCCGCGCCCGCGCCGCCCACCTGGCCACCGGCCTGGCGGGACATCGACTCGCCCCAGCCGCGGAGCCGCGGGAGGAGGTACTCGAGCTGGGCGAGCTCGACCTGCGCCTTGCCCTCGCGGCTCTTGGCGTGCTGGCTGAAGATGTCGAGGATGACGGCCGTGCGGTCGATCACCTTCACCTTCACCACGTCCTCGAGCGCGCGCCGCTGGCTCGGAGCCAGCTCGGTGTCGGCGATCACGGTGTCGGCGCCGAGCGCCATGACGGTGTTCTTCAGCTCGATCGCCTTGCCCGAGCCGAGGTAGGTGCTGGGGTCGGGGTTCGGACGGCGCTGGAGCAGACCGTCGAGGACGACCGCACCGGCCGTCTCGGCGAGAGCCGCGAGCTCGCGGAGGGAGTTCTCGGCATCCTGCAGGGAGCCCTGCGAATACACGCCGATCAGGACGACGTTCTCGAGTCGGAGCTGTCGGTATTCGACCTCGGTGACGTCTTCGAGCTCGGTCGAGAGCCCGGCCACGCGCCGGAGCGCCTGACGGTCTTCGAGGTCGAACTGGTCGCCGTCGGTCGCGTCGCCGTCGACTGCGGGGCCTCGGAGGCCCCTCGTCTGGATCGCCGACGCGGGCGAGAAGACCGACAGACCGGCGCGGGTCTCGGAGCCTCGCAGGATGCGGTCGACGACGTCGTCGCTCTCCTGGCGCTCGGTGCCCGTGCTGCTGTGCTCAGTCATTGCAGTCACATTAGACCTTTCAGGTTCGATAATCTGTGGGGATGGCCAGCGAGCACTACTTCTCGTCGCAGCCGTCGAGCGAACTCCGACCGCGAGAGATCACGGTCGAGATCGCGGGCCGCGAACTCTCTCTGGCGACCGCCGCCGGCGTCTTCTCACCGGGGCGGATCGACCCGGGCACTCAGGTGCTCCTGGCCGAGATGCCGACGCCACCGCGCGAAGGCACCTTCTTGGATGTGGGATGTGGTTGGGGGCCCGTCGCCCTCACACTCGCCCTGCTCTCCCCCGACGCCACGGTGTGGGCGGTCGATGTGAACGAGCGGGTGCTGGAGCTGCTGCGCGAGAACGCGAGACGGGCGGGCATCACCAACATCAACGCGGTGCTGCCCGACGATGTTCCCTCGGAGATCGAGTTCGACGGCATCTGGTCGAACCCGCCCATCCGGGTCGGCAAGACCGTTCTGCACGAGATCCTGTCGCAGTGGCTGCCTCGGCTCGGACGAGACCTCGAGGCGTACCTCGTGGTGGCGAAGAACCTCGGAGCCGACTCGCTGCAGAAGTGGCTGAACGAAGACCTGAAGGGCGTCGTGGAGGTCGAGCGAACGTCGACATCGAAGGGCTACCGCATTCTGCGGGCGACACGCCTGTAGTTCAGGTTCAGATCTTCATGCCTTGATTCTACGCGCCGTGGGCAGGATGCGAAAGGGCAGGCAGGCGCCTGCAGCCCGGTCAGATGGCGAGCTCTCCCGTGAACACCAGCTCGGCCGGACCGCTCAGCGAGACGTGCTCGCCGTCCTCCGTGGCGAACATGCGGACGCCGACGGTTCCGCCCGGGACGTCCACCCGCCACTGGTCGGGCGCGCTGGGGCCCGCGTAGTAGCGGACCGCGAGAGCTGCCGCCGCGGCGCCGGTGCCGCACGACAGCGTCTCGCCGGAGCCTCGTTCGTGGACGCGCATCGTGATCCTGCCCACGCCGTCGGCGACGAGCGGGTCGGACGGCACGACGAATTCGACGTTCGCGCCCTCGAGAGGCGCCGGCTCGATGATCGGGATGACCGTGAGATCGACCTTGGCAAGCTCGTCGGCGGTCGCCAGCGCGACCACGACGTGCGGGTTGCCGACGCTCAGCCCGAGCCCCGGCCGCACGGCGTGGAGATCGCGCGCCCGCACCTCGGGGTGCTCGTCGTCGAGGCGCCACCGCCCCAGGTCGACCTGGAACCCGCGGGCGTTGAGCTGCACGTCGCGGACGCCTGCGCGGGTGCCGATGGAGAGCGTCTCGCCCGGGGTCAGAGTCGCGAGACCCTGCTCGAGGAGGTATGCCGTGAAGACGCGGATGCCGTTGCCGCACATCTCGGCGGCGCTCCCGTCGGCGTTGTGGTAGTCCATGAACCACTCCGCGGCGTCGTCCTCCTCGAGGATCGCCCGCCCCTCGGGGTGGTTCTCGGACCGCACCGCGCGGATCACGCCGTCGCCGCCGACGCCGAAGTGGCGGTCTGCCAGCGCGCGGATGCGGTCGGGCGTCAGGTCGAAGTCGCCCTCCGGATCGGAGAACAGCACGAAGTCGTTGCCGGTGCCCTGACCCTTGGTGAATCGGACGGTGGTCGGCTGCGCGGTGGTGGTCACCCCAGCAGTGTATCGGCGGCCGCCTCCGCTGCCCCGGGAGTGCCGGATCGCGACCAGGACACCCGCGGATAGCGCCGGAACCAGCTCACCTGCCGACGCGCGTAGCGTCTCGTGAGCTGCTTCGTGGCATCCTGCGCCTCGCTCTCGGACAGGTCGCCGCGGACCTCGGCGATCGCCTGCGCGTAGCCGATCGCTCGAGAGGCGGTGACGCCCTGTTCGAGCCCCTGCGGCAGGAGCGCGCGGACCTCGTCGACGAGGCCGTCACGCCACATCGCCTCGACGCGCCGGTCGAGGCGGTCGACCAGCACGCCGCGCTCCTCCTCCAGGCCGAAGAAGACGGCAGGATGCCACAGGGGCGCGTCGTCGGGGAGGCCCACGGCGAACGACTCCCCGGTGAGTTCGCCGACCTCGAGGGCGCGGGCGAGTCGGCGCCCGTTGTGAGGCCCGATCGCCGTGGCCGCTGCAGGATCGCGCTCCCGCAGCAGCTCGTGGAGGGCGCGAGCCCCCTCCCGCTCGAGCTGGTCTTCGTAGCGCGCGCGGATCTCGGGGTCGGTGCCCGGGAACCGGAAGTCGAAGGCCACGCCGCTGACGTAGAGGCCCGAACCACCGACCAGGATCGGCACGCGGTCGCGGCGCAGGATGTCGTCGATCACGTCGCGCGCACGCCCCTGGTACCACTCGACGCTCGCCTCTGCGGTGACGTCGAGCTCGTCGAGGAGGTGGTGCGGGACGCCGCGACGCTCACCCGGCGACAGCTTGGCAGTGCCGACGTCCATGCCGCGGTAGAGCTGCATCGCGTCGGCGTTCACGATCTCGGCTGCGGAGCCTCGTCGCGCGAGAGCGTCGGCGAGGTCGAGGGCGAAGGCGGATTTTCCGGTGCCCGTCGCGCCCACGACGACCGCGAGGCGCCCGGTCGCGTCGCCGGCGAGGCGCCCGGTCGCGTCGGCGGATCCGCGATCGGCGGGCGCAGGATCGGGGTGGCTCACGACCTAGCGCTGGCCGTCGGCGGGGTCGTAGATCGGGGTCGTCGCGACACGGAGCGTCGGGAGGCCGAGCGAGACGCGAGCGCCGGTGCCGGTGCCGGTGCCGGTGCCGGTGCCGGTGCCGGTGCCGGTGCCGTTAGTGGCGCCCGCATGCCCCGCTCCGCTCGTCGAGGACGGGACCGCGCAGCTCGCGATCTCGGCGGCGTCCCACGCGTCGCCGGCGCGGGTGCGCCGGACGGAGAACTCCGACCCGGGCGCGGCGTCGGCGATCAGGTAGAAGGGCTTCGCATCGGTGATCGTCGTCGTGACGACATCGCCCGGGCGGGGCGCCGGGGCGCCTTCGGGGACCTCGAAGTGGACGAGCCGTGAGTCTTCGGCACGGCCGGAGAGGCGGTGCGTGGCCTTGTCTTTGCGGCCCTCGCCGGTGGCGACGAGGATCTCGACGCGGCGTCCGACCTGCTTCTGGTTCTCTTCGGCGGAGATGCGGTCTTGGACGGCGACGAGACGCTCGTACCGCTCCTGAACGACCTCCTTCGGGAGCTGGTCGGGCAGCGTGGCGGCCGGAGTGCCGGGCCGGATGGAGTACTGGAACGTGAAGGCGCTGGCGAAGCGGGCCTCTTCGACGACGCGGAGCGTCTCGAGGAAGTCGGCTTCGGTCTCGCCGGGGAAGCCGACGATGATGTCGGTGCTGATCGCGGCGTTCGGGATCCGGGCGCGGACACGGTCGAGGATGCCGAGGAACTTCTCGCTCCGATAGCTGCGCCGCATCGCCTTCAGGATGCGGTCGGACCCCGATTGGAGCGGCATGTGCAGCTGGGGCATGACGCTCGGCGTCTCGGCCATCGCGTCGATGACGTCGTCGGTGAAGGCGGCGGGGTGCGGACTCGTGAAGCGGATGCGCTCGAGGCCGGGGATCGTGCCCACGGCGCGGAGGAGCTTGGCGAACGCGCCGCGGTCGCCGAACTCGACGCCGTACGAGTTGACGTTCTGGCCGAGGAGCGTGACCTCGACGGCCCCGTCGTCGACCAGCGCCCGGATCTCGCTCAGGATGTCGCCGGGACGGCGGTCTTTCTCCTTGCCGCGGAGCGCGGGCACGATGCAGAACGTGCAGGTGTTGTTGCAACCGACCGAGATGGAGACCCAGCCGCTGTAGGTCGAGTCGCGCTTCGTCGGCAGCGTCGAGGGGAACACGTCGAGGGACTCGAGGATCTCCAGCTGCGCCTCGTCGTTGTGCCGGGCCCGCTCGAGGAGCGTGGGCAGCGCGCCCATGTTGTGCGTGCCGAAGACCACGTCGACCCACGGGGCCTTCTCGAGGATGACGGACTTGTCTTTCTGGGCGAGGCAGCCGCCGACCGCGATCTGCATGCCCGCGTGGTCGCGCTTCAGGGCGGCCAGGTGCCCGAGGGTGCCGTAGAGCTTGTTGTCGGCGTTCTCGCGGACGGCGCAGGTGTTGATGACGACGATGTCGGCTTGTCGGCCCGCGGCGGGAAGGTAGCCGGCGGCCTCCAGCGACCCGCTCAGGCGCTCCGAGTCGTGCACGTTCATCTGACAGCCGAAGGTGCGGACCTCGTAGGTGCGCGGCGCCGCTGCTGCTGCGCTGGGGGTGGGACTGCTCTCGAGGACCGTCGACATAGTGCTCCAGTGTAAATCGTCAGGCCGTCGACCGAGTCGCAGTCGAACCGTCGACCCGCCGCCGCATCCGGGGTCTCAGCGTGCTGCGACAGTCGTCACTCGAAGCGGACGCCGCCGCCTCGGCCCCCGCGGGGAAGAGCCTTCTCGACCGCGCGGCGGATCACCTCGGACCGGTAGCCGCGTCGCATCAGGAAGGCGTTCAGTCGCCTCTCGGCCGTCGCCTGATCGAGGCCGCGCAGCTGGCCCGCCCTCTTCAGAGCCCACTCGTCGCAGCGCGCCTGCTCTTCGTCGTCGTCGATCTCGGAGACGGCCTGTTCGATCGCCTCCTGGGCGATGCCCCGCTGCCGCAGCTCGGCGGTGATGGCCTGCTTGCCGAGGCCCTTGCGGTCTTGCTTGGTGCGGACCAGGTTCTCGGCCAGCTCCGCGTCGTCGAGCAGCCCCACCCGCTCGAGCCGCTCGACCTCGGCGATCACGACCTCCTCGGGGAGGTCGCGCGACCGCAGTGTCTTGGCCATCTCGTGCGACGACACCCCTCGGCGACTCAGCGCGTGCAGGCTGATGTTCTCAGCCCGCTTCTGCGCTGCCTCGAGGCCTTCCGGCTCGGGCTCGGGCGGCTCGTCGTCGTCGAACCGCACGCCGCTGTCGGGGCCCTCGGTCTTCGCGGCGAAGGCGGCGTACGTCGGCAGAGGGCTCACGATCGCGGTGGCGTCACCGTCGACAGCGCGGAGGGCAGAGGCCCGCCGCCGAGTGCTGGGGTGCGTGCTCGTGCCTGCTCCCCCGTCGGCG
This sequence comes from Frondihabitans peucedani, assembly GCF_039537585.1. Taxonomy (NCBI): domain Bacteria; kingdom Bacillati; phylum Actinomycetota; class Actinomycetes; order Micrococcales; family Microbacteriaceae; genus Frondihabitans; species Frondihabitans peucedani. Next base: position 29,593 of record NZ_BAABAU010000003.1, read on the forward strand.
CGCCCGTCAGAGGCACTGCCCGCAGCATCATCGCCACTGTGTTCGATGGCGCCAGCCTCAGCGGCCCCGGCCTCAGCGGCACCGGCCTCATCGGCCCCGGGAGTCGCGCTCAGGGCCCAGCCGTCAGCAGTCTCGCCTGCCGAGGCCGCGGCGCCCGAGGCACGGCCGGACGACCGCCCGGAGCCCGGCGACTTCGCTCCGAAGAGCGGAGTCACCGGAGCGAGGCGGTCGTCGTGCTCCGTCACGCGCCCTTGCGCTCAGCCAGCTTGCGCTGGATGGGCTCGACGGGTGCAGCAGCGGAAGCCGCATCGGTTGCGGCCTTGGCGGCAGCCCCGTCGGCTCCGACGCCGAGCTTGGCGAGGATCTTCTGCTCGATCTCGTCGGCGATGGCCTTGTTCTGCAGCAGGAAGTTGCGCGAGTTCTCTTTGCCCTGGCCGAGCTGGTCGCCTTCGTAGGTGTACCAGGCGCCCGACTTGCGGACGATGCTGTGCTCGACACCGAAGTCGATCAGGCTGCCCTCGCGGGAGATGCCGACGCCGTACAGGATGTCGAACTCGGCCTGCTTGAAGGGCGGAGCCATCTTGTTCTTGACGACCTTCACGCGCGTGCGGTTGCCCACCGCGTCGCTGCCGTCTTTCAGGGTCTCGATGCGGCGGATGTCGAGCCGTACCGAGGCGTAGAACTTCAGCGCCTTGCCGCCCGCGGTGGTCTCGGGGCTTCCGAAGAACACGCCGATCTTCTCGCGGAGCTGGTTGATGAAGATCATCGTGGTGCCGGTCTGGTTGAGACCACCGGTGAGCTTTCGGAGGGCCTGCGACATGAGTCGCGCCTGGAGGCCGACGTGGGAGTCGCCCATCTCGCCCTCGATCTCGGCGCGGGGCACCAGGGCCGCCACGGAGTCGATGACGACGAGGTCGATGGACCCGGATCGGACGAGCATGTCGGCGATCTCGAGGGCCTGCTCACCGGTGTCGGGCTGCGACACGAGGAGGGCGTCGATGTCGACGCCGAGCTTCTTGGCGTACTCGGGGTCGAGCGCGTGCTCGGCGTCGATGAAGGCGGCGATACCGCCGGCCTTCTGCGCGTTGGCGATGGCGTGCAGCGTCAGCGTCGTCTTTCCCGAGGACTCGGGGCCGTAAATCTCGACGATGCGGCCACGCGGAAGACCACCGATGCCGAGGGCGACGTCGAGGGCGATCGAGCCGGTGGGGATGATGGCGACGGGGGCGCGGTCGTCGCTGCCCAGCCTCATCACCGCACCCTTGCCGAACTGACGGTCGATCTGGGCGAGAGCGGTCTCGAGGGCCTTCTCGCGATCAGCAACTGAGGGCATGGTGTTCTCCTTGTGACTGTCACCGTCGCGGCCACGGCCGAAGGGTGAGAAGCGGTGCGCCTATAGGCTGTCGCGTCTTCGTCGGCCGGTGGAGCAAGGCCGCCGTGTCTACGACAAGGCTCTGGGGTGCGCTGTTGTCCGGAACGTTACGGGCGGCCACCGACACTCGAGAGCGACGTGCGACTACCTGTGGAGAACCGGGCGGAAGTGCGCCCCTGTGAGGATGAGGCTAGCACTCGACCGAACACACGTTCGAGTGGCGCGGCCGCGTGTCGCGCGATCCTGCAGGGCCTGCTTCTGACGTTCGTGCGCAGAAGAGCCGGGCTAGGTGCGGGGCTTCGGCAGGCCGACGCCGTAGCGCCGCTCGGGCGGCACGCCCTCGACCTCACAGAGCGCCAGCCACACGTCGCGCGGGTCTTCGCCGCGCGTGACGGCCTCGTCGGCGGTCGCGTTGCCGAAGGCGGGCAGGACGACGTCGCGGGTCACGACGCGGCCGTACCCCTCGCCGAACTCGTCGACGACGGCCCGGGCGAATTCACTCTTGCGCACGAGGCGAGGGTACCTTCCTGGAGGTCCGGAGGCTCAGCGAGAGCCGGGAAACACGAACGCCCCGACGATGTCGGGGCGTTCGCTTCGGAGCCGGTGCGTTCTACCGGACCGCGAGGTCGGCGTCGAACTCGGCGACGAGGTCGTCGGGGAGCGTGTCGGGGACGGGGCTGAGCCCCTCGAGGACCGCCATGCGGTCTCCGACCTCACGCATGATGGTGGAAATGGGCGTCTCGAGAGCATCCGCAACCGAAGCGAGGATCTCGGAGCTGGCCTCTTTCTGACCGCGCTCGACCTCGCTCAGGTAACCGAGCGCGACGCTGGCCTTCGAAGCGACCTGGCGGAGCGTGCGGCCTTTCTGCAGGCGGAAGTCACGAAGGACGTCACCGATTTCTTGACGTACGAGAACCATAGGACCCTCCTCCTGAGGACGACCCACCGTGATCGAAGTACCAGGTGGGTGAGTAACACTAATGCGACCGCTGCTGTAACCATAGCCAGCAGACTTTGAATGCGCCGTGTGTACCTGCGAGTTGTAACGCGACCGAAACCCGCGCTATTCCCGAGATCGCTGGAGCAGCCTCTCAGCCGCCGCAAGGGATTCGGACACGGTGGCCCTGCGGATTGCCTCGCGGTCGCCCTCGAGAGAGAGAGCTGTCACATCGACGTGGGAGCCGAGCGAGACACCGACGTAGACGGTGCCGACCGGCTTGCCGTCTTGCGGGTCGGGCCCGGCGACACCCGTCGTCGAGATGCCGACGTCGGCCGGGCGGCCGTCGACGGTCAGGCGCTGGCGGACGCCCTGGGCCATCTGAGCCGCGACGTCGGGGTGCACGGCTCCCTCGCGCTCGAGCAGGCCGGCGTCGACGCCGAGGAGGGAGTGCTTGAGCAGAGTCTGGTAGGCGACGACGCCGCCCGCGACGACGGCGGACGCCCCCGGTACGGAGACCAGCTCGGCGACGACCAGCCCGCCCGTCAGCGACTCGGCGACTGCGACGGTCAGGCCGGCCGAGCGGAGCTCGGCGACCAGATCGACGGCGGTGGTCACGCTGCCCCGCCGGAGCGGCTCCGCGAGTGCAGGAGCGCCACCCGCATGTAGTCGAGCCCCGACAGGATCGTCGCCACGAACGCCGCCGACATGACGACGATGTTCACGTAGTCGAACCAGTGGCCGAACCAGTGCACGAACGGGAACAGGGCGAGCGTCAGCGCGACCCCCTGGAGCAGGGTCTTGAGCTTGCCGCCGCGAGAGGCGGCGATGACGCGGTCGCGGAGCGCGATGAACCGGTAGACGGTGATGCCGACCTCCCGGACCAGGATGAGGACGGTCACCCACCAGGGCAGCTCGCCGAGCACCGACAGGACGATGAACGCCCCGCCGGTCAGGACCTTGTCGGCCAGAGGGTCGACGATCTTGCCGAAGTCGGACACCAGGTTCTGACGGCGGGCGAGGAACCCGTCGAGGCTGTCGGTCAGGATCGCGACCACGAAGATGACGGCCGCCCAGACGCGGAGCGCACCGTCGGCGTGGTCGTCGGCGATCAGCAGGACGAAGAACACCGGGGCCATCAGGATGCGGACCACCGTGATGATGTTGGCGATGTTCGCCGTCGATGCGGGCCCGTCGCCGCGGCTGACGATCCGCCCGGTCAGGGGGAAGGCCTTGGCACGAGGGGTGTCGCCGTTCGGTGAGGAGCTCATGGACTCAGTCTCGTCCTGTCAGGCCCCAGGCGTCTTCGGACCCGTCGTCGCCGTCGACCTCCTCGTAGCCGCGGGTCAGGTCGCCGACCGGGTCGGCGGAGTAGCGGTCGCCCGCCGAGCGGTCGCCGCCCGCGCGCTCCGCCGGAGCGTCGGGACGCGGTGCGTAGCGCGGGTCGTCGACCGTCGGGCTGGCCGGCGCCGAGCCCTGGGAGCCTCCCTCGAGGCCGCGGAGCTTCGCGAGGACGCCGGGCAGCTGCTCGACGGTCACGAGGACGTCGCGCGCCTTGGAGCCCTCGGACGGGCCGACGATCTCGCGGGACTCCATGAGGTCCATCAGGCGCCCGGCCTTGGCGAATCCGACGCGGAGCTTGCGCTGCAGCATCGAGGTCGAGCCGAACTGCGTCGAGACGACGAGCTCGGCCGCCGCGAGGAGGAGCTCGAGGTCGTCGCCGATGTCGCCGTCGATCTCTTTCTTCTCGACCACGGCCGCGACGTCGGAGCGGTACTCGGGCCGCGCCTGCCGCGTGACGTGCGCGACCACGTCGTTGATCTCGCTCTCCTGGACCCAGGCGCCCTGGATGCGCATGGCCTTGGAGGCGCCCATGGGGAGGAAGAGGCCGTCGCCCTGGCCGATCAGCTTGTCGGCGCCCGGCTGGTCGAGGATGACGCGGGAGTCGGTGACGCTCGCCACGGCGAACGCCAGGCGCGACGGCACGTTGGCCTTGATGAGGCCCGTGACGACGTCCACGGACGGCCGCTGCGTGGCGAGCACGAGGTGGATGCCGGACGCGCGGGCGAGCTGCGTGATGCGGACGATGGAGTCCTCGACGTCGCGCGGCGCGACCATCATCAGGTCGGCGAGCTCGTCGACGACCACGAGGAGGTAGGGGTAGGGCTTGAGCGAGCGCTCGCTCCCCTGCGGCAGGACGATCTCGTTGTTCACGACCGCCTTGTTGAAGTCGTCGATGTGACGGAAGCCGAACGACGCGAGATCGTCGTACCGCATGTCCATCTCCTTCACGACCCACTGGAGAGCCTCGGCGGCCTTCTTGGAGTTCGTGATGATCGGCGTGATCAGGTGCGGGATGCCCGCGTAGATCGACAGCTCGACGCGCTTCGGGTCGATCAGCACCATGCGGACGTCGGTCGGCTTCGCGCGCATCAGGAGCGAGGTGATCAGCGTGTTGATGAAGATCGACTTGCCGGAGCCGGTCGACCCGGCGACCAGGAGGTGCGGCATCTTCGCGAGGTTCGCCACGACGTAGCCGCCCTCGACGTCTTTGCCGACGCCGATGGTCATCGGGTGGGTGCTCTTCGTCGCCGTGGAGGAGCGCAGGACGTCGCCGAGCGACACGATCTCGCGGTCGGTGTTGGGGATCTCGACACCGATGGCGCTCTTGCCGGGGATCGGCGACAGGATCCGCACCTCGTTGGAGGCGACGGCGTACGAGAGGTTCTTCGACAGCGCGGTGACCTTCTCGACCTTGACGCCCGGGCCGAGCTCGATCTCGTAGCGCGTCACGGTCGGGCCGCGCGAGAAGCCGACGACGCGGGCGTCGACGGAGAACTGCGTCAGCACCTCGGTGATGGCGGCGACGATGGTGTCGTTCGCCTCGCTCCGGGTCTTCGCAGGATCGCCCGGACTCAGCGTCGAGACGGCCGGGAGACGGTAGGGCGCGGCGTCGTCGTCGACGAGGTCGAGGCGCTGCGGCTCGTCGGCCTCGTCGGGCTCGAAGAACTCCGAGGCGGCGTCGGACGGGCCGAGGCTCGCGGCCGGAACGACGGGCCCCGCGGGTGCCGCCGCGGTCGCGGGGAGGCTCGGGAGGACCGTCGTCGCGGAGTCGTCGCCCGACAGGTGACGGACGGCCTCTTCTGCGAAGCCAAGGTCGCTCAGCAGGTCTGTCTCGGCAGTCGCCGCGGCGGCGGCGCCGAACGGCTCGGGCGCCCCGGCCGTGGACGGCACGACTGGCGCGGGCACCGGGGGCTGCCCCTCGATGATGTCGGTGAACGACGCGGACTCCCCTCGACGGCCTCGGCGCTTGCGCGAGCCCAGGCCCTCGGTCGGTGCCGTCTCGGCCACGACGGGGGTGTCGTACGCGGGGTCTTCTTCGCGGCCGCTCTTGTTGCGGCGCCACCACGGGAGCGAGTCGGCGTCTTCGTCGTCGACGCCGTCGATCGGCTGCTGCCCGGTCTCGTCTCGGCCGCGAGAGGGCGCGGAGGCAGCATCGTCGGGCCCGGGGGCGTCGAAGAGGTAGGCGTACAGCTCGTGGACGCGTCGGCCGATGTGGTTCGGCGGCGTCTTCGTGACGATCAGGATCGACAGCGCCAGGACGAAGCAGACCACCGGGACCGCCACCCAGACGGTGAGGAGGTTGACCATCCACGACGCGACGACCCAGCCGAGGATGCCGCCGCCCGCTGCGAGGCCGGCCATGCCGTCGGACGCGACGGGACGCCCGCCGTAGATGTGGCAGAGACCGCTGATCGAGACGACGAGGAGGCCGAGCCCGATGCCGATCCTGGTGTTGTCGTGCACGGAGGAGGGGTGTCGGAACAGCCAGCCGGCGAAGACCACCATGATGACCGGCAGGGCGTAGGCGACGCGGCCGAAGAGCCCGCCGAACGTGTAGTGGTCGAGAGCCATCGCGATCGGGTCGGCCGGATTCAGCCACTCGACGACGGCGCCGGCGACCGCGAGGAGCACCAGGAAGAAGGGCACGCCGTCGCGGCGCTCCGCAGGATCGAGGGACTCTTTGCCGAGGACGCGGAAGCCCGCGCCGACGATGTGGGCGAGGCCGAGCCACGCGCGCGTGCCGAGACCGGGGCCCTCGTGCACCGGCACGGGGGCGCGGGTGGCGGGCGCCTTGGACGCGGGGAGCCGCTTGGTCGCGGCGGCGCCGGAGCGCGAGGAACCGCGCGCCGGAGCCTTCGTCGACACAGGGGTCTTCGAAGACGCGCGAGGGCGCGACGACGGTTTCGTGCTCGTAGCCATGCCGCAAAGGTACAGGCCGCCACCGTCAGCAGGCTCGTTCGGAGGCGCGTGTCACCAGTCACACCAGTAACACGCGCCCCACGAGGAGGGCCGGGATCGGCCGGGGATCAGGCCGAGATGACGACCGGGACGATCATCGGACGACGGCGGTGCTGGCTGTTGACCCAGCGCCCGACGGTCCGGCGGACGACCTGGCTGAAGGCGTGCGCGTCGCGCGTGCCGTTCTCGGCGGCCTCGGTGAGCGCGGCCAGGATCTTCGGCCGCACGTCGTCGAAGACCGACTCGTCTTCGGCGAATCCGCGCGACTGGATCTCGGGGCCGACGACGACGCGACCGGTGGTGGGGTCGATCGCCAGGAAGACGCTGATGAAGCCCTCCTCGGCCAGCACGCGCCGGTCTTTCAGGTCGGCGTCGGTGATCTCGCCCACGGTCGAGCCGTCGACGTACACGTAGCCGAGGTCGAGCTGACCGGCGACGGTCACGACGCCGTCGCGGAGGTCGACCACGATGCCGTCCTGCCCGGTGATGATGTTCTTCCGCGGCACGCCCGTGCGCTCGGCCAGCGCGGCGTTGGCGAAGAGGTGCCGGTGCTCGCCGTGGACGGGCAGGACGTTCTTCGGGCGCAGGATGTTGTAGCAGTACAGCAGCTCGCCGGCGGAGGCGTGCCCGGAGACGTGCACCTTCGCGTTGCCCTTGTGCACGACGTGCGCGCCGAGCTTGGTCAGCCCGTCGATGACGCGGTAGACGGCGTTCTCGTTGCCGGGGATGAGGCTCGAGGCCAGGATGACCGTGTCGCCCTCGCCGATCTCGATCTGGTGCTCGAGGTTCGCCATCCGCGCCAGGACCGCCATCGGCTCGCCCTGCGACCCGGTCGACATGTAGACGATCCGGTCGTCGGGGAGGTCTTTCGCCTTCTTCGAGTCGATGAGGACGTTCTCGGGGACCTTCAGGTAGCCGAGGTCGGCGGCGATCGTCATGTTGCGGATCATCGAGCGGCCCATGAACGCGACGCGGCGCCCGTTGGCGTGTGCGGCGTCGAGCACCTGCTGGACGCGGTGGACGTGGCTGGAGAAGCTCGCGACCACGACCCGGCGCGGAGCGCGGGCGATGATGTCGTCGAGGACCGGCCCGATGTCGCGCTCGAGAGCGGTGAAGCCGGGGACGTCGGCGTTCGTCGAGTCGGGGAGGAACAGATCGACACCCTCCTCGCCCAGGCGGGCGAAGGCCCGGAGGTCGGTGATGCGGTCGTCGAGCGGGAGCTGGTCCATCTTGAAGTCGCCCGTGTGGAGCACGAGCCCGGCCGAGGTGCGGATCGCGACCGCGAGCGCGTCGGGGATGGAGTGGTTCACCGCGACGAACTCGAGCTCGAACGGGCCGAGCTTCTCGATCTGCCCCTCCTTGACCGCCAGCGTGTAGGGCTGGATGCGGTGCTCCTTGAGCTTCGCCTCGACGAGCGCCAGGGTCAGGGTCGACCCGAGCAGCGGGATGTCTTTACGGAGACGGAGGAGGTAGGGGACCGCGCCGATGTGGTCTTCGTGACCGTGCGTCAGGACGACGCCGAGGATGTCGTCGAGACGGTCTTTGATCGGCGAGAAGTCGGGCAGGATCAGGTCGACGCCCGGCTGGTGCTCTTCGGGGAAGAGCACGCCGGCGTCGACGATGAGGAGCTTGCCGTCGAGCTCGTAGACGGTCATGTTGCGGCCGATCTCGCCGAGGCCGCCGATCGGGATGACACGGAGCGTGCCCTTCTCGAGGGCGCGGGGAGTCTGGATTGTCGTGGGCATCTGTTCCTTGGTGTTCGTGTGCGAGGTCGTGAGCCTCCGGTGTAGGTCTGTGTGCCCGGCGCGCGGGTGGTGGGCCCGCGCTAGCGCGTGGTGCCGTGCACCTTCGGCAGGGCGCCGCCCGCGGCCGCGTTGCGGTCGGGGCGGAAGGACGAGAAGTCGACGCCGGGGATCTGCCCCACGTGCGACAGCTCGTCTTCGATCAGGGCGGCCTCGGTGTCTTCGGGGCCGACGAGCGGCAGGCGGACCCGCGGGCTCGAGATGCGGCCGAGGCCGTGGAGGATGTACTTCGCCGCGACCGTGCCGGGCACGTGCGTCATGACGGCGCGGACCAGCGGCTCGAGCTGCTTGTGGGCGGCCGTCGCGGTCGCGAGGTCGCCCGCGTTCACCGCGTCGACGATGGTGCGGTAGGGCGCGGCCGCGATGTTCGCGGTGACGCCGATGAGGCCGGTCGCGCCGATCGAGAGGTGCGGGAGCACGTTCGTGTCGTCGCCGGAGAAGTAGAGCAGGTCGGTCTGGTTGAGCACCCGGCTGACCTCGGCGAAGTCGCCCTTGGCGTCTTTCACGCCGACGATGTTGGGGTGCTTCGCGGCGCGCAGGATCGTCTCGTAGCGGATGGGCACGCCGGTGCGGCCCGGGATGTCGTACAGCAGCACCGGGAGGTCGGTCGCGTCGGCGATCATCCGGAAGTGGGTCAGGATGCCGGCCTGCGTCGGCTTGTTGTAGTACGGCGTGACGATCATGACGCCGTCGGCGCCGGCCTTCTCGCTGGCCTTGTAGAGCTGGATCGCGTGGGCGGTCTCGTTGGAGCCGCCGCCGGTGATGATCTTCGCCCGGCCGGCCGCGACCGACCTGCCCACCTCGACCAGCCGCAGCTTCTCGGGGTCGGTCAGCGTCGAGGTCTCGCCGGTGGTGCCGGTCACGACGATGCCGTCGGCGCCCGCGTTGATGCAGTCGTCGATGTGCTTCTCGACGCCCGGCCAGTCGACCTCGCCGTCGGCCGTGAAGGGCGTGACCAGAGCGACCAGGACCTGACCGAAGGGATTCGCGATGTTCGACACCCCTACAGAGTATCGGCACCGCCACCCCTTGCAGGAATCGTCCGGGTTTTGCAACCCCCCACGAGCACGGACGCGGCGGGGTTCGATGCTGGACGTGAGCACAGCACCGACCGGCACGACCGACCTGGACCCGAACGACCCGGACCCGAACGATCCGGACCCGAACGATCCGGACACGCACGAGCCCGACCTGCCCGACCTCGACCGCACGGCCCTGGAGCGCTTCGGCTGGGAGCACGTCCACCACGGCCAGCGCGAGGCCGTCGAGCACCTGCTCGCGGGACGAGACGTCGTGACCATCATGCCCACGGGCTACGGCAAGTCGGCGGTCTACCAGCTCGCGGCCGTCCTGCTCGACGCGCCGGTCGTCGTCGCGTCGCCGCTGATCGCCCTGCAGGCCGACCAGGAGGCCGGTCTCCTCGAGGCCCCCGGCGCTCCGCCCACCGCCTCCGTCAACTCGTCGAAGAGCGCGTCGCAGCTCGCCGCCGCGTGGGAGATGGTCGAGGGCGGCGGGGCGTCGATCCTGTTCGTGTCGCCGGAGCAGCTCGCGAAGCCGGAGATCCTCGAGCGGCTCTCGGAGCGCGGCGTCGCGCTCGTGGTCGTGGACGAGGCGCACTGCGTGTCGTCGTGGGGGCACGACTTCCGCCCCGACTACCTACGGATCGGCGACGCGGTGCGGCGGCTCGGGCATCCGACGACGCTCGCGCTGACGGCCACCGCGTCGCTGCCCGTCCGGCGGGAGATCGTCGACCGGCTGGGGATGCGCGATCCTGCGATCGTCAGTCACGGGATCGACCGGCCGAACATCCGGCTCGCCGTCGTCCGGCACGCCGACGCGGACGCCAAGCGCGACGCGGTGGCCGACGAGGTCGTCGCCCGCGCGGAGGCCGCACCCGGGTCGGGGCTCGTCTACGTCGCGACGCGGAAGGACACCGAGAGCCTGGCGGCGATCCTGCGCGATCGCGGCCTGTCGGCGGAGGCGTATCACGGCGGGCTCGCGGCGAAGCGGCGGGACGGGATCCACGGGCGGTTCCACGACGGCGAGACGCGGGTCGTCGTCGCGACCAGCGCCTTCGGCATGGGGATCGACAAGCCGGACGTGCGCTTCGTGGTGCACGAGGCGGTGCCGGAGTCGATCGACGCGTACTACCAGGAGATCGGCCGGAGCGGGCGCGACGGCGACGAGGCGTCGGCGACTCTCCACTATCGGAGCGAGGACCTCGGGCTACGGGCGTTCTTCGCGTCGCGGAAGCCGGGTCGGGCGACGGTCCGGCGGGCGGTCGAGGCGCTGGAGCAGGCGGACGGGCCGCTGACCGTCGTCGATGTCGCGGAGCGGTCCGGGCTCGCTCGTCGGACCGCGGGCTCCGTCGCGAATCTGCTGGAGGAGGCGGGCGTCGTGCGCTCCGACGACCGCGGGCTCGTCGCGGACGGCCCCGTCGATGCCGAGGAGGCCGTCGCGCGCGTCCGGGAGGTGACGGGCGGGCAGGAGCGCATCGCCGCGTCCCGCCTCGAGATGATGCGCTCCTACGCCGAGGCGCGGACCTGTCGGCGGCGCGTGCTGCTCGGGTACTTCGGCGAGCAGGACGCTCAGGAGTGCGGGCACTGCGACCTCTGCGAGGAGACCGGCGCCCAGGATCACGGGGCTGCCGGAACCGCGGCGCAGGAGCACGACAGCGGGACCGTGGCCGCGGACGAGGTCTCAGACGACGCCCCGGACGAGTCACCCGAGCGCTGTCTCGACGTGGAGACGGAGGTCGAGCACCGCGAATGGGGCCGCGGCACCGTGATGGAGAGCGAGGCGGACCGCGCGACGATCTTCTTCGAGGGGCAGGGCTACCGGGTGCTGTCTCGGGAGCTGGTCGAGGAGAACGGCCTCCTGACGAGCGTCGAGTAGACGCCGGGCGACCGCGGACCGACTACGGGGCGACACGGCCGTTCTTGCCGAACGCGGCGTAGGTGAGCGGCATGAGCCCGGCCCAGATGTCTTCCATCTTCTCGGCGCACATCTCGATCTCGCGCTGCGGGAACGACGGGAAGTGCGTGCCCTCGCGCTTGGTGCGGAGACTCAGGAAGTTCATCAGGGAGCGCGCGTTCACCGTGACGTACATCGACGAGTAGATGTTCAGAGGCAGGACGATGCGGGCGACCTCGCGGGCGACGCCGGCGTCGAGCATGTCCTGGTAGGCGTCGAAGGCCTGGACGGACGACTCGCGGACGGCCGAGTCGACGAGCTCGAACTGGTCGGCGGTGCCGGGCACGAAGTCGTAGGCGCCGGGCTTGCCGACCTGGACCAGGTTGCGCGTCTCGGCGGGCACGTAGAAGACCGGGTTGAGCTCGCGGTAGCGGCCGCTCTCTTCGTTGTACGACGCCATGCGGTGCCGCATGAACTCGCGGAACACGAAGATCGGCGCCTGGACGTAGAAGGTCATCGAGTTGTGCTCGAACGGGGAGCCGTGACGGTCGCGCATCAGGTAGTTGATGAGACCGGCGCCCTTCGTCGCCCCCTCGCTCTCGGCGCTCGCCTGCGCGCCCTCGAGGGTCTGCTCGCCCATCGTCGAGACGCGGGCCGCGAAGAGCACGTCGGAGTCGTGGGCGCTCGACCGGACGAGCTCGACGGTGACGTCGCTGCGGAACTCCGGCGTCGGCCGGGCGCGAGCGCCCTCGTGAGCAGCGCTGGCCGCGGCGAGCTCGGAGGTGCCGGCCTGCGTGGTGGCTGCGGGCTCGGTGGCGGTGGGCTCGGTGGCTGCGGGCTCCGACGATGCGGGCGTGGTCGATGCGGGCGTGGTCGAGGCTTCTTCTGGCACGGGAACGAGACTACCGGCGAGCGGAGACATTCACGGCGGCGTCCCCAGCCAACCGGGCGGACGCCCGTCTACGCTGAACCCGACGAAGGGCGCTCCATGACTCCGAACGACTCCACCGGCTCGACCGTTCTCATCGCCGGAGGCTCCGGGCTGATCGGGTCCGAGGTCACCAGGCAGCTCGAGGCGGCCGGGCACACCGTGCTCACCCTGGTGCGGCGGCCTCCGTCGAAGCCGACCGAGTTCACCTGGTCGCCCGCCGCGGGCATCCTCGACTACACGCTGATGGACCGCGCCGACTCGGTCGTCAACCTCTCCGGGGCGTCGCTGTCGAAGCTCCCGTGGACGCCTGCCTACAAGCACGAGATCCACGACTCCCGGGTCACCGCGACGCGGACCCTCGTCGAGGCGATGCGACGTGCCGAGACCCCTCCGAGCGTCTTCCTGAGCGGGTCCGCGGTCGGCGTCTACGGCGACCGGCCGCTCGACATCCTGACCGAGGACTCGACCCGCGGCACGGGGTTCCTGGCCGACGTGGTCACCGACTGGGAGGCCGAGGCGGAGGGCGCGCCGGAGTCGACGCGCGTCGTCCTGCTCCGCACCGGGATCGTCATCGGGCCCGGCGGCGCGATGAAGCCGCTGCTCGCCCTGACGAAGGCGTTCCTCGGGTCACGGCTCGGCAACGGCTCGCAGATCTGGCCGTGGATCAGCCTCCACGACGAGGCCGCGGCGATCGTCCACCTGCTGAGCAGCGACCTCGAAGGCCCGGTCAACCTCGCCGGCCCGGTCCCCGCCACCAGCAACCGCCTGACCGCGCGGGTCGCCGAAGACCTCGGCAAGCCCTACCGGCTCGCCGTCCCCGAGTTCGCGATCCGCGGGTTGCTCGGCGACGCCGGCCAGGAGATGCTGCTGTCGAGCCAGAAGGTGGTGCCGCAGAGGCTGCTCGACGACGGGTTCGTGTTCCGCCACGAGACGGCCGAGCAGGCGCTCGACGCCCTGATCAAGTAGGGCTGGAGGGCTCGCGCCGCAGGCGGATGGAGCGCCGGATGGCGCCGCGCGCGCGGCGCCGGTCTCCGCACGCGTCGTAGGCCAGCCCGAGCCGGAACCAGGCCCGCCAGTCGTCGGGGCTGGCCTTCACGGCGTCGGCGTAGCCCGGGAACGCCTCGTCGGCCGCCTCCCGCTCGTAGCGTCCGCTCGCCCGGCGGGGCACGTCGTCGACGGGCAGCGAGCCCTCGCTCTCGAGCTGCTTCACGATGCGCTCGGTCGTCCAGCCGAAGCGCACCTCGGCCAGCAGGGCGAAGACGCCGATGATCGGCAGCACGAACAGCGCGACTCCGATCACGATCGCGACCGGCTCGCCGGTCTCGAGGAACAGCACGGCCCGCTGGGCGATGAGGACGAGGTAGAGCACGAGGAGCGCGCACATCACGACGGCCGCGATCCTGCCCTTCACGGGGTCGTCACTCCGGGGCCCCGAGCGACAGGATCGAGTCGAGGCCGACGACGACTCCCGTGACGGTGGGCGCCGCGTCGAGAGAGAGCCGGATGCCCTTCTCGTAGGCCGACTGCGCCGTCGTGTCGTGGAGGAGCGACAGCGTCTCGCCTGTGCCGCCGAAGACGACCTCCTGGCGGGCCTCGATGCCGGGGAGCCGGAGGCTGTGCACCGGCACGCTGGCGACCTGCTGCCCGCGGGCCCGCTGGTCGGCGTGCGGCGCGCGGACGGGCCCGAGGTCGCGCCGTGCCGCGGCGATGAGCTCCGCCGTGCGGATCGCGGTGCCCGACGGCGAGTCGACCTTGCCGGGGTGGTGGGTCTCGATGATCTCGACGGACTCGTAGAAGCGGGCCGCCATCGTGGCGAAGGTGGTGGCGAGCACCGATCCGACCGAGAAGTTGGGGATGACCAGGACGCCGGGCCCGTCGACCTCGGCGACGACGCGGCGGAGCGCTGCGAGCCGGGGCTCCGACCAGCCGGAGGTGCCGACGAGGACCGGGATGCCGGCCCGGACGGCCTTCTCGACGATGCCGGGGCTCACGGCGGGCACGGTCACGTCGACGACGAGGGCGGCACCGACGACGCCCTCGAGGTCGTCCTTCGACGAGAGGCCGGCGTGCAGCTCGAGCTCCGGGTCGTCGTCGATCAGCCGGAGGAACAGCCGCCCCATCTTGCCTGTTGCTCCGACCACGGCGACACGAGTTGTCATGCGTCAAGGCTACCCGGGGGTCGCTAGCATCGTCGTCGTGGTGCACTATCGCGAGGTCCCTGTCGACGAGCCCGAGGCGCACGCCCTCCTCGAGGCCTACTTCACCGAGCGGATCGCGACGTTCCCCGATCCTGCCGGGTACACCACCACGTTCCCCGACTCGGCCGCGTTCGTGCCGCCGCGCGGAGTGTTCGTCGTCGTCGACCTCGACGATCGAGAGGCCGTGGCCTGCGGCGGCATCCGCAGGATCGACGCCGGCTCGTCAGGAGAGGTCAGGTACGAGGTCAAGCACCTCTTCGTGTCGCCGGACGGCCGTGGGCACGGGCTGGGCAAGGCCCTGCTCGCCGAGCTCGAGCGTCGCGCCGCCCGGTTCGGAGCGACGGAGGCCGTGCTCGACACCAACGACAGCCTGACCGCTGCCGGGGGCCTCTACCGCTCGACCGGCTACTCGTCGATCGAGCCCTACAACGACAACCCGAACGCGACGCACTGGTACGCCAAGCGCCTGAGCGCCGTCGACGCGCCGGATATCTCCGGCTAGAGCGGCTGCTCGACCGGGAGGCCGGTCCGGAGCTCCACCGGCAGGTGCCCGAGGTCGTTGTGCGTCACGAGCTCCGGCGGCTTCGCCGAGCGCACCCGGATGATCGTGAGCCCGCAGTTGGCCTGGTTGACGCCCATCCAGCGCCAGGACGGCGCCCCGAACACCTCGCGGACGAACCAGCCGATCACGAAGTTGTGCGTGATGAGGAGGTCGTGTCGGTCTTCGCGAGCCGGCGTCAGCCACTCGGCGACCGCGTCGGACATCTGCGCCTCGCCGGCCTCGATCTCCTGCTCGGTCACTCCCCCGAAGAACGGCTTGTAGGCCTGCGGCATGTCGGGCGACGGCCCGCAGGGGATGCAGTCGAACAGGAGCGTCGACGGCTCCGGCGTCAGGGCCGGCATCATCTCGGTCATGATCGTGGCCGTCTCGGCGGCGCGCTCGAGGGGCGAGTGCCAGGCCGCGTCGAACGGGACCCCGCCGAGCCGCTGGGCGATCGCGCGGGCCTGCCGCTTGCCCCGCTCGGAGAGCGGGCCGTCGGGGAGGCCGTACTCGGCGTCCTGCTGCTCGCCGTGCCGGACGAGGTAGAGGTAGTGCGACACTGTCGCCTCCTGATTCACGGAAGGGCCGGCGGCGTCGTCGCCGCGGGCCGGACGTCGGACGGATCGAACAGCGCAGGATCGACGTCGCCCACGACCACCGTGGACAGTACGCCCGCGCGCAGCTCGGCGGCGAGACTCTGCACGTCGTCGGCCGTGACCGCCGCCAGGCGGGCCAGCGACTCGTCGAGATCGACGAACTCGCCCGTTGAGATCTCGGCCCGCCCGAGGCGGTTCATGCGCGTGTCGCTGTCTTCGAGGGCCAGGGCGGCCGCCCCGCCGAGCATGCCGAGGGAGCGCTCGAGCTCGTCGGAGGTGGCACCGTCGGCCGCGAGCCGGTCGAACTCGTCGAGCAGGAGCCTCGACACGTCGGGGGCGTTGCGGGGCGCGCAGCCGGCGTAGAGGCCGAAGAGGCCGCCGTCGGAGTAGCTGGGCGTGAACGAGTAGACGGAGTAGGCGAGGCCGCGCTTCTCGCGGATCTCCTGGAAGAGCCGCGACGACATGCCGCCGCCGAGGACGGCGTTCAGCATGCTCAGCACGGGGCGCCGCGGGTCGGTGAGTGCCAGGCCGGGCACGCCGAGCAGCACCGTGGCCTGCTCCAGGGGGCGAGGGAGGACGAGGACGGGCTCGCCCTGCACGAAGGGGGCCGGGGCGGTGGAGCGACGAGGGACCGGGGTGCCCGCGGAGGCGGGCCAGCCGGCCCGGGTGAGGGCGGCCTCGATCCTGCGCACCAGCTCGTCGTGATCGACGGCACCGGCGACGGTGACGATGAGGTCTTGCGGACGGTAGTTGGCCCGGTAGTGGCGGAGCACGTCGTCGCGCTTCGCCTGGCGGATGCTGTCGGGCGAGCCGCCGATGGGCCGACCGAGCGGGTGGTCGCCGAAGACGGACTCGAAGAGGCGCTCGCTGCCGACGTCGGCCGCGTCGTCGTCGGCCATCGCCAGCTCGTCGAGGATGACGCCCCGCTCGATCTCGAACTCGGCCTCGTCGAGCGTCGACGAGATCACCATGTCGGCGAGGACATCGACAGCCATGTCGAGATCGACGTCGCGGACCTTGGCGTAGTAGCAGGTGTACTCCTTGGCGGTCGCGGCGTTGTGCTCGCCGCCGACGCTCTCGAAGGCCACGGAGATGTCGAAGGCCGACCTCGTCTCGGTGCCCTTGAAGAGGAGGTGCTCGAGGAAGTGGGTGGAGCCCCGTTCGCCCTCGGTCTCGTCGCGCGAGCCCACGGCGACCCAGAAGCCGACGGTCGCGCTCCGGGCCCCGGCCATGCGCTCGGAGAGCACCCGGACACCGGTCGTCAGGATGCTCCGGCGGACGAGCTCGTCGCCGGATGCGCGGAACGAGAGCTCGACCTGGTCGAGTGGCAGCGGGACAGGACCATTCATCGCGTTCGAGCCTACGGGATCGCTGACACCCGAACTGGGGTACGGCAATTGTGGACAGACAGACTCGTCTGTTTGTCCTCCTCCATGCTAGGGTCGGTCCACCGAGTGAGGGGCCGAGGCCCCGAAGCCCGGCGGCTAGTCGGACATCCGTCTGCCACCGTCGTTCCCCTGACGACGGTCTCCAGCCGAATCGTCCTCAAGGAGCCACGCTGTGACGGTCGAATTCCCCCCATCGGCCGTCCAGCGCTCCCCTGACGGGCGTGGCCTCCAGTCGGGCCCCGGCGCCAAGGCGCGCGTGCTCGCGACCGCAGACCGCCTCTTCTACCACGAGGGCATCCGGACCGTCGGCGTCGACCGGCTGATCGCCGAGTCGTCGGTGACGAAGGCGACGTTCTACAAGCACTTCGGGTCGAAGGACAACCTCGTCCTCGACTACATCGGACGCCGCCGCGACGAGGCCAGGCAGTCGGTCGAGGACATCCGGCGCGCCACCGAGACGCCGCTCGCCGCGCTCCGCGCCATCGCCCTCGACATCGTCGAGGCCCTGCAGTCGGCCGACTTCCGCGGCTGCCCCTTCTCGAACGCCGCATCCGAGTTCGCGGAGGCGGCCCACCCCGTCCGCCGGGTCGTCGTCGCGCACCGCGACTGGTACACCGAAGCCCTCGACGAGCTCTTCCGAGACGCCTCGCACCCGATGCCGGGCGATGCGGCCGACGAGTTCTACCTGGCCCGCGACGGTGCCATGAGCGGCGCCTACGCCGGCGACGCCATCGCGTCCTCGGCGGCCTTCACCCGCGTCACCGACGCCCTCCTCGCCGACTGCCGCTGACCGTGCGCGCCGTCGTCCTGGTCGCGCTCGTCGCGGCCGCGGTCCGCGTGACGCTGCGGGGCCGGGGTCGCTAGGAGCTGACCCGGTCGAGCTCCGCGACCTCGTGCCGCGTGAGCTGGACTCGAGCGGCCTCGGCCAGCTCGACGACCTGCTGCGGCGACGTGGCGCTGGCGACGGGCGCGACGACGTTCGGCTTGGCCAGCAGCCACGCGAGGGAGACCGCGGCGACCGGCGCGGCGTGGAGCGAGGCGATGCGGTCGAGCTCCGCCAGGATCCGGAGGTTCCGCTTCGAGAGGAGCTTCGCGACCTCGCTCCCCCGCCGGTGACCCTTGATGTCGGCCTTCGTGCGGTACTTGCCGGAGAGGAAGCCGCTCGCGAGCGCGAACCGCGGCATGACGGCCAGGCGCTGCTGGGCCGCGACCTTCGCGAGGTCTCTCTCGTACTCGGCGCGGTGGACGAGGCTGTACTGGTTCTGCAGCGCCACCATCGGGGCGATGCCGAGCATGCCCGAGGCGATCCTGGCCTCGTAGAGCCGGTTGCCGGAGTGGTCGGACCCGCCGAACCAGCGGACCTTGCCGGACCGGATCAGGCGGTCGACGCCGAGCAGGGTGCGTTCGAACGCCACCTCGGTGTCGTCGATGTGCAGGTAGAGGAGGTCGATGCGGTCGGTGCCGAGCCGCTTCAGCGACGCGTCGACGGCACGCTCCATCGCCCACGGCGTGAGACCCGGGTTGTCGCGGTTCTTGCCGACCTTCGTGGCGAGCACGACGTCGTCGCGCGAGCGCCTCGAGCGCATCCACTGCCCGATCAGGCGCTCGCTCGCGCCGTCGGTGTACGAGTCGGCCGTGTCGAGGAAGTTCCCGCCCACGTTGAGGTAGGTGTCGAGGACGTCGAAGGTCTGGGCGTCGTCGGTCGTCCAGCCGAAGACGTTGCCGCTCAGCGCGACCGGGAAGACCCGGAGGTCGGAGACTCCGAGGCGCCGGCGGGGCTGGATGATGCCGAGGTCGACCGGGACGGTGGAGATGGGCTGCGTCGGAGCGGAGTGGCGGCCGTGGGGTGCGGCGGGCCGCTGATCCTGCGCATTCTCATGCGCGTCGTCCTGTGTGGCCGCGGATCGGCGCGCGGAGGATCGCGGAAGGGACGAATCGACGCGTGCGGTCGGTTCGGTCACTCGCTGCCTCCTGATATCTGCCTGAGACGAGAGTAGATCGCCTTCTGGGCCGCAACAGCGCGGCGCACCAACTCGTTACCGAATTCGTCACCCCAGTTCCGGGGCGGTTTCGCAATCCGGCCCACCGTCGGGCCGGGGTACGGCTGCCAGTGGGTTCATCGAAAGCGCTCAGCCGTCTCTGGGCTGAGTGCGGTGGTGCCCACAGGGGCCGTCCGTAGTGTCTGTCGTGTGCGGTTCCTGGGAGGGTTCCGGGGCGACGTTCTTCGTGGTGGGGGGCGTCGTCGTCACACTGTGCCGGTGGGTAAGCCGGCGCCGAGAAGGGCCAGTGCGGTGGGGATCGCGCTGGCCCTTCGCCAATTCTGCTGCCGACCCGCGGGGCCGCGCCGCGCGGGGGCGGAACGCGGAACGCCCGCCGCCGACCGGGGTCGGGGCGGGCGCTCGCGTGATGAGGCTCGGAGAGGCTAGACCTCGACCGACGCGTCTTCGGAGACCTCGGCCGCGCCGGAGGAGTCGGTGTCGGCCTCCTCGGCGATGACCGGGGCGAGCGAGAGCTTGCCGCGGTCGTCGGTCTTGGTGATCTCGACCAGGATCTTCTGGCCGACTCCGAGGACGTCCTCGACGTTCTCGACGCGCTTGCCACCGGCGAGCTTGCGGACCTCGCTGATGTGCAGCAGACCGTCTTTCCCGGGGAGGAGCGAGACGAACGCACCGAAGGTCGCGATCTTGACGACCGTGCCGAGGAACTGCTCGCCGACCTCGGGGTTGGTCGGGTTGGCGATCGCGTTGACCTGGGCGCGGGCGGCCTCGGCCGACGGACCGTCGACGGCGCCGATGTACACGGTGCCGTCTTCTTCGATCGAGATGTCGGCGCCGGTCTCGTCCTGGATGGCGTTGATCGTCTTGCCCTTCGGGCCGATCAGCTCGCCGATCTTGTCCTGCGGGATCTGCACCGAGATCACGCGAGGCGCGGTCGGGGCCATCTCGTCGGGGGTGTCGATCGCCGAGTTCAGCACGTTCAGGATGGCCGTGCGGGCCTCCTTCGCCTGCTTGAGGGCGGCGTCGAGCACGGCCGAGGGGATGCCGTCGAGCTTCGTGTCGAGCTGGATCGCGGTGACGAACTCGGCGGTGCCGGCGACCTTGAAGTCCATGTCGCCGAGGGCGTCTTCGGCACCGAGGATGTCGGTGAGGGCGGCGTAGCGGGTCTGGCCGTCGACCTCGTCGGAGACGAGACCCATGGCGATGCCGGCGACGGGGGCCTTCAGCGGGACGCCCGCGTTGAGCAGCGACAGCGTCGAGGCGCAGACGGAGCCCATCGAGGTCGAGCCGTTCGAGGACAGCGCCTCGGACACCTGACGGATCGCGTAGGGGAACTCCTCGCGGCTCGGCAGGACCGGCACGAGGGCGCGCTCGGCGAGGAAGCCGTGGCCGATCTCGCGACGCTTCGGCGAACCGACGCGGCCGGTCTCACCGGTCGAGTAGGGCGGGAAGTTGTAGTGGTGCAGGTAGCGCTTCTTGGTGATCGGGCTCAGCGAGTCGATCTGCTGCTCCATCTTGAGCATGTTCAGCGTGGTGACACCCAGGAT
Source organism: Frondihabitans peucedani (assembly GCF_039537585.1). Classification (NCBI taxonomy): domain Bacteria; kingdom Bacillati; phylum Actinomycetota; class Actinomycetes; order Micrococcales; family Microbacteriaceae; genus Frondihabitans; species Frondihabitans peucedani. The sequence goes on from NZ_BAABAU010000003.1 coordinate 50,117, forward strand.
CTGGGTCTCGCCGCGCTGGAAGATGGCGGAGCCGTGCACGCGCGGGATGACCTGCACCTCGGCGTCGAGCGGACGGATGTCGGCGAGGCCGCGGCCGTCCATGCGGATCTGCTCGGTGAGGATGCGTGAGCGGACGACCTTCTTGGTGACGGACTTGTAGGCGCCCGAGACCTGACCGGTGGCGGTGGCGGGCAGCGAGCCCGCCTCGACCTGCTCGGCGATGGCGGCCTTGACGCGGCCCTTCAGCGCGTCGTCGGCGTCCTGGCGCTCCTGCTTCGCGGCGATCTGGTAGACGCCCTTCAGCTCCTCCTCCGCGACAGCGGCGACGGCCGAGTAGACCTCGTCGGTGTAGGGCGGGAAGACGGGGTAGTCGGCGATCTCCTTCGCGGACTGCGCGGCGAGCTTGGCCTGCGCCTCGACGAGGACCTTGAGGAACGGCTTGGCCGCCTCGAGACCCTGCGCGACGACGGCCTCGTCGGGCTTGGTGTCGCCGCCCTGGATGAGGCCCCAGGCGTGCTCGGTGGCCTCGGCCTCGACCATCATGATCGCGACGTCTTCATTGCCGGCGGCGTCGGTGACGACGCGGCCCGCGACGGTCAGGTCGAAGACGGCGTCCTCGAGCTGCGACGCCTTCGGGAAGGCGACCCACTGGCCCTTGATGAGCGCGAGGCGCACACCGGCGATCGGGCCGGAGAAGGGCAGACCGGAGATCTGCGTGGAGGCGCTGGCCGCGTTGATGGCCAGGGCGTCGTAGAACTCGTCGGGCGCGATCGACAGGACCGTGATGACGATCTGGACCTCGTTGCGGAGGCCGTCGACGAACGACGGGCGCAGCGGCCGGTCGATCAGACGGCAGACGAGGATCGCCTCGGTGGAGGGGCGGCCCTCGCGACGGAAGAACGAGCCGGGGATCTTGCCCGCGGCGTAGGAGCGCTCCTCGACGTCGACGGTCAGGGGGAAGAAGTCGAAGTTGTCCTTCGGGTTCTTCGAGGCGGAAGTGGCCGACAGAAGCATGGTGTCTTCGTCGAGGTACGCGGCGACGGCTCCCTGAGCCTGCTGCGCGAGGCGGCCGGTCTCGAACCGGACCGTCCTGGTGCCGTACTTGCCGTTGTCGATGACGGCTTCGGCGAACTTGATCTCTGGACCCTCCATATGGGGGTTCTCTCCTCTTTGTTTTGTATCGCCCGACCTTGTTGACAGGCGATGTCGCACAGGGAGCACACGCGGAGTGGAGGCGACCTCGACGGCACGCCTGAGGGCGTGCGCAGACGAACCGCGCTTAGGAGGCGGTGGCGTGTGCCTGGCCAGCAGTAGAAACGGTCGGAGGCGCAGGATGAACCCGCGCGGCTTCCGCACATCACCACCGATGACCAGCTTCGTGCCGACCTGTTCCGGGGTGTTCCGTATTTCTTTGTATCGGCGCGATCCTAGCATTCCGCGTGGAAATCCCTCCGAACCGCGAGTCGCGAGCGGGACGGGAGTGGCGCCTGTTACTGGTGTTACTCGTGTGATCGGCGTTACAGTCGGGCCTATGGCAAACGACGCACGGCGATCGCGCACGCCCCGGCGCCTGGCTCTGCCCTCCCTCGGCGTCCTGCTCGTGGCCGGTCTCGCCGCGACGGTCGTGCTCGGAGCACCGCAGCCGGCCTCGGCCTACCCGTCCTGGAGCGAGGTGCAGGCGGCCAAGGGAAACGCCGCCGCCACCAAGACCCGGGTCGACCAGATCACGTCGGCACTCAGCGGCCTCGAGACAGAGGCTGCGGCCCGGAGCAGCGAGGCCCTGAAGGCCGATGCGGCCAGCACCGACGCCGAGACGCGGCTCCAAGCGGCGACCGAGCAGGCCCGCGCTCTCGACCAGCAGCTCGCAGCCGAGAAGAAGAAGGCCGGCGAGGCCCACGAGCAGGCGGGCCAGCTCGCGGCGCACCTCTACCGCATCGGGAACAGCACCTCGCTCGACGGCCAGCTCTTCTCCGGGCGCGACGCCAGCGGCACCCTCTACAAGCTCGGCGCCCTGTCGCAGCTGACCGCCCAGTGGCAGACGGTCCTCGACGACGCGACCGTCGCGAGCCACGCCGTCTCCTCCCTCAGCGCTCAGGCCGGCGTCGCAGCCCGCGAGCGCGACCGCCTCGCGGTGAAGGCTCAGACCACCCTGGCCGCGGCGACGGCCGCTCAGCGCGCCGCCGACCAGGAGGTCGCGACGGCGACGACGCACCAGCAGACCCTCTACGCCCAGCTCGCCTCCCTGAACAACACCTCGGCGACCCTCGAGGCGAAGTACCGGCAGGGCGAGGCGGCGAAGGCCGCCTACGAGGCGCAGCAGAAGGCCGCCGCCGCCGAGCACGCGAGGCTCGTCGCGGCGAACGAGGCGGCGCACCGGCCGAAGCCGGTCGCCGCGCCGGCGCCCGTCCCAGGGTCCGGCTCCAGTGCGGGGTCGGGGTCGAGCGGCTCGGGGTCGAGCGGGTCGGGTTCGAGCGGGTCGGGGTCGTCCGCCGGGTCGGCTCCGGTCTCGACCGGCGGATCGCTCGGATCGGGCGTCGTCGACGATCCGGCGGGGGCCCAGGCCTACGCGTCGAGCGTCCTCGGCTCGTACGGCTGGTCGTCGTCGCAGATGTCGTGCCTCGTGCTCCTCTGGAACCAGGAGTCGGGCTGGCGGACGTCGGCCCTCAACCCCTCGAGCGACGCCTACGGCATCCCGCAGGCCCTGCCCGCAGACAAGCTGGCCTCCGCCGGCCTCGACTGGCAGACCAGCTACCGGACCCAGATCAACTGGGGCCTCGGCTACATCCGGGCCGTCTACTCCTCCCCCTGCGGTGCCTGGGCCCACGAGGTCGCGCACAACTGGTACTGACCCGCTCGGTGTGGCGGGATCCACAGGCGTCTGCAGACGTTCTCCACAGCCGCAGGATCGGCAGAGGCGGAGCATAGAGGGCGTGGCTACTCTGATCCCATGGACACCCTCCGGAGCCTGATCGCAGCCAGGTCGAGCGATGCGCCCGACGACGCCTACCTCGAAGACGCCCGCAGCGAGCGCGTCGTCACCTTCGCCGATCTCGACCGGCAGGCGACCTCGTGGTCGCGAGCCCTCGACGCCCTCGGCGTAGGTTCGAATGCGACCGTGGTCGTCGACATCGGCGACCCGCTGGCGTTCGCCGTCGCCCACCTCGCCGTGGTCGCCTCCGGTCGGCGGAGCGTGCCCGTCAACCCCCAGGGCACCTGGGCGGAGACCCTCCGCGCGGTGTCGCTCGGCGGCTCTGCGGCGATCGTGAGCGACCGCGACGAGCCCGGCGAGTCGAGCGTCCCGGTGCTGCGGCCCGACCCCGCGACGTGCTCTCCCGCGGGGGCGGCCGACTTCGATCCTGCGGCACCCGTCGACGGAGGCGCCGCTGAGCCGGGGGCGGGCTCCGTGATCCTCTTCACCTCGGGCTCGACCGGCACACCGAAGGGGGTCGAGCTGACCGAGGCGCAGCTGCTCTTCGTCGCCCGCGCGATCGCCCGGCACAACGCGCTGACGAGCGACGACCGCGGCTTCAACTCGCTGCCGCTGTTCCACGTCAACGCCGAGGTCGTCGGTCTGCTCTCGACGCTCGTCGCCGGCGCGACGCTCGTCCTCGACCGCGGATTCCACCGCACGGGCTTCTGGGAGCTGCTCGAGGAGCGGCGGATCACCTGGCTGAACGCGGTGCCCGCGATCCTGGCCGTCCTGGCGAAGTCCGGGCCCGCGCGGCCGCCGGCGGGGCTGCGCTTCGTCCGGAGCGCGTCGTCGGCCCTGCCCGAGGCCGTGCGGACGGCGTTCGCCGGCATCCCCATGATCATCAGCTACGGCATGACCGAGGGCGCGAGCCAGATCACGGCGACGCCGCTCGGCGAAGAGCCCCGCGCGGGCTCCGTCGGGCTGCCGGTCGGCGACGAGGTGCAGCCGCGCGACGCCTCGGGAGGCGCCGTGCCCGTCGGCGAGATCGGCGAGCTGTGGATCCGGGGTCCGGGCGTCGTCACCGGCTACTTCGAGGGCCGTGCCGCCGACCGCTTCGACGCCGACGGCTGGCTCCGCACCGGCGACCTCGGGCACGTCGACGCCGACGGCTGGGTGTACCTCGCCGGCCGCACCGACGACGTCATCAACCGCGGCGGCGAGAAGGTCTACCCCGCCGAGGTCGAGGACGTCCTGCTCGAAGACGCGCGGGTGCGCGAGGCGGTCGTGGTGGCGCGGCCCGACCAGATCCTCGGGTCGGTGCCCGTGGCGTACGTCATCCCCGCCGATCTCGACCTCGCCGATCCTGCGCGCCCCGACGAGGCCCGGAAGGCGCTGACCGCCGACCTCGCGGCCCGCTGCGACGCCGAGCTGCCCCGGTTCAAGAGGCCGGTCGACATCACGGTGGTCGAAGACCTCCCGCGGACGCCGACCGGCAAGGTGCAGCGCGGCCGGACCCGCGAGCTGCTCGCGGAGTCGACGCCAGCGTGAGCGAGAGGGGCGACCTGCGCGCTCCGGGCGACCCCGTCTCCGTGCCGACCGCAGCGTCGACGCCGTCTCGGGATGCCGATCCGGCCGCGACGCCAGCGCCGGTGCGCGCGGAGTCGCCGAGGCGGAAGCACCTGTACGAGGTCGACATCCTCCGGATCCTGACCTTCGTCTGCGTGATCGCCGTGCACGTGGTCAGCCACGCGGCGTCGAGCGGCGACGTCGGGCAGAACGGGTTCCTGATCCTGGTCCACTTCACCCGAGAGGTGTTCTTCGCCCTCACGGCCTTCGTCCTGGTGTACAGCTTCCTGCTGCGGCCGCGGCCCCTGGCGGAGTTCTGGCCGAGGCGGTTCCTGCTCGTCGCCCTCCCCTACGTCACCTGGTCGGCCATCTACGTCGTCGCCGACTGGCTGCACGACCCGCAGGGCACGCTCCTCTCGCTCCTGCCGGCGTTCTGGCGCGACCTCTACACCGGCTCGGCCTGGTACCACCTCTACTTCCTGCTCGTGACGATGCAGGTGTACCTCCTCCTGCCGGTGATCGTCCGGCTGGTCCGGGCGACGCGCGGGCACCACCGGCTCGTGCTCGGCATCGCGCTGGCCGTCGAGCTCGTCATCGTCGGCAGCTACCAGTACTTCCCGGCGCTGACCGCGTCGTTCAACCACTACAGCCGCATCGAGTTCTGGAGCTACGGCTTCCTGATCGTCGCCGGCGCGATCGCCGCCGACCACGTGGGGCCGTTCCTCGCCTGGGTCCGCGGCAGCCGCGGGCTGATCGGGATCATCACCGCCGTCGGCGCCGCCGTCTCCCTCGCGGTCTACGCGATCAACCTCGGGCTCGGTCAGTCGCCGGTCAAGGCGTCCACGGCCCTGCAGCCGGTCGTGATCGTGTGGTCGATCCCGGTCGCCCTCGCGTTCCTGGCGATCGGCACGGCCTGGGCCGACAGGCGTGTCGCAGGATCGCGCACCGCCCGCCTCGTCGACACGGCGAGCGACCGCTCCTTCGGCATCTTCCTGGCACACCCGTTCCTGATCTGGGTGCTGCTCCTCGCCTTCGACGGCTGGCTGCCGCGGATGATCCCGAGCCCGTGGCTGAGCGTCGTGCTGTACGTGCTGGTGGTCGTCGGGACGGTGCTGCTGGTCGAGATCCTGCGACGCACGCCCCTGAGCCTCGCCCTGACCGGTAGGCCGTTCCGCTCGCGCCGGTAGCCGCGCGCCCGGCGGGGGGCAGGGCTCCGGCGCCGGGCGGGAGCTAGGCCAGCTTCTGCGCCCGGGCGAGGCCGTCGGTCGACGAGATGCGCTGCGGGTTCATCCGCCAGGCGACGACGGCGGCCGCGCCGAGGAGCACGATCGACGCGACGAACGGCCACTGCCAGCCGGTGGCGTCGACGAGGGCGCCGAACACGATGGGCGAGAAGATCCCGGCGATGCCGAAGCCGGTGTTCATCATGCCGCTGGCGGTCCCGGCCCACTCGGGCGCGGCATCCATCGGGATCGCCCACAGCACGGCGTTGCAGAGCTCGAGGAAGAAGAACGACAGCGTCAACGACACGATCGCGACCGTGAGGTCGTGGAACACGAAGACCGGCACCAGGCAGAGCGCCGATCCGATCAGGCCGATCATGAGGGTGTTGCGGCGGGCGCTCCGCATGTCGCGGGTGCGGCGGAAGAACGCGTCGCTGACCACGCCGCCGACGGTGTCGCCGACCACGCCGCCGAGGAGCACCAGGGAGGTGAACACGGCGAAGGTGGTCAGCTTCAGGCCGAAGCTGTCGCCGAGGAACGACGGCAGCCAGGTCAGGAACACCCACAGGGTCCAGCCGTAGCCGAAGTCGACGAAGGTGACCGGCAGGATGGTGCGGATCAATCGCTTCCACGGCACCGGCGGGCGCACAGCGTCTTTCGGCACCGACGGCATCTCCGCCAGCTCGACCTGCGTGACCTTCTTGTGCTCGTCGGGGCGGTTGCGGAAGTACAGGAACCAGATGACGCCCCACACCGCGCTCACGACGCCGAGGATGAGGAACGACTCGCGCCAGCCGGCCCAGACGATGAGGGCTGCGACGATGAGCGGGGCGGCGGCGTTGCCGAGGCGCGAGGCCGAGTGGACGACTCCCTGGACGAAGCCGTTCCGGTCGGACGGCACCCACCTCGTCATCGCGGACGTCGCCGTCGGGAAGGCGGCCGCCTCGGTCAGGCCGAGCAGGATGCGGGCGGCGAAGAGCGACCAGAAGCCGATCGAGAGACCGGTCGCGAGTGTCGCGACTCCCCAGAGCAGCGCGATCACGAAGAGCGCCTTCCGGGCGCCGAACCTCTCGCCGATGTTGCCGCCGACCACCTGGAGCAGCGCGTACGGGATGGAGAAGGCGGCGACGACGAGCCCCAGCTGCGTGTCGGTCAGCGAGAGGTCGGCCTTGATGCTCGGGAGGGCCGTCGAGATGTTCGTGCGGTCGATGTACGAGATCGCGTACATGACGCAGAGGATGAGGACGACGTTCCCGCGGACGCGATGCCGCATCGGCGTCGCCTTGACCTTGACGGGCTTCTCTTCGGTCAGACTCATTGGTTCGGGCACCTTCGGGGTTGTTCGTTCTTGTGTACTCCGGAGCGAAGTTCGACGCTCCCCCATGAACTCTGCAGAGTCCCCCTCGGGTCATCCTAAGCAGAATCGGGCAAACGGCTAAGAGCCGATCTCTCCGGAGACGCAGAACGGCCCCTCCTGAGACAGGAGGGGCCGTTCTGGTGTCGTGTTTCAGACACGAACTGCGAAACGCGGCGTGAGCCGAGCGGTGCGCGGGACTAGCGGCGCAGGCCGAGACGCTCGATGAGCGCGCGGTAGCGGTTGATGTCGACGTCGCTCAGGTAGCCGAGCAGACGACGACGCTGGCCCACGAGGAGCAGCAGACCACGACGCGAGTGGTGGTCGTGCTTGTGCTCTTTGAGGTGCTCGGTCAGGTCTTTGATGCGCTGAGTCATGACAGCCACCTGGACTTCGGGGGAACCCGTGTCGCCGGGGTGGGTCGCGTACTCTTCGATGATCGCAGTCTTCACTTCGGGTGCAAGTGCCATAGCTGGATCCCCTCTCTGTCGTTGCGCGGTGCTTCACGCCTGATGCGCGAGGCTCTCTTTATCCGCGGCCGTTGGACGGCAACCTGAAGAGCTTAGCACCTGTCAGTACTGCCGGACAGCGCGCGACCGCCCGGCCGACGCGGACCGCGGCGAGCGCCGGGGCTTCCGGCCGGCGTTCGCGAACGGCAGGAAGAGCAGCCGGAGGAACAGCGCCGCGAGGACCCCGAGCAGGCCGCCGGCGCTGTTGTGGACGACGTCGCCGTAGTCCTCGACGCGGGTCGACGACAGGACCGTGCCCTGGTAGGTCTCGATCCCGAGCGACAGGACGACGCAGAGGGCCACGGCGAGGAAGAACAGCCGCTTCGGGAAGAACAGCGCCAGGAAGAATCCGAGCGGGACGAACATGGCCGCATTGGCGATCGACTCGACGACGTCGAAGGTGAGCCAGCTCGTCGAGGAGTGCCGGCCGAAGAAGCCGAGGGCGCGCCAGAGGAGCTCACCGGTCTGAGAGTCGTAGACGGAGGGCCGGAGGGTCATCCAGGCGACGAAGAGCAGGTAGAGGGCGGTGACGACGAGGAGCCACGGTCGGAATCGCATCCGGTCATCCTCCCCGATGCCGCCTGCGGATTCCCACGACGCGCCTCGGCGTCAGCCGAGGAGTCCCTGGACGACCGTCGGGGCCTCGAGCACGACGGCCAGCAGGAGGGCGGCGGCAGCACCCACGGCCCAGGCGGCCCGGATCCTGCGCGCGCCGTCGACCTCGGCCCGGACGCGTGCGAACCAGGACTGCAGCTCGGCCTGCGTCGGGAGCGCCTCGGGGGCCCTCGAGTCCGGGGCGGCGGAGGCCTCTGCTGGTGGTGCCGCGAGGGCGGGCCTCGGGTGCCAGGTGCGCGGCTTGAGAGCGGCGCGGGTGAGCTCGCGGACCTCGTCGACCGTCAGGATCGCGGGGAGGCCGCGCAGGTGGCGCTCGATCGCCGCCGCTCGGACGATCACGACCTCCTCCGGCTGCTGCGCGATCCTGAGGTGCGTCGCGCCGAGCACGACCACGAGCGGCGCGACCGGCACGGGGCGTCCGAGCGCGGTCTCGAGCAGGATCGACACGCGCCCGGCGCCGACGACGGAGTCGCGGAGGTACGGGGTCGACTCCCCGTCGGCGATGACCGAGTGGTCCCAGACGACGACGCGCTTGCCGGGGTGGTTCTCGGTCGTGAGCGTGAAGACGCCGGCCGGTCCGATGACGACGTGGTCGACGTCGCGAACGCCGTCGCCGACCGGCACCGAGTGGAGCACCCGCCAGGCCTCGCCGCGCGTGCCGAGGGCGCGCAGCCGCTCGGCGACCTCGAGCTCGCCCACGGCTCCGACGAACCACAGACGGGCGCCGGGGGCGAGAGGGCTGCGGCCGGTAAGGCGCATCCGAGGACTTCGGTGAGCAGCGTCGTGCTGGCTCCGCCAGAGGCGTTCGAGCATCGTGGGCTCCGGCGCGCGGTCGTCGGCCAGCGGTGCTGACACGAGGTCGTCACTCGGACTCGGGATCGTCAATGGGAGGCCTTTCGAAGCGGTCCTCGAACGCTACCGACGCCCCGGTCGCTGCCGGTAGCGCTCATTGGGGGGTGAAATCCCGAACGGGGGCCGTACGGATGCTGAATGTCTCTCGGGTCCCAGCCGAATCGCTGCCCACCGCTCAGGAGTCGCCGCGCAGCACCTCAATAGGCTGTCGGCGTGGACACCCTCACCGCCCTGTGGTCGCGCGTCACCCAGATCTCGGCGCCGCTGACGGTCCCGCTGCTGGTCGGCTCGCTCGTCGTCGGCATCCTGCTCGTCCTGCTGCCGGGCACCTGGCACACCGTCCGGCACGCGGTGACCGTGGTCCACGAGGGCGGTCACGGGCTCGCCGCGGTCGTGAGCGGGAGGCGCCTGTCGGGCATCCGGCTGCACTCCGACACGTCCGGCCTCACCGTGTCGAAGGGGCCGCGCACCGGGCCCGGCATGGTCCTGACCCTGCTCGCCGGCTACACGGCCCCGGCCCTCGCTGCCCTCGGAGCTGCCTGGATGCTCAGTCGCGGCTACTCCGCGGGGCTCCTCTGGGCGCTGCTGGTCGTGCTCGCGCTGATGCTGATCCAGATCCGGAACTGGTTCGGGCTGTGGGTGATCCTCGTCGGCGCGGCTCTCGTCGCCGCCGTCACATTCTTCGCCACGCCGCAGTGGCAGCTGGTCTTCGGGCACGTGGTCACGGTGGTCCTGGCGCTCGGCGCCCTCCGGGCGAGCATCGAGCTTCAGGCGAGCAGGCGCCGCAGCCGAGGCGGCCAGTCGGACGCCGACCAGCTCGCGCGCCTGACGCGGGTGCCGGGGCTCGTCTGGGTGTTCGTGTTCGTCGTCGTGGCGCTCGGCTGTGCGATCGCCGACGCCTGGATGCTCGTGCCGCAGGGGCTGCTCACGCAGCCGTAGCGGGGCGGGAGTCGCGTCAGGCCGGCGCCGACGAGATCGCGTGCACCGGCACGCGCGAGGCGAGGCGGTCGCGTCCGCCGAGCCCGTCGAGCTCGAGGAGCACTGCCACGCCGACCACCTCGTAGCCCGCGCGCTCGAGCAGCGTGATGGAGGCCTCCGCCGTGCCGCCGGTGGCGAGGACGTCGTCGACGACCAGGACGCGCGAGCCGCGCGGCAGCTGGCCCGGTCGGAGCTCGATCGTGGCCTCTCCGTACTCGAGCGCGTAGCTCTCGCTGAGCACCTCGCCCGGGAGCTTGCCCGCCTTGCGGACGGTCAGGACGCCGGTGCCGGTCTGCGCGCCGATGCCTCCGGCGAGCGCGAAGCCGCGGGCCTCGATGCCCGCGACGGCCGTGAAGGCCCCCTCGAACGGCTCGGCCAGCTCGGCGCAGACGACGCCGAAGGCCTCGGCGTCGGCGAAGACCGGGGTGATGTCGCGGAACAGGATGCCGGGCTTCGGGAAGTCGGCCACGACGGCGGTAAGTCGGTCGACGAGGGCGGAGGCATCGGCTGCGGTCATGGGATCAACGGTAGCGGGCCCCGGCTGCGCGTCCCGCCTCGGGTGCCGCCCGATCCTGCGCTCGGACGCGTACCCCGGACTGGGGCCGCTCCGTCCCCCGAACGGGCGCTGCTGGTCGGCGCCGCCCTCTGGTGGACTTGACAGCGACCACCCCGACCCGCCGATCGAGAGGCCACGATGTCTGCCAGCCGCACCCGCGCGATCGTCCGGGCGCTGGCCGTCGCGGGCGCCGTCGCCGTCGTCGGCGGAGCGCTCGCCCAGGGGTTCCCGGCGGACGCCGCGACGGCCGCGAGGACGGCCCCGCCCAAGGTGCTCTCGATCGCCGAGATCCAGCGGTCGCAGGCGAAGCAGCTGTTCTCCGGCGGCCTCGCCGTCCAGAAGGACTCCAAGGCCGCGTCGATCGTCAGCGACCTCACCCGGCAGCGCAGGACCGCCGACGCGAAGGCGATCGGCCGGATCGCGTCGCAGCCGGTCGCGATCTGGCTCGGCGACTGGTACTCGAAGGCGCAGCTCGCCACGGTCGTCGGCCGCGCCGTCGCGAACGCCGCGAAGGCCGGGAAGACGCCGACGTTCGTCACCTACGCGATCCCGGACCGCGACTGCGGCGGCTACTCGAAGGGCGGTCTGACGGCCTCCCAGTACCTCAGCTGGAACAGGGCCGTGGCCGACGCCCTCCGCGGGCACCGCGCGGCCGTCCTGGTCGAGCCCGACTCCCTCGCCATGATCAGCAACTGCCCCTCCGTCGCGAAGGCCAGGCTGCCGCTGATCAAGTCGGCTGTCACGACCCTCGCCGGAGCCGGCATCGCGACCTACCTCGACGCGGGCAACTCGCACTGGGTCACGCCGCAGGTGATCGCCCCGCGTCTCGAGGCGGCCGGCATCGCATCGGCCCGCGGCTTCTTCACGAACGTGTCGAACTTCTACCCGCTGAAAGACGAGACCGCGTTCGCCGACCGGGTGTCCGCTCTGACGGACGGGTCGCACTACGTCGTCGACGTGTCGCGGAACGGACAGGGCTGGAAGGGCACCTGGTGCAACCCGAAGGGCGCCGGCCTCGGCAAGAACCCCGCGGTCGCCTCCGGGACCACCCGCCTCGACGCCACCCTGTGGGTCAAGACGCCCGGTGCCAGCGACGGCACCTGCAACGGCGGGCCCGCAGCCGGCACCTGGTGGCAGTCGTACGCGCTCGCCCTCGTCCGGCTCCGGGCGAAGTAGGGCGCAGGATCGGCCCGGCGGCACTCTCGCTGAGGCTCACGCTGCCTCGACCCCGGGGCCTCAGGCCACCTCGACCACGGTCAGCCGCTGCGTCGGCCTGGTCATCGCCACGTAGAGGCTCGCGTTGCCCCGCGAGGAGAGCTCGCGGATCTGCCTCGGACCGACGACCACGACCGAGTCGAACTCGAGGCCCTTCGACGTGGCGGGGCTCAGGACGCTGATCGGCGCGGTGAGCGAGCTCGTGCCGAGCGCGACATCGCCGGGGAAGCGCTCCTCGAGTGCACCGGCCAACCCCTCCACGAGGGCCTCAGGGGCGATGACCGCCAGCGTGCCCACCGCGTCGATGCCGCGATCGAGAGCGACCGCCTCGACGACAGCCTCGCGGGCGTCATCACCCGCCTGGACCTCCCGCACCGGCCACTCGCTCGCGCGGACCGACCGGGACGCGGTGATCCGGAGCCCCGACTCGCGGGCGACCCGCTCGGCGTACTCGACGATCTGGCTCGGGGTGCGGTAGTTGACGGTCAGCTCTTCGAGGCGCCACGGGCCGGTCTCGCTGGACGCGGCCTGGCGGCGGCGACCGAGGAGGCTCTGCAGCGCGCGGTCCCACGAGTCGGCCGAGGCAGGCGAGGACGCCTGCGCGATGTCGCCGACGACCGTGAAGGACCGCAGCGGGCAGCGCCGGGCGAGGAGTCGCCACTGCATGGGCGAGAGCTCCTGCGCCTCGTCGACGACGACGTGGCCGAACGCCCACGTCCGGTCGCCCGCAGCGCGCTCGGCGGTCGTCATCGACGCTGCCCGCTCGGCGAAGTTCCCGGCGATGTCGGACGCCGACACCATGCCCTCGACCTGCATGTTCTCGATGGCGCGCTCGGCGTTCTCGATGTCGCGCTTCTGCTGCTGCTTGCGCGCCCGCTCCCCCGCATCGACGGCGACGTCGAACTCGCCGAGGAGCTCGGCCGCCTCGTCGAGGAGCGGGACGTCGCTGATCGTCATGGCCGAGCCCCGCTCGCGCCGCAGCAGGGCGCGCTCCTCGTCGGTCCACTGGGGCGTGATGCTCCGGAGCCAGTTCGGGCGGGCGTAGAGGTCTTCGAGGAGCTTCTGCGGGGTGAGCGGCAGCCAGGCCGTGTTGAGGAGCACGCGGACGTCGTACGACTGCCGGATGTCTTCGCGGAGGACGAGGACGTCGGCGTCGTCGATCGTCGTGCCGCGCGTGCGGAGCTGTGCGACGAGCTGCCGGGTGAGGGCGGCGAGCGCGTTCTTGTTGAAGGTGACGCGGCCCTCGTTGTGCGGCTTCCCGCGATCCTGCGCCCGCTTCATCGCGTCGACGACGAGCTGCGGCTGCACGACGAGACGCTCGCCGTCGATGTCGACGGTGGCCGGCTCGGTCGGCGGGATCTGCCGCGAGCGGACGGCTCGCCGGAGCAGGTCGGCCATGCGCGACGCGCCCTTGAGAGCGGCGACGTCGGGAGCGTCGTCGGTCGTCGCCTCGACGCCCGGGTAGAGGCCGCCGACGCTCGACAGGACGACGCCCGACTCGCCGAGCGACGGGAGCACCTGCTCGATGTAGCGGAGGAACGAGCGCGACGGCCCGACGACGAGCACGCCCGAGCCCCGAAGCCGCTCGCGGTGCGAGTAGAGGAGGTAGGCGGCGCGGTGGAGCGCGACCGCGGTCTTGCCGGTGCCGGGGCCGCCCTGCACGACCAGGATGCCGTCGAGCGCCGACCGGATGATGCGGTCCTGCTCGCCCTGGATGGTCGCGACGATGTCGGTCATCCTGCCGGTGCGCTGCGCTGTGAGCGCTGCCATCAGGGCGCCCTCGCCCTGCAGCTGCGCGTCGCCCCGGTCGAGGAGCGCGGCGTCGAAGACCTCGTCCTCGATGCGGGTGACCGTGCGGCCCTCGAGGGTCAGGTGACGCCTGGCGCGGGCTCCCATCGGGGTCGCCGCGGTCGCCTGATAGAAGGCGCTCGCACCGGGCACGCGCCAGTCGAGCAGGATCGGGTGGTGGTCGGGATCGCGGAGACCGATGCGCCCGATGTAGCGGTAGTCGCCCGACGGAGCCCCGTGGACGGCGGTCAGCGACCGGGGGGACGTCGTCTCGTCGGGCTCCTCGAGCTCGAGGCGACCGAAGGCCAGGCGGTCGTCGACCTCGGACAGCTGCGCGAGGGTGTCCTCGTAGAGCCTCGCGTAGGCGTCGCGCTCGCTGCGGCTCTGGTGGTTGCCGCCGACCGTCTCGCGCCGGGTGGCGAGGAGCCGCTCGCGCGCCTCGTTCTTGAGGGTGTCGAGGCGCTCGTAGAGCGTGGACACGTAGTCGCGTTCGCGATCGAGTTCAGATGGCAACAGGCGGGCACCCCTCGGGAAAGACAGCACACGATTCTAATCACTCGCGCGCCTGACATTCCTCCGAGGGGCGACCGCCTGTCGTTCGGAGGCTAGAACTCCTCGTGCGTCTCGGGGTCGCCGTCCCAGAGGCGGCCGCGCTCGAGGCCGGAGATCGCCTCGACCTCGTCGCTCGTCAGCTCGAACCCGAACACGTCGAGGTTCTCGCGCTGCCGGCCGGCGTCGCCCGACTTCGGGAGCGGGACGGCGCCCAGCTGGACGTGCCAGCGGATGACGACCTGCGTCGGGGTCACCGAGTGCTCGCGAGCGATGCCGGTGATGACGTCCTCGGTGAGCAGCTCGCTCTGCTTGCCGATGGGGCTCCAGCTCTCCGTGACGACGCCGAGCTCGGCGTGCACGGCGCGGAGGGCCGCCTGCGGGAAGTACGGGTGCAGCTCGATCTGGTTGACCGCCGGCACGACGCCGGTCTCGTCGCGGACCCGCTCGAGGTGCTCCCTCGTGAAGTTGGAGACGCCGATGGAGGTGACGAGCCCGTCGTCCTGCAGCTTCTTGAACGCCCGGAACGACTCCACGTACTTGTCGATCCGCGGCAGAGGCCAGTGGATCAGGTACAGGTCGACCCGGTCGAGGCCGAGGTTCTGGCGAGTCTCGTCGAAGCTCCGGAGCGTCTCGTCGTAGCCGTGGTGGCGGCCGGGCAGCTTCGACGTGACGACGATCTCGTCGCGCGGCACGTCGGTCTCGCGGACCGCGCGCCCCACGGCGCCCTCGTTGCCGTAGTTCAGCGCCGTGTCGAGGAGGCGGTACCCGGTGTCGAGGGCGTTCCGGACGGCCAGGGTGCCCTCGTCGCCGTCGAGCTTGTAGGTGCCGAGGCCGACGGCGGGGAACGCCGTCCCGTCGTTGAGCTGGAGGGTGGGGACGCTGACGGCCTCGGCCATCAGCTGACGCCCAGGAGGTCGATCACGAAGATGAGCGTCTTGCCGCTCAGCGGGTGACCGCCGCCCTGAGGGCCGTAGGCCAGGTGCGGCGGGAGGACGAGCCGGCGGCGACCGCCGACGCGCATGCCGGGGATCCCCTCCTGCCAGCCGCGGACGAGAGCCGCGAGCGGGAAGTTGATCGACTCGCCGCGGCCCCAGGAGGAGTCGAACTCCTCGCCGGAGTCGTACTCGACCCCGACGTAGTGGACGTCGACCGTCGAGCCGGACTGGGCCTCGGCCCCGTCGCCCACGGTGATGTCGGTGATCTCGAGGCTCTCGGGGGCGGGGCCCTCGGGGGCGTCGATCTCGGGCTTGGTGGATGCATCGTGTGTCATGAGACCAGTCAAGCGCGTTTCGGGGCGTCTTGTGAGATGCGACGGGCCGGACGCTCGCGTCCTCCCTGCGAAGGAATCGAGTGCCCGGCCCGTCGTGTGACCGCACCGAGAGTCGTCATCGATACGAACGCATGCAGGCTACGCCCGGGGCGCGACTCTCCGCAAACGGGATGTGACCGCTCACTTCGATCCGCTGAGAGAATGGGATCTTGACCGCCACCGACCCGACTCCCCCAGCTCCCGCGCGGAAGCGCCTCTTCGTCGATCTCGAGCCGCTCAGGGCGTCGCCCGCCTTCGCCCGGATGTGGATCGGCTCGGCCGTCTCCGGGATCGGCGCGCAGCTCACCCTGGTCGCCGTCGGCCTCGAGATCTACGACATCACCCGCTCCACCTTCGCGGTGGCACTCGTCGGCGTGATCTCGCTCGTGCCGATGATCGTCGCCGGGCTCTACGGCGGCATGCTCGCCGACGCCTTCGATCGCAGGATCGTCGCCCTCCTCGCCGCGGTCGTCGCCTGGGCGACCACCGCGCTCATCGCCCTGCACTCCTACCTCGGCCTCGACAACGTCGCCCTGCTCTACGCGCTGACCACCGTCGACGCGGTCGCGGCGACGATCATCAACACGTCCAGGCAGTCGATCATCCCCCGCCTCATCCCGACGCGGCTGCTCCCGGCCGCGTCCGCGCTCAACGGGATCTCCGGCGGCGTACAGCTCACCGTCGGCCCCGCGCTGGCCGGAGTGCTCGTCGCCTCGGTCGGCTTCAGCGCGACGTACACGGTCGACGTGGTGCTGTTCACCGCCGCGTTCCTCGGGATCGTGGCGCTCCCCGCGATCCTGCCCGAGGGCGAGATCCAGCGCCCGGGGCTCGAGTCGCTCCTCTTCGGCTACCGGTTCCTGAAGCGCTCGCCGAACATCCGGATGACCTTCGTCGTCGACATCATCGCGATGACCTTCGGGCAGCCGCGCGTCCTCTACCCGGTGGTCGGGGCCGTCCTGATCGGCGGCGGGGCGGTGACCGTCGGCGTGCTGACCGCCGCCTACGCGGTCGGCGCGCTCCTCTGCAGCCTCTTCTCCGGGCGGCTCGGCCAGGTCCGGCGGCAGGGAGCCGCTGTCAACTGGGCGATCGTCGCCTACGGCGCCTGCATCGCGGCGTTCGGGATCGTGCTCTGGGTCGCGCAGTCGGGCGGCTCCCGCGGGCTCGGGAGCCTGACCGAGGGGCTCGCCTCGGCGAACCTGCCGGCGCTCGCCGCGGCCGCCGTCGCTCTCGCAGCCGCCGGCGCGGCCGACAACGTCTCGTCGATCTTCCGCAACACGATCCTGCAGGCCGCCGCGCCCGACGCGATGCGCGGGAGGCTGCAGGGCATCTTCACGGTGGTCGTCACCGGCGGCCCGCGGGTCGGCGACCTCTTCGTCGGCCTGCTCGCCGCGGCGGGCACGGTCTGGCCGCCGCTCCTCGGCGGCGCGCTGATCGTGGTGCTGATCGGGCTGCTCGCGCGGCTGCAGCCGTCGTTCCGGCGCTACGACGCCGCGAACCCGACGCCGTAGCCGGTCGCCGGTCAGACGAGCGGGAACGGCGGCGGCTGCCGGAGGAGCGCGCGGTTCGCCGCCACCTGCGCGAGGAGCTCCGACTCGTCGCGAGTCGCGGCCGCACGGGCAGCCTCCGAGTGCCGCGACGACACGATCTTCTGGCGGGTCGAGGCGAGCCGCGTCGAGTCTGAGATGAACGCCCGCATGACGGGGCCCAGGCCGTTGCGCCTGGCCCAGCGGAGAGCCCGCTGCCTCGAGGAGCCCTGGGAGAGCATCCTGACCTCGTCGTCGTCGAACCAGCCGGCGCGCGCGTACTCGGCGAGCCGCACGCGGGTCACGCGCCGCTCGAGCCAGCGCAGCACGAAGACACCCACCACGCAGGCCGCGAAGATCGGCACCTGCACGAGCACGTAGTACGAGAAGAAGCGGTCGCCGACGACGACGAGCGCGCCGTTCCAGAGGGCGTGCAGGAGCATCGCCGGGATCAGCCCCACGAAGAAGTAGCCGATGGCGCCGAAGGGCCCGGTGCGGCGGGCGGCGAGCCCGAGGGCGAAGCCGGTGCAGGCCGTGTAGATGATGTGGCCGAACGGCGCCATGACGGCCCGGACGAGGAACACGCCCGCGAGACTCGCGCCGCCGTACGCCTGGTCGACCACCTGCACCGAGAAGTACTGGATGTTCTCGACGAACGCGAAGCCCGCCGCGACGGTGGCCGCGTACACGACGCCGTCGACGGGGCCGTCGAAGTGCTTGCGGAAGATCCAGAGCACCAACAGCACGCCGAACCCCTTGGCGCCCTCCTCGACGATCGGCGCCTGGACGACGGCCCCCAGGATGTCGCTCAGCTCGCTCTTGCCCCCGCCGAACACGCTCTGGACGGTCTGCACCGCGAAGTCGAAGAGCAGCGCCGCCCCGATCGAGACCCCGGCTCCCCAGAAGAACGCGAAGACCAGGACGAGCCGCGGCTCCGGCTCCCAGCGGTCGACGAGCCAGATGCCGAAGAGGACGATGCAGAGCGGCACGACCGCCAGCAGCAGGCCGATCACGAGCACCTGCGGCGGCAGGACGAGGAGGAAGTACGCCACGACCGCGACCGCGAAGCAGGCGATGACGACGAACCCCACGGCGACCGCGGCGAGATTACCGGCCGGGCTGCGGCGCGGAGGCGCGATCGTCGCGGGCGGCGGCGTGGCGGAGGAGAAGGGCTCTCCCGGCTCGCGCCCGGAGCCAGGTGCACCGCCCCACGTCATGCCTCGACTGTAGCGGGGTGTCGCGGTGGGGAACGCGGATACTCTTGACGACATGACCGGGATCGCGCGCAGGCCGGCCGAAGGCCTGATCCTGCGCGTCTGGCGGCCCCTGTGGGCGGCGCTCCGGGCCGCCGGCCGTCTCGTCTCGCGGCTGACCTGGCCGGTGCTCCGGCTCCTCGGGCATCTGGGCGCGGCACCGTTCGTCGCCGGCTGGAACCGCTGGCTCGTCGTCGGCGCGCACGACCCGATCCCGTGGCGATACGCCCTCCGACGGACCTACCACGGCTTCTACCGGCACCGGACGATCGACTCCGGAGCCTCCCTTGCGTTCTTCTCCACGCTCGCCCTGTTCCCGGGCGCCCTCGCCGTCGTGTCGGCCGTGTCGCTCGGCCAGAGCGACGGGGACGCGGTCGCCGACATCCTGCGCATCGCCACCATCGCGCTGGGGCCGAACACCGCCGAGTCGCTCCGCTCGCCGCTCGAGTCGCTCCTCAGCCTGTCGAGCCCGGGCGTCACCCTCGGGATCGGCCTCGCGCTCACCCTGTGGTCGCTGTCGGGCTACACGTCGGCGTTCGGGCGGGCCATGAACACCATCTACGACATCCAGGAGGGGCGGCGCTTCGTGCGCTTCCGGTCGTCGATGCTGCTGCTCTCACTCGTGCTGATGGTCGTCTTCGGCGCCATCGCCGCGATCCTGCTGATCACGCCGTCGATCGCCCAGGCCATCGGCGACCAGTTCCGCTTCGGCGGCATCCTGGTCGCGCTCTGGAACGTGCTCAAGTGGCCGGTCCTCGTCGGACTGGTCGTGCTGGCGATCGCGCTGCTCTACTACTTCACGCCGAACATCAAGCACCCGGAGGTGCGGTGGGTGTCGTACGGCGCCCTCTTCGCCATCGCAGGATGGGCCCTCGCCACCCTCGGCTTCGCGATCTACGTGGTGACCTTCACCCACTACGACCGCGTGTACGGGATCCTCGGCGGCGCCGTCGTCATGCTGCTCTACGCGTTCGTCTCGAACTTCGTGCTCGTGCTCGGCGGGGAGCTCGACTCGCAGATCATCCGGGTCAGGTACCTGCAGTCGGGCGTCGAGGCCGAGGGGATGATCCCGCTGCCGGTGCGGTCGAGCGCCCGCACCCTCGCGATGGCGCGGCACCTCTCACTCGACCAGACCGACGGGCGCACGATGCGGCTGAAGGCGGTGCGCCTGTACGGCGAGCCGACGCTCGACGAGAGCGGCCGGCCGCACGTGCGGCCGCGGTTTCAGACGCTGAGCGGGCGCGAGCGGAAGGGTGCGCCGCCGGAGGAGTAGCCGGCCGGAGCCTCAGCCGGCGGTCTCGTCGGCGTGCGAGGTGTCGAGCGACGCCAGGTGCGCCGTGATCTGCTCCGCCGTGACGACCGGGATCGACGACGTGATCGCCTCGAGGCCCGACAGCCGCGCCGGCGACAGGACATGCTCGACCTGCTCCTTCGACATGAGGCCGGCCGCGACGACGAGGGTCGCGATCGAGGTCTCGGTGGCGAGCGCGGTGTGGGCGATGGAGGCCGCTGCGGCGTAGCCGATGTAGGGGGTGAGCGCCGTGACGACGCCGATGTTCGTCTCGACCTGCTGCGCGAGGCGGGCGGTGTTCGCCTGGATGCCGTCGATGCAGTTCACCCGGAGCGTCTCGCAGGCGCGGGTCAGCCACTGGAGGCTCTGCAGCACCGAGTTCGCGATGACGGGCTCGAACGCGTTGAGCTGCAGCTGCCCCGCCTCCGCCGCCATCGTCACGGTCACGTCGGCACCCGCCACGGCGAACGCGACCTGGTTGACCACCTCGGGGATCACCGGGTTCACCTTGCCGGGCATGATCGACGATCCTGCCTGACGCGGCGGCAGCGTGATCTCGCCGAGACCCGCCTGCGGCCCTGACGACAGCAGCCGCAGGTCGTTGCAGATCTTCGAGAGCTTGATGGCGCTCCGCTTGAGCGCGCCCGAGACCGTCATGTACACGCCGGCGTCACTGGTGGCCTCGATGAGGTCGGGCGCCGTCACCATCTCGATGCCGGAGATCTCCGAGAGGTGCCGCCTGACCGCCTCCGCGTAGTTCGGGTCGGCGGTGATCCCGGTGCCGATCGCGGTGGCGCCGAGGTTGATCTCGGCGAGGAGCGGCAGGGTGTCGCGGAGGCGCTGCTGGTCTTCGCCGAGGGTGTGGGCGAAGCCGGTGAACTCCTGGCCGAGGGTCATCGGGACGGCGTCCTGCAGCTGCGTCCGGCCGACCTTCAGGACGTCGCGGAACTCCGCGCCCTTGGCGGCGAACGCGTCGGCGACCCGGCCGAGCTCGTCGACGAGCGTCGCCAGCGTGAACGACATCGCCAGCTTGATCGCGGTCGGGTAGGTGTCGTTCGTGGACTGGCTGCGGTTGACGTCGTCGATCGGGTGCAGGAACTGGTACTCGCCCTTCTCATGACCCAGGATCTCGAGCGCCCGGTTGGCGATGACCTCGTTGCTGTTCATGTTGGTGCTGGTGCCCGCACCGCCCTGCATGACCCCGACCCGGAACTGGTCGTGCAGGGATCCTGCGCGGATCTCCTCGCAGGCCTGCTCGATCGCGCGGGCCTTCTCCCGGTCGAGGACGCCGATCTCGACATTGGCGCGCGCCGCCGCCTGCTTGACCACGGCCAGCGCGGTGACGAGGTCTGCGTACACCGAGATGGGCCGGTTGGCGATCGGGAAGTTCTCGAGGGCGCGGAGGGTGTGGATGCCCCAGTAGGCGTCGGCCGGGACGTCTCGCGAGCCGAGCGAGTCGGTCTCCCGGCGGAGCCTCCTGGTCGTCTCGTCCGGCAGAGTGGCGTCGTGATGCCCCATGGGTTCTCCTCGTCGATGGTCCGCCGTCGAGCCTAACGGGCCGCTAGCGTCGACGCATGACCGAGAGCGCCGTGCTGACCCGATTCGTGACCGCCTCCGACGAGGACGCCTGGAAGGCCCTCTACTCCGGCTACCGCGAGTTCTACCGCCTGGAGCGCGACGACCGGGTGGTCGACCGGGTGTGGGGCTGGATCCTGCGCGGCGAGCACTCTCTTCGCGGCCTCGTGGCGACCGGCGACGACGACGTGCCGATCGCGCTGGCCGACATCCGGACGTTCGCCAGACCCTCGAGCGGCACGACGGGGCTCTACCTCGACGACCTGTTCACGTCGCCTGCTGCGCGGGGCCGGGGCGCAGGATCGGCGCTCCTCGCCCGGATCGCGGACCTCGCGGGCGACGAGGGGCTGAGCGTGGTGCGGTGGATCACCGACCGGGAGAACGCTCCGGCGCGGCGCCTGTACGACCGGCACGCGACAGCGACCCGGTGGGTCACCTACGACCTGCCGCCTTCTGCCCTCACGTCGTGACGACGAGCTTCCCGGCGCCGCCGCCCGCGAGCATCACCCCGTGGGCCTCGGCGATCTCGTCGAGCGTGAAGACACGCTGGATCGGCACGACGGCGTCCCCCGCGGCCACCGCGTCGAGGAACTCCTGGAGCACCCCGGGCGGCAGATCGCTGGCGTCGCCCGAGTAGCCGGCGAGCCGCACGCCGCGCGGCAGGTAGTCGTTCGGGTAGAAGTCGGGCAGGATCCACTCGTTCGAGAGCATCCCCGTGAAGCAGACGGTGCCGTGGTAGCCGACCGCCCGGAGGGTGTCGCGGACGGCGGGGGCGCCGACGAGCTCGAGCGCGGAGCCGACTCCCTCAGGCAGGATCGCGCGCACCTGCGCCGCGACATCGCCGTCGTCGACGAGCACGTGGTCGACGCCGATCGCCGTCAACTGGTCGGCCTTGTCGGGGTTCCGGGTGGTGGAGAAGACCGTCATGCCGCGCTGCTTGCCGAGGACGGCGGCCGCCATGCCGATCGACGAGGTGCCGCCGCGGATCAGGATCGACGAGCCGGGCTGAGCGTCCATGCCGACGGTGAGCGACCCGTAGGCGGTCTGCAGCATCTCGCCGACCGCCCCGAGGGTCGACCAGGGAAGGTCGCTGGTGAAGGGGACGACCTGCGCGACCGGGACGCTGGTGTACTCGGCGTAGCCGCCGTCGAAGGTGCGGCCCATGCCGCCCATCATCGCCACGACCTGCTGGCCGACCTCGAACTCGCCGCCCGGGGCTGCGGCTACGACGCCGGTCGCCTCGATCCCGAGAACCCGCGGGAACGTGACGCCGTCAGCGAGGCCCATTCGAGTGTGGAGCTCAGACCGGTTGAGGCCGAAGGCCCTCACGCGGATCAGGACCCGTCCGGGCTCGGGAGTCGGGACAGGCAGGTCGCGGACGGCGAGGCCACCGGGCTCCTCCTCGGTGCCGGGAGCGTCGAGGACCACGGCGCGCATCGTGGCCGGGATCGGCTCGGTGCCGGCCGGGGGTGTCGGGGTCGCAGGTGTCGGGGTCGCGGGCGTCGGGGTCGCGTTCACGGGGTGGTCCTCTCGGGGCGGGGGGCGGCCGTCTGGCCGGTGGTGGAATGAGAGCGGCGCAGGATCGAGAGGGTGTCGCCGAGGGCATCGAGCCGCCGGTCACCGAGCGGGCCCAGGAGTCTCGTCGACAGCTCGTCGCGGAGGGTGTCGGTGGCCGCCGCGAGGGCTCCCTCGCCGGCGGTGGTCAGCCCGATGAGCGACGAGCGGCGGTCCTCCGGGTTGGCGCGGCGGAGGCAGAGGCCGGAGGACTCGAGGCGGTCGACCAGCTTGCTGGCGCCTCCGACGGTGATCACGAGGTCGTCGGCGATGTCGCCCACGCGGCAGCCGCCTCGCTCGGCGATCACGCGGAGCGGCTCGAAGGTGGCCGCGCCGAAGCCGTGGTCACGGCGGAGGCGGGCGTCGACGGCGTTCCAGAGTTCGATCTGCGCGCGGACGAGGTCGGAGAAGACCTGCTCGAGGGGGCCCATGGCGCTCCAAGTGGATTCTGCGGATGTATCTTCCGTGGAATCTACATGACTCGGGGCCCGAGCGCCAGCGCCGAGGCGGGCGGACGGACGGAGGGACGGCCGCCTGCGACGATGGACGCATGCGCTACGTCGAGCCCGAACCCGATGCCCCCGAGGTCCCGCTGCTCGGCGGCGACGTGACGGAGGGGCTCGTCCGGAAGGGCGGTACCGTGCGGCGCCCGGCCGCACCGACGTCGGCGGCCGTCGCGCGCCTGCTCCGCGAGTTGGAGGCAGCCGGGTTCGACGGCGCCCCGCGCCACCTCGGGACCGACGACGCGGGCCGGGAGGTCCTCACCTTCGTCGAGGGCGATGCGGCTGTGCGGCCGTGGCCCGAGTGGATCGGCGAGCCGGAGCGGGCGGGGAGCGTCGCACGGCTGGTGCGGCGGTACGACGACGCGGCCGAGCGCCTCGGCGTGCCGGAGTGGTCTCGGGAGCTGGGGATGCCCGATCCTGCGGGGTCTCCCCCGACGCTCGCGGGCCCACCGACACTCATCGGGCACCTCGACGTGACGCCCGAGAACGTGGTGTTCCGCGACGGAGCCGCCGTGTCACTGATCGACTTCGACCTCGCACGGCCCGCGACGCGCGTGGAGGAGCTGGCGAACGTGCTGCTCTGGTGGGCGCCGTGGATGCCGGCCGAGGACCGCGAGGAGGCGCTCCGCGACGCCGACCCGTTCGAGCGGGGACGCCTGATCGTCGACGAGTACGGGATGAGCGCTGCCGGGCGAGCGCAGCTGGTGCGCGTCTCGCAGAGCATCGCGGTGCGCTCGTGGCACTCGATGCGGCACCGGGCCGAGACCCTCGGCGGGGGCTGGGCGCGAATGTGGCAGGAGGGGGTCGGCGACAGGATCGTGCGGCGTCAGGAGTGGCTCGAGAGTCAGGCCGACGCCCTCGAGGCGGCCGTCCGGTTCTGACGTCGGCCGCCCGGGCGACTCAGGCGGCCGCGGAGTCCGCCGCCGGTGCGGCCGGAGCCGCCGGTGCGGCCAGAGCCGCCGGTCAGCCAGGCGACAGCAGCGATGACCAGCGGCATGACGACGGCCGTCAGCCCCAGCTGGAGCCAGGGCGGGTCGAAGGGCACGACGCCGCGGGTGCTCCCGACCGGCCGGATGCCGAGCGCGAAGGCCGGGACGAGACCGAGGCCGACACCGATGAGCGCGCCGAGCCCGACGAGGAGGACGGCCTGCCAGAATCCGTACGCGCGTTGCAGCCGGGGAGGCGCTCCGATCGAGTCGAGCACCTCGCGGTCGCGCCGTGCGTCGGCCCGGGCCAGGGCGAGGGCGACTCCGGACGCTGCGATGGCGATCAGCGTCGTCAGCAGGAGGAGCGTCCAGGAGGTCGTCTGGGCGAAGTCGTCGGGCCCCGTCTCGATCTGGACGTTCAGCGAGTCGTCGATGACGGAGAGCCTCGCGGCGGCGGCCTCCCGCTCGGCGCTCGTCGGCGGACCGTCGAGGGTCGCCAGCACCATCGACGGCGCCGGATGCAGGCCGAGCCGAGCCGCGGTCGACGGCAGGAGGAAGAGCCCGAAGGACATGTCGTGGGGCGGGCGCTGCACCGTCGCGGGGACGGAGACGGATCTCGTCGCAGGGCCGGCCGATCCGTCGGCGGCGGGCTTCGCCGGGACCGTGTCGAGCGTCACATGCCCCTTCGCGACGTACTGCGGGTAGAGCGAAACGACGCCGCCCGCGCGGAGCGTCGCCTCGGACTCCGGAGAGACGCTCTCGCCCAGGATCGCGCGGAGGTCGCTCTCCGAGCCGACGAGGACGTGGTCTCCGCTCCCCGTCGAGTCGAGGTAGATCGGGCGCTGCGTGTTTGGCTCGGCAGGCAGCCGAGGCACGACGTAGCTCGACACCGCCTCGTCGCCCAGCTCGCCGAAGTCGGGCAGGCCGGAGAGGACGCGGGCGCGGGACCCCGGGAAGGCCTGCTCGAGGGCGGTCGGGATCGAGCCGGCCGTCCGGCGGACGGCCACGGGGCTCTGCGAGCCCGAGGTCGCGTTGTCGTAGGTGTAGAGGCCGACCGCGGCGGTGTCGAGCGGCGAGTTCCACTGGTGATCGCGGATCGTGAGCGCCTGGCCGCCGGAGACGAGGCACATGACGAACGCGGAGACGAACACCGTGCTCATGATCGCGGCGAGCGCCGGGACGCTCCGGGACGGGTTGCGGGAGGCGTCGCGCGTGCCGAGCCGGGCCGCGCTGCCCAGCGTCGACAGGATCGACGTCGCCCAGCGGAGGAGCCGCGGCGCGAGGAGGACCGCGCCGACCTGCATGAGGACTGGGCCCGCGACGAGGAGCGCGACGCCTCCGGAGAAGGCGTGCTGGTTGACCTGATCGCCCTGCTGGCTCGCGATGACGACGAGCCCGCCCATGAGAGCGACGATCGAGCCGCCGACGGCGATGAAGAACCCGACGATCGGCCTCTTGAGGGTCGCCCGGGGCGGACGGAGGGCGCCTCGGAGTGCCGCGACGACGTCGACCCGCGAGGCCGCGCGGGCGGGCACGGCCGCCGCGATCCAGCCCGAGACGGTCGCCCCGAGCACGATGAGAGCGAGGACGGGCAGGTCGACGTGGAAGCCGGGGTACTGCGAAGCGACGCCGTCGGCCAGGATCGGGAGCGCCACCCGGGCGGCGAGGACGCCGATCCCCGTGCCGACGAGCCCACCGACGAAGCCGAGCAGGATGCCCTCGAACGACATCACCGCGAAGATCGTGCGCCGCTCCGCTCCCACGCTGGAGAGGATGGCGAGCTCGCGCTGCCGGCGCTTGGCCCCGACGGCGAAGGCGGCGCCGGCGAGGAGGCAGACCTCGAACATGCCGAAGGCGCCGACCAGTGCCACCGCGAGGACTCCGAAGAGATTGCCTTGCTCGATGCCGTCGGTGCGGGGTGCCACCCGCTCGGAGGGCGGATCGAGCAGCACGCTCCGCGACAGGACGGTGACGCCCTGCGCGTTGAGCCGCCGGACCTCGCTCCACGGCACCGACCGGTCGGTGGCGTAGAAGGTCGTCTCGGTCAGAGCACTCCGAGCCGTCGCGTCGTCGAAGGCGCCGTCGTCGCCGAAGACGACGACTGTCGCGGTCGCCGCGTCGACGTCGCTGAGGGTGCCGACGACGCGCAGGTCGCGCGGCTCGGGCTTCGTCAGACGGATCGTGCCGCCGAGGGGGATGCCGAAGTGGGCGAGGCCCGCGGGCGTGACCATCACCTCGCCCGGGGACGTCGGCCGCCGACCGTCGACGAGGTCGAACCTCCCGGCGAAGGCGGGATCGAAGGCCTGCCCCTCGACGGCCTGGAACGAGCCCAGGCCGTCGGGCGTCCGGGCCACGACGCTGGCGGGACGGAGCGTCAGGAGGTGCGTCCCCGACGGGAACAGCGAGGCCGGGTCGCGGAGCGAGCCGGTGACCGGATCGGTCGCGCCACTCGAGTACATGGTCGGATTCAGGGGATCCTGCGTGAGCGTGGCGTCGGGCGCGGAGACGACGGTGAGAGCCGCCTCGGTCTGCCCGAGCGCGATGCGCGCCTGCTCGCTCGACGTGGCCGTGCGGCTCGCCTCGACGGTGTCGATGCCGCTCACCCCGATGATCGGCACCGCGATCAGCGCGGCCACCAGGATGCTCCGGCCCGGCCACTGCAGGAGCATCCTCCGGGACATCCGGAAGCCGAGTCGGACCACCCCGCGACTCGACTCCGGAAGCCCTCCCCCCGCGGCCCTCACCGATCCGCTCCCTCGAAGAGCGTCGCGATCGGTGCGGGCTCGGACTGGTCGACGATGCGGCCGTCGCGCAGGAACACGATCCGGTCGGCCCAGGCGGCGTGCCTGGCATCGTGGGTGACCAGGATGCCGCCTGCTCCCGCGTCGACCCGGCCCCGGAGCATCCTGAGCACGATCTCGCCCGTGCTCGAGTCGAGCGCGCCGGTCGGCTCGTCGGCCAGGATCAGCGACCGGCCGCCGACGACGGCGCGAGCGATGGCCACCCGCTGCTGCTGACCGCCCGACAGGTCGGCCGGATACCGGTCGCCCTTGCCCTGGAGCTCGACCACGGCGAGCGCGTCGAGCGCCGGACGCCGGGCGCGCCTGGACGGGAAGCCGTCGAGCTCGAGCGGGAGGGAGACGTTCTCGAGCGCGGTCAGGGACGGGATCAGGTTGAAGTCCTGGAAGACGAAGCCCAGGCTGCGCCTGCGGAGGGTCGCCACCTGCCGCGGTGAGAGCTGGCTGAGCCAGTGCCCCTCGACGACGACCTCGCCGCTGGTCGGCTGCCGGAGCCCGCCCGCGACGGTCAGGAGGGTCGACTTGCCCGAGCCGGAGGCGCCCATGACAGCCACCAGCTCGCCTCGCGAGACGGTGAGGTCGACGCCCGAGAGTGCTGTGACGCTCGTCTCGCCCCGGCCGTACTGCACCGAGACGCCGTCGAGACGCAGGAGCTCGTCGCCGTTCACGCCGGCCCCCCGCCCCGGACACGCGCGGGCCTCCCCCGGCGCACCGGGGTGTCGTCGATCGGCAGCGGTTCGGCGAGGCCCTCCGCCGCGGCGCGCACGAGGCGCGTCTCGGAGTGGTCGAGCCAGCGGATCTCGGCCTCCGCCTGGAACAGCATGCTGTCGACCACGAGCTGCCAGGCGAGATCGTCGGACGTGAGCGGTTCGCCGCCCGCGTTCTTGGTGCGGGTGAGCTCCTGCAGGGTGCGGAAGGTCGACGCCCGCTGCGCCTGGATGATGGCGACGATGTCGACGCCTGGCAGAGTCACGGCGATCGCGAGCTTCATCGCGAGCTCGTCGCGGTTCGCTGCGGCGGAGCGGACGACGGGGGCGGTGAGCCACTGCCGCACCTCGGCGCTGCCCGCCTCGGTGATCGTGTAGTAGATCTGGTCGCCCTCGGACGACTCGTCGCGGGCGACGAGGCCGTCTCGCACCAGCCGGTCGAGCGTCGAGTAGATCTGGCCGATGTTGAGGGGCCAGGTGGAGCCGGTGCGCCGCTCGAACTCGGTGCGCAGCTGATAGCCGTAGCACGCTCCCTGGTCGAGGATCGCGAGGAAGCTCTGGCGGATGGACACGGACGGTACCCCCTGATCGTCGTGGGTAGTGCTTACTCAGTATTGCATACCCGGTACTGCCCGAACAGATCGTTCTGCCAGGAGTTTGGCCGTGCCTGTCCAGAAACGGCAGCCATACTCGCTGCTTCGCCTGCTGCGCGGCCTCCGGGTCCGGCGGGCAGGGGCCGAGACAGCGCCCCACCGATAAGCCACCGGCCCATCACCCGCCCGTCTCGCGACCGGATCCGTCTCTTCCGGATCGCACGGGCACGGTCCGGCGCGCCCGCCGCGAGACCGCAGCGCGCGTGCCCGGACTCGACGTCGCCCTGCCTTCGTCGAGGTGCCTGGACCCCGGTCGACCCTTTGGACAGAATGCGCTTCCGCCCCTCCTCCACGCCCTCCGACAGATCCAAGCCCTCCGACAGATCCACGCCCTCCGCCACATCCACGCCCTCCGCCAGCCCCGCCACGACGGCCGACACTGCCGCCACGCCGCCCGAGGCGTTCACCCGCCGCGACCTCGCGGCCCGCAGGCGCCGCTCGCGCCGCGCCCGCATCATCGGCGTCACCGGCATGGCGGCCACGGCCGCCGTCGCCTGCACCGGCTTCGTCGGCGCCACCCTCTCCGGCGGCTCCGCCCTCGCCCTCCCGACTCCGACCGCCACGGCGAGCCACGACGTCACCGTGACGGAGGTGGGCGGCGACCGCCTCTCGATCCACGCGGGCTCTGCGATCCCCCGCGAGACCGCCGACACCGTCGCCCGGCTCGCCCTCGCCTCCGGCAGGCAGATCGCCGAGGAGGCGCAGGGCAAGGTCGCAACCGGCGCACTGACGACGTCGCTCGCCTCGCTGAAGGACTACCGGGAGATGAACGCCGACACGGTCCTCGCCCGGGTAGCCACGACGCAGGATGCCGCGGAGTCGGTCGGCGCCGCGTCCATCGCGGCCGACCAGCGGGCAGCGGCAGCCCTCCAGGCGGCCGCTGCGAAGGCCGCCGCAGAGAAGGCGGCAGCCCAGGCCGCGGCCCGGGCTGCGGCCGACGCCGCTCGGCAGGCCGCCGCGAACACCCCGGCGGGCGCGAAGGCGACCGCCCAGGCCCTGATGGCCTCCGAGTACGGCTGGGGCTCCGACCAGTACTCCTGCCTCGTCTCGCTCTGGACCAAGGAGTCCGGCTGGAACTACAAGGCGTACAACCCCTCCGGCGCGACCGGGATCCCGCAGGCCCTCCCCGGCAGCAAGATGGCGACCGTCGCGTCCGACTGGTCGACCAACGCCACGACGCAGGTGATCTGGGGCCTCCGCTACATCTCCGGCTCCTACGGCACCCCGTGCGCCGCGTGGGGTCACTCGCAGGCGGTCAACTGGTACTGATCGGCGCGTAGACCAGGAGCGCCTCGGGCACGACCTCGATCTCGATCGGGAGCGGCCCGAGGCGTTCCCCGTCCCCGTACGCGACCACGCCGGGAGCCGAGATCGTGACCGTCTTCGCGCGCGACATCCTGACCCTGGGGTCGTCGCCGTGCGTGCCCTTCGACACGCGAGGGAACAGCCGGAGGAACGCCCGGCGTGACAGGCGGTCGACGATGAGGAGGTCGAGGAGCCCGTCGTCGACGACCGCGTCGGGGAGCAGCGTGATCCCGCCTCCGACGCTCCGCGCGTTCCCGACCGAGACGAGGGTCCCGGCCACCTCCTGAGGCACGCCGTCGACCACGACCTCGTAGTCGACCTGCCGCAGGCGCAGGAGCTCGAGGGCGAGCGCGATGTCGTAGCGCGCGCGGCCCCGCGGCCTCCGCATCCGGTTGGCGCGCTCGTTCACGAGGGCGTCGAAGCCCGCCGACACCCCGCCGGCCACCCAGGTCTCGCCCTGGGATCCCCGGGCGAGGAGCGCGTCGACGGGGCGCGGTGATCCGTCGAGCAGGGTGACGAGCTGAGCGATCGCCCGCGCAGGATCGTCGAAGGGCAGCCCGAGCGCGCGGGCGAAGTCGTTCCCGGTGCCGGTCGGCACGAGCGCGAGCGGGATCCCGGTCGACGCGACGAGCCCGGTGCCGAGGCTGACCATCCCGTCGCCGCCGACCACGACGAGGGCGTCGGGGCGGGCTGCACCGCCGGCGTCTCCGAGCGCGCCGCCTCCGAGCGCGACGCGCAGCGCCTCCCGGAGCTCGCCCTCCGAGGAGCGCTCGAGCGCGTGGACGTCGTGACCGGCCTTAGTCAGAGCGTCGACGACGACGGGGCCGACCGGCCGGTGACGGCCGAACGAGGCGCTGGGGTTCACGGCGACCAGGAGCCGCTTCGGGTCGTGCGTCGACATGGTCCGATCATGGCAGAGCCCCGCTCCGGCGAGCGCTACGCTCGGGCCACGGACGCGGTGTCGCGCCCGCCGGAGCGAAGAGGTGCCATGGAGGCCGGAGGCCACGGGTCGGCAGCGGCGGCAGCCGCCGCCGCGTCGCACGACGACGACTTCCGCGCCCGGTTCCAGGCGGCGTTCCACGCGGCGGGCGGGGAGGGCGACGCCTTCGACGAGCTGCTGGCCCGGGTGCCGGCCGCGGGCTTCCCGCCTGCCGGGGCCGCGGATCCTGCGCTCGAGCGCGCCGCCCTGGCCGAGGCGGCCTTCTCGGGAGTCGGGAGCGACCAGGATGCACGGGCCTCGGCTGCCAGGCTCGCCGCGTTCGACGCCCGCCGACGTCAGCAGTCGCGCGCGCTCGACGCGGCCCTCGCGGCCACCCCCCTCGTCGCCCCGCCCGAGTCACCCGAGCTGCCCGCGTCGCCCGAGCCGCCCGCGTCACCCGTGTCGCCCGAGCCGCTCGGAGCCGCCGCCGCGTACGCCCCGACTCCCGCCCCGACACGGGCACCGGCCAGCGCCGTCGCACGCCCGCAGCGAGCGCCCCTCCGATTCGCCCGCCGCCACCCGGTCGCGCTGACGGCAGCGGCCCTCGTCGCCGCTGTCGTCCTCGGGGCGGCGCTCGGTCGGGCGACCACGTCCAGGCCCGCGGCGGACTCGCCTCCGTCGTCCGCGTCGTCCGCCGTGTCGACGCCCGATCCCGGCGCGACGGCCTTCACCGAGTTCGGCGGCTCGGTGCTGGCTCGCGCGATCAACCGGGTCCAGGTGCCGACCGACGCCCTGCCCGACGGCCTCCGCGACGCCGTCTCGCCGCCGTCGAGCCGCCTGCTCTACGACGACTCGCCCTCCTCACAGCCGTCGCAGCACCGCTGGCGCCTCTGGGCCGGCACGGGCGAGAACCCGCGGCAGCTCTGCTACGTCATGTCGTTCGACGGCGTGCGCGACTCGGTCTCGTGCCTGCCCCGCGCCGAGGCCTTCGTCGGGCGCTACGTCGTCTCGGAGTCCACTCCGGACGGCGTGTTCACGGCCCTCGTCGTCGACGGCGCCATCGCGGTCCAGATCGACTAGCGGCGTCTGGATCGCGGAGCGGCATCCCCGCGCCGACCAGCAACGGCCGGACCGACCAGCGGCCGTCCGGACCGCCTAGTGGAAGGTCGGCACGATCAGGTAGATGCCGAAGAGCACGCCGACGGCGCACAGCGCGAAGCAGGCGTAGGCGCCCGCCACCGCCGCGGTCGGTCGCCCGTCGATGGCCAGGAGCCGCAGACCGGCGGCGTAGAGGCTGACGAGCGCTGCCGCGGCGCCGAGCGACACGGCGGCGACCAGGAGGAATGCGCCCCAGTCGATGCTCATCGGACCTCCTCCTCGGCGCCGAGGCCGAACAGGGGCGACTCGTCGCTCATCCTGCGACGCTCGGCCAGGAGCTCGTCGCTCCGCTTCTTGGCGAGCACGCGCCGGTCGTGCCGCGTGAGGACGGAGTTCATGGCGACGTCGACCTCCAGGGCGTTCGACTGGACGGCGGGCTTGCGGCGCGAGGCGACGAAGATCCCGACGATGACCGCGACGCCGAGCGCCGCGTCGATGATGAGCCCGGCGACGCCGAGGCGGGCGATCAGCTCGCAGACCGCGCCGACCGCGCCGGCGGCGGGGAGCGTGATGAACCAGGCGATCACGATCTTGCCGGCGGTCCCCCACTGGATGGTCGAGCCGCGACGGCCGAGGCCGGCGCCGATGATCGATCCGGACGAGACCTGCGTGGTGGACAGGGCGAACCCGAGGTGGCTCGAGGCGAGGACGGTCGCGGCGGTCGACGCCTCGGCGGAGAAGCCCTGGGTCGCCTTGATGTCGGTGAGGCCGCCGCCCATGGTCTGGATGATGCGCCAGCCGCCCGTGTAGGTGCCCGCGGCGATCGCGCAGGCGCAGACCAGGATCACCCAGAACGGCGGCTCGGCGTCGGCGGTGAGGAAGCCGCCCGCGATGAGGGTGAGCGTGATGACGCCCATCGTCTTCTGCGCGTCGTTCGTGCCGTGCGCGAGCGCGACCAGCGACGAGGTGAAGATCTGACCGACCCGGAATCCGCCGCGCTGGTTCTTGCCGACCGGGCGCCTCGTGATCCGGTACGCCAGGCGGCTCGCGACGAAGGCGACGAGCCCCGCGACGAGCGGCGCCAGGACGGCCGGGAACACGACCTTCGACAGCACGACCGAGAAGTCGACGCTGCCGGTGCCCGCCCCGACGAGGGCCGCGCCGATGAGGCCGCCGAAGAGCGCGTGCGACGACGACGACGGCAGTCCGCGGAGCCAGGTGATCATGTTCCAGATCACGGCGCCGATGAGCCCGGCGAAGATCATGGTCGGGGTGATCTCGACGCCGCCGGGGCCCTCGCGGATGATTCCGCCCGAGATCGTCTTGGCCACCTCCGTCGAGAGGAAGGCGCCGACGAGGTTCAGGAGCGCGGCGACGGTGACCGCGACCTTCGGCCTCATCGCGCCGGTCGCGATCGGAGTCGCCATCGCGTTGGCAGTGTCGTGAAAACCGTTTGTGAAGTCGAAGAAGACGGCCAACGCGATGACCAGGACGACTATGACTGTGAGATCCACCGCCTGGAGTCTTCCAGGCCGGGTGAACAGAGGTCAACTCGGAGATGAACTCCCGGCGTGGCGGAGGCGCTCCTAGAGGTGCGGGACGAAGTCCTGCCAGACCCGTCGGCGCTCTCCGCGCGGGTCGAACTCGACCCGGTCGACGGTGTCGATGATGAGCGTCCGGCGGCGGTGCGGGTCGTAGGACGGCCAGTCGGCGACCTCGCCGGTGCGGATGAACTCCAGCCAGCGCCGTCGCATCCTGCCGGCCGTCCGGAGGAACGCCCGTCGCCCGCCGAGGGAGCTCATGGCCCAGCCGAACGCGGAGTCCATCCGGTCGAACAGGGCCCAGAGCTCGAGGCCGTGGAAGGCGTCGACGCGGGCGAGACGCAGGATGCGCGGGGCTGCGTCGAACCGGTAGGAGTACACCCGCGCGAAGCGGGCGTGCCGCTCGGCGACCTTGATCGAGGGGTACCAGAACGAGAAGTCGCCCCCGAAGTCGAGGGAGGCGCGGCGCGCGGGAAGCCCCGGGTACTGCGCGGTGATCGCCTTCCTGGCCTTCTTCTTCGTGTTGGCGAAGATGGAGCGGATGCGCAGCGGCGTCGTGGCCAGGATGTCGCGGCGCCCGGTGAACACGGAGCCCTCCCGGTCGTTCGTCCCGATGATCAGCGGGACGCGGTGCGCCCGGCCGGACTTGAACGCGTCGAGCGGGCGCTCGGGCAGGAAGTCGCCGTCGATGACGGGCGACAGGAAGATCGAGCCGGGCTGGTCGTCGGGCGTCCGGAGGAACAGCCGCGCCGTCGCCCGCACGACGTCGTGCGTCGAGGCCCGGCGCAGGAGGTCGACGGCCCCGTCGTGCGAGGTCGACTCGAGGTCGTCGTCCCGGACCACGCGGCTCAGGATCTCGAGGAAGTCGCCCGCCCAGCGCTCGGTGACGTCGGGAGGATAGACCGCGTTCGTCGGAGCCGACTGCGCGATCGCCCGGGCGAAGAGCCCCTCGGCCCGCGGCACGGTCATCAGCGTGGTGACGGCGTTCGCGCCGGAGGACTCCCCGCAGACGGTCACCTGCCCGGGGTCGCCGCCGAAGGCCTCGATGTTGTCGCGGACCCACTCGAGCGCCTGCACCTGGTCGCGGAGGCCGAGGTTCGACTCGATCGGGCGCTCGGGAGTCGACCAGGCCGTGAAGTCGACGTAGCCGAACCCGCCGAGCCGGTAGTTGAACGAGACGTAGACGATGCCGCCGTCCCGCACCAGGGACTCGCCCTGCCGGGGGAACTCCCGCGACGAGCCGACCGCGTAGGCGCCGCCGTGGACGTAGACGAGCACCGGCAGGCCGTCGCCCGGGGACGACCCCTCGGGCGCGGTCACGTTGATCGTGAGGCAGTCCTCGCTCTGCGGCGTGGTGGCATCGATCCCGACGAACTGGCCGCGATCCTGCGGGGCGGCCGGACCGAAGTGGCGGGCGTTCCGCACCCCTCTCCACTCCGCCGGAGGCCTGGGCGCCCGGAAGCGCAGGTCACCGACCGGTGGCTGCGCAAACGGGATCCCCCGCCAGGCCACGATGCCGCGCTCGGCCACGCCGCGGACCTCGCCGCTCGTCGTCGTCCGCCGGATCACCCCCTGATCGTACGAGGCCGGCCTCGACCGCGGCCGGGAGCGCGCACCCTCCTCGCTGAGAGGTGCGGCGGGACGCCTGGCAGAATGACTATCCAGAACACGACGGACGGATCCGCCATGGAACTACTCGAACTCCTCCTCCTGCTCGCCGGATCTCTCGCCATCACGGCGTTCGCCCGGTGGCGCGGACTGCCCGCGCCCCTCCTCGTCGTCGCCGTCGCCCTCCTGGTGTCGTTCATCCCCGGTGTCCCCGACATCAGGATCGACTCCGAGGTGATCCTGACGGTGATCCTGCCGCCGCTGCTCTACTCGGCGTCGCTCGACGTGTCGTTCCAGAACTTCCGCGAGAGCCTGGTCCAGATCCGGCGCCTCGGCATCATCCTGGTGATCGTGACGGCGCTCGTCGTCGGCTGGGTGGCCTACGTGCTCATCCCCGACATGACGCTGCCCGCCGCGATCCTGGTGGGCGCCGTCGTCGCCCCGCCCGACGCCGTGTCGGCCGCGTCCATCGGCCGGAAGCTCGGCCTCCCCCGCAAGATGATGGCCGTCATCTCCGGAGAGAGCCTCATCAACGACGCCGCCTCGCTGACGCTCGTGAAGGTGTTCCTCGCCATCGTCGGCGGGGCCGCGCTGACCGTCTGGCAGGATCTCGGGATCTTCGGCCTCGCGATCGGGGTCGGCGTCGTCGTGGGCCTCGTCCTCGGCATCCTGGCGCACTACCTGCGCATGAAGGTCAAAGACCCCGTGGTCGAGATCGTGATCGGGCTGATCCTGCCGTTCCTCGCCTACATCACCGCCGAGCAGCTGCAGGGCTCGGGCGTGCTCGCGGTCGTCGCGGCCGGCCTCTACGTCGGCTACAACTCGCCCAAGGAGGGCTACGCGTCGAGGCTGCAGGAGCGCCCCATCTGGGCCGCGGCCGACGTGACCCTCGAGGGCTTCGTGTTCGCCCTGATCGGGCTGCAGCTCTCGACGGTCGTCCGCGACGTCGTGGAGTCGAACCGCGACCTCGGCCAGAGCCTCGGGGTCGCCTTCATCGTGCTCGGCGTCGTCATCGTGGTGCGGCCGGTCTTCATCTTCACGTCGTACTACTGGTCGCGCGGCATGCGGCGGTTCGTCATCTCGAGGTTCCGGAGGTTCCGGCGGGCGCGGGTGGCGCGGGTCATGTGGGGCAGGCGCGATCCGAAGCTCAGCTGGCAGCAGCTGGTGGTCCTGTCGTGGACGGGCATGCGGGGCGTGGTGACGCTCGCCGCCGCCGTGTCGATCCCCCTGGTCACGTCGAGCGGCAAGGAGGTCCCGGCCCGCGACACCATGTTCCTCATCGCGTTCGTCGTGACGGTCGGCACCCTGCTCCTCCAGGGGCTGACGCTGCCCTGGCTCATCCGGAGGCTCGGCGTGCAAGACCTGACGCAGGCCGAGCGCGACGTGCAGGCCGAGCTGCGGCTGGTCAGCAACAGCACGCAGGAGGCCCTCGAGTACCTCGACAAGCGCCGCGACGCGTGGGCCGAGCAGTGGGGCTCCGAGCCGATCGACCGCGGCATCACGATCCTGAAGGAGCGCCTCCAGCGGCAGGATCAGGCGTTCCGCCAGGGGCTCCGCGAGGACGCCGACCAGGCCGAGGAGGACCAGGCGGACGGCGGCTCGGCTGCGGGCGCGGAGGAGGTCGACGCGACTCCCCCGGAGCGCGAGACCGA
Source organism: Frondihabitans peucedani (assembly GCF_039537585.1). Taxonomy (NCBI): domain Bacteria; kingdom Bacillati; phylum Actinomycetota; class Actinomycetes; order Micrococcales; family Microbacteriaceae; genus Frondihabitans; species Frondihabitans peucedani. The sequence continues at coordinate 86,451 of NZ_BAABAU010000003.1, forward strand.
CATGCGGAGCACCCCGCACATCGTGATCCCCGACATCACGCCCGACCCGAGGCTCGTGAAGCCGACCCGCAACAACGCGCGGGCGCTCGCGAGCATCCGGCGGGAGCTCCTGCAGAAGCGGCGCGACGTCGTCCTCCGCGAGCGCGACAACGGCAACCTCGACGAGGAGGTCATGCGGCGCGTGCTGCTCGGCCTCGACGCCGAGGAGCTCGCGATGGACACCTCGGCGGTGTCGCGCACCCGGTCCTGAGCGGGCCCGGCAGCCCGGCTCCTCACGGCCCTCTCCCTCGCACCCAGCCGCCGCTCGCTATCGTGAGGGTGAGCAAGAGGGAGGCGCCGCCATGGGTCGGAGCGAGAGGATCGTGTCGACGAGCGACTCGCAGCACAAGTCGGCGTTCCGCCTCTGGTACGGACGACTGCACCCGTCGCTGCAGCTGATCGGCCTGCAGCTCTGGCTCCCGCTGTTCTTCATCGTGATGTTCTGCCTCTGCTACGTGGCGGCGTTCCACGCCCCGCACCCGCACGAGGTGCCGGTGGCGATGGTGGGCGTGCCCGACTCGGTCCGGCAGGCGATCGGCAAGGCGCTGCCCGGGGTGCTCGACCCGCAGAGCTACTCGTCGCTCCAGGCGGCCAAGCAGGCCGTGCTGCACGGCCGCGTCGCCGTCGCCTACGACGGCGCCAGCCACGAGATCTTCAAGGCCAGCGCGCACCAGTACCAGGTGTCGGCCCTCATCCCGGCGATGCTGACGCCGGTCCTCGCGGCGGCCGGCGTGACGGCGACCGTCACCGACCTCGCGCCGCTGCCCGCCTGGGACGAGTACGGCACGGTCTCGCTGTACCTCATGCTCTCGTGGTGCATCGGCGGCTACATGGTCGCCATGTTCATCGGCCTGATGGGGGCTCCTCTCCGGCACCGGACCAGGGTGCTCGTGATCCTGGGCGGCGGCGTCATCATCTCGCTCGTCACCAACGTGCTCGCCGGCCCCGTGATCGGCGCCGTGCACGGTCACTTCGGCATGCTGTTCCTGATCGCGTGGGGCTGGATCACCGCCATCGGCCTCGCGGTCAACGGCTTCAGCTACTTCGCCGGGCGCTTCATCGCCCTGCCCGCGATGGTGGTCTTCATCTTCCTGTCGATGCCGTCGTCGGGGGCGGCGTACCCGGCCTGGTTCATGACGCAGCCGTTCGCCTGGCTGAACAACGTCGTCGTCGGCAGCGGCATCACCGAGATGCTGAAGCGCGAGCTCTACGGCACGGGGCCCGGGTTCTCGCGCGGCATCACCATGATGGCGAGCTACGTCGTGGGCGGGCTGATCCTGATGGTGGTCGGCAAGAGGGTGTGGGAGGCGCGCAGGATCCGGGCCATCACGACCGGACGCACCACGATGTTCCAGGACGCCCAGGCGGCCAACCGCGACTTCCTGATCCAGGAGCGCGACGACGTCCTGGCCAGGCACCACCTGTCGAGGACCGAGACCGGGACGATCCGGACGCTGCCGGACGCGGAGCGCGACGACCGCGACTTCGACGACCGCGACTTCGAGGACCCGTCCACGAGCGACATGTTCCTCGGCTCCCCGTCGGGACTCGAGGCGACGGCGCCCAGGACGCGCCCGACCCGGACGCAGGTAGACGAACGCGGCGAGGGCGGTTCCTCGGGCGGCGTATCCTGAGGGCGTGACCCGCCTGCAGCTGCACCGACTCCTCCTCGGACTCGTCGTCCTGTTCGTCGTCGGCGCTGCGGTGCTCTACGTGCTGTCGATCGCGCTGGCGTCCGGCGGCGGAGGCGTGGCGAGGCACTTCGACCAGCTGGCGATGCTCTCGTTCCTCGGCGCGGTGCTCTTCGGCATCGTCGACTTCTTCGTGCGGCCGGTCATGCACCGCACGGCCGACGGCTCGCGAGACGTCCACACGCCGCTGAACGGCTGACTCCGAGGACGTGCCGGGCGGCTGACGCCGCAGGGCGTGCCGGGCGGCTGACGCCGCAGGGCGCTCAGTACTGGATGCGGCCGGAGCCCTCGGCACCGGGGGCGCCGTCGATCACGAGGTTGGCGTGGCGCACGCGGCGACCGACGACCTTGGCTCCCTGGCGGATCAGCATGGCGGCGACGCCGGCGATGCCGAACCAGAGCAGGAGGCGACCGGAGTCGCCGAGGAGGGAGCCCGCCACGACGGCGGTCCAGACGGCGGGCCAGACGAGGGCGGCGACCCAGCCGACCTGGCTGGCCGACGAACCCGGGGTACGATACTGCTCCCCCGAAATGCGGACTCTGGCCGACACGCGGCTGTCGAAGACGGTCATCATGCTCCCTACGGCACCTGGCTCTGTCACCCGGCGGGTGGCATGCCACAAAAGTACCGATCAGATCGGGAAGCCGCGTCCCCCTTTCGTAGTGCCACCCGTTCGGGGGCGCTTCCTGCGGGGTCAGGGGCCGACAGGGCCGACGGGCCGCTCGGACGCCACGGTCGAGAGGTCGCTCGCGAACACGAACTCCCGCGACACCTGTCCCCCGACGAGCACTCCGGGCAGCCACTGCCTGGCGTCGTCCCACATCTCGTCGAGGGGCAGGTCGTCGATGTCGAACCAGACCGGGTCGAGCTCGTCACTGGGGGACGCCTCGCCCTCCCAGCGCGTCACCACGAACACGGTCGACCGCTGGCTCCACGCCTCGCGGTCGGGGAACAGGTAGAAGAGGTCGCCGCGCCGGTCGAGGTCGGCAGGATCGACGCGCAGCCCCGACTCCTCCTCGATCTCGCGCACCGACGCGAGCCGCTCGGTCTCGCCGGCCTCGAACTTGCCGCCGAGCCCCACGAACAGCCCCTCGCCGAGTCCGCGCTTCTTCCGTCCGAGGAGCACCTGCCTGCGCCCCTCGCTCGTCCGGCAGAGGTAGGCGACGGTGACCCGCGGCAGGTCGTCTCGCGAGGGGCCGGGCAGCGCGGGTGGGATCACGCCCTCAGCATGCCAGGCGTACCATCGCTCGCGTGAACGAGACCGGAGCGCCCATCCGTGGCTGACCTCCGCCGACCCTCCTTCCGCGGGGCCGGGCGGAGCCTCGAGATCCTGCGCGCCGAGGCCCACGACGAGCTCCACACCCTGATCGAGCTCCGCTGCCGGGCCGGCGAGGACCCGTGGGAGGTCATCCCCGACCTCCCGAGCGTCGACGAGCAGGTCGTCATCTCGCTCCGGGCCGACGCCCTCGGACACGCCGGCACGGGCTCGGCCTCCGGGCTCGACCTCGACGACGAGCTCGGGTTCCTCCGCGAGATCGCCCTCTGGCATCCGGAGCTGTCGCGCGCCGTCTGGTCGCTCATGGGACGCCTGCAGGATGTCGGCGGCCTCGCCTAGCCTTCCGGCATGACCTTCTGGAGCACCCTCGTCACGGTGGCCGTCGGCGCCTTTCTCGGCTCCGGTGCGGCGTTCGCCAGCAACCTCCTCGCCGGCCGCATCGGCGACCGCCGCCGCGAGGCAGCGGCACTCAACGAGCTCGTCCACGAGATCCACTTCCGGCGGGTGCTCCGCCGTATCGAGCCGCGGCTCGTCCCGCGCGCCGACGTGCTCGACCCCGGGTACGAGAAGGCGCGGCACTCCGCCGCGACGCTCCGGAGCGAGATCCGCACGGCGAGACGGGCCCTGGTGCCGGGGTCCGCAGCGCACCCGCTGCTCGACGCCATGACGCTCGCCTGCAACCGGTTCCTCGACGAGAGCGAGGCCGATCCTGCCCGGTACCAGCTGTTCGTCATGCAGCTGCAGGCGCGCCTCAGCGACGCCGTCGGGCGGGTGGCCGACCTGTCGCGCGGCGTCGACGACCTCGAGCCCGGCAACGCCGAGCTCCAGCCGACGGTGCGGGGACTCGAGCCGCCGACCGCGATCGGCGAGCCGCTGCTCTGACCCGCGACGGCTGCGACCGGGTACCGTCGGGGCATGAGTGATCGCGACCAGAAAGCCGACGACGAGGCGGTGCGCCGGGCGAAGGGCGCCGACGTCGACGGGCTGAAGACCCTGCCCGACGTCTGGACTCCTCAGGCGACCGAGAAGGCCGGCACCGGCGAGCCCGTCGACGACGGCGGCACCGCCGACTGAGGCGTTCCACGACCTGCGAGGGGCGTCAGTAGGCTTGGCCCATGGCACTCCCGGAAGCACCGCGCGCTGCGAAGAGACCCTCCATCCGCTCCCACCACGGCCGGGAGTTCGTCGACGACTACGAGTGGCTCCGTGAGAAGGAGAGCCCCGAGGTCATCACCCACCTCGAGGCCGAGAACGCCTACACCGAGCTGAGTGCGAGGCACCTCGAGGGCCTCCGCGAGAGCGTCTTCGAGGAGATCAAGGGCCGCGTCCAGGAGACAGACCTCGGTGTCCCGACGCGCGAGGGCGGCTACTGGTACTACTCCCGGACGGCCGAGGGCAAGCAGTACGGCATCCAGTGCCGCCTGCCGATCCGGAGCACCGACGACTGGACCCCGCCGAGCATCGAGCCGGGCGTCGACGCCCCCGGCGAGGAGGTCGTCTTCGACGGCAACGTCGAGGCCCAGGGCCACGACTTCTTCTCGCTCGGCAGCTTCGACGTCTCCGCCGACGGCCGGCTCCTGGCCTACGCCGTCGACCTCGAGGGCGACGAGCGGTACACGCTCCGCATCCGCGACCTGGCGACGGGCGAGAACCTCCCCGACGAGATCGCCGAGACCGCCCCGGGCGCGACCTTCGACGCGTCGGGCCGCTACCTCTTCTATCCCACGGTCGACGAGTCGTGGCGGCCCGACACCATCTGGCGTCACGAGGTCGGCACCACCGGCGACGACGTGAGTGTCTTCCATGAGGACGACGACCGCTACTGGATCGGCGTGGGCCTCACCCGCAGCCGCCAGTACCTCCTCATCGAGGCGGGCTCGAAGATCACGAGCGAGACCTGGCTGCTCGACTCCGCCGACCCGACCGGCGAGTTCCGGGTCGTCTGGCCTCGCCGCGAGGGCGTCGAGTACGAGATCGACCACGCGATCGTCGACGGCAGCGACCGCCTCCTCATCCTGCACAACGACGGAGCCGTCGGCTTCGAGCTAGTCGACGTGCCCGCCGACCGACCCGACTCGACCGACGACCGCCGCGTGGTCCTCGAGCACCGGCCCAGCCGCCGCCTGGAGTCGGTCGAGGCGTTCGCCGGCCACCTCCTCGTCGACTTCCGCGCCGACGGCCTCTCGCAGATCGGCGTGATCCGGCTCCCGGGCGGAGGCGCCGGGTTCGGCGAGCTCGACGTTCTGGCCTTCGACGAGGCACTCTTCACGGCGGGCTGGTCGTCGAACCCCGAGTTCACGCAGGCGACCGCGCGCTTCGGCTTCACCTCGTTCGTCACGCCGTCGACCGTGCTCGACCTCGACGTTTCGAGCGGCGAGCGCCACCTGCTGAAGCAGCAGACGGTCCTCGGCGACTACTCCCCCGACGACTACGACCAGAGCCGCGAGTGGGCGACGGCCGACGACGGCACCCGCGTGCCGGTCTCGCTGGTCTGGAAGAAGGGTCTCGTCGAGCCGGGAGTCCCGGCGCCCGTGCACCTCTACGGCTACGGCTCGTACGAGCACAGCATCGACCCGGGGTTCAGCGTCGCGCGCCTGTCGCTCCTCGACCGCGGCGTGGTCTTCGCGGTCGCGCACGTCCGCGGCGGCGGCGAGTTGGGCCGGGAGTGGTACGAGGACGGCAAGACGCTCACGAAGCGCAACACCTTCACCGACTTCGTCGCGGTGGCCGACCACCTGATCGCCGAGGGGCGGACGACGCCCGAGCGGCTCGTCGCCGAGGGCGGGAGCGCCGGCGGGCTCCTCATGGGCGCTGTGGCCAACCTCGCGCCCGACCGGTTCGCGGGGATCCTGGCGGCCGTGCCCTTCGTCGACGCGCTCACGAGCATCCTCGACCCCGACCTGCCGCTCACCGTGATCGAGTGGGACGAGTGGGGCGACCCGCTCCACGACCCCGAGGTCTACGACTACATGGCGGGCTACACGCCCTACGAGAACGTCGCCGACGACGCATCCGGCTACCCGAGGATCCTCGCCGTCACGAGCCTCAACGACACCCGCGTGCTCTACGTCGAGCCGGCGAAGTGGGTGGCGCGGCTCCGCGACGCAGGGGCTCCCGTGAACCTCAAGATCGAGATGCAGGCCGGTCACGGCGGTGTCTCGGGCCGGTACGAGTCGTGGAAGGAGCGCGCGTTCGAGATCGCATGGCTCCTGGAGGTCCTGGGGCTCGCCGACGCACCGGTCCGATGACCGACCGCGTGGCGCTCCTCCGCGGCATCAACGTGGGGGTCGCCAAGCGCATCGCGATGGCCGACCTGCGGGCGGTCTACGAGGGCCTCGGGTTCACTCGCGTCGCGACGCTGCTGAACAGCGGCAACGTGGTGTTCTCCTCCGACGCGGCGCCCGATCCTGCCGTCGTCCGCGCGGCCGTCCGAGCGGCGACCGGCGTCGACAGCGAGGTCGTGCTGCTCGACGGCGACACGGTGCGCAGGATCGCCGCCGACAATCCCCTGCGGCGGCCGGGCCGAGACCCGAGGCGCCTCAGCGTGGCGTTCGCCGCCGCGCCCCTCGATCCTGACACGGCCGTCGTCCCGCCGCCGGAGTCGCTCGGCGCGGAGGAGCTCGTCGTCTCGCGCGACGCCGTCTACCAGTGGCTGCCGGACGGCGTGACGGCGAGCCGCGTGCCGCCGGCGTTCTGGAAGGCGCTCGGCCCCACCGTGACGGCGCGGAACGACGCGACGGTGCTGCGGATCGTCGAGCTGCTGAGCGCCCGGGCGGCGATGTAGCGCTCCCTCCGGGTCAGAGCTTCTCGGCCAGCTTCGGCAGACGCGCGAGGGCGGCCTCCCGCCGACCCGAGGCGAGCGTCGCCAGCGCTCCGTAGCCGAACGTGTCCTCGCCGGCCCAGCGCGCCGTGTGGGCCGCGGCGACGAACCGCTCCGCCGCCGCCTGCGCGTCGAGAGCGTCGCCGAGGGCGTCCTGCAGGGCGTGCGCCGCCTTCGGCGAGACGGCGCCCTTCAGCTCGGCGTCGCGCTGCGCCTCGACGGCGTAGCGGAGGCGCCGCGCCGCCTTCCGGACGGTGTGGAGCGTCTCGCGGTCGGCGTCGCCGGTCTCGCGGTACAGCTTCGAGGCGGCGGCGGCGCGCTTCCGGGCCCGCTTGGACTCCTTCGCGATCCTGGCGGCCACGAACTTCACCGCCGGGTCGTCGGCCTTCGGGCCCTCGGGCCGGGTGGCGAGGAGAACGTCGAGCCGGTCGAGCAGCTCGAAGTACGACGGGTCGCCGAGGTCGCGCTCGAGGTCGCGGGCCGCCTCGCGGGCGCCCTCCCGGAAGCCCGCCTGCAGGCGCCCGACCGTCTCGTGGAGCACGTAGCCCTCCGGGGCGGCGTCGAGGTCGACGTCGAGCTCGTCGCGGGCCACCTGCAGGTCGCGTGCCGCGCCGGCCGCACGGCCAACCCGCCCCAGGGCCTTCTCGACGGTCGCCGCATCGTCGGCGTCGACGACACCGCGGAAGACCCGCAGGATGCTCCGGAGCCGCCGGGCGGTGATCCTGAACCGGTGCACCGCCTCCGGGTCGGCGTCGCGCACGCCCGGGTCGAGTCGCTGCAGAGCGTCGACGAGGGAGCCGACCGCGTCGAGCACGAAGCGGGCGGCGGTGCCCTCGTCGGCCTCGTGCCGGGCCAGGAGCGGTACCGTCGTGACGTCGCCGAGACCGCGGGCGAGCTTCGACTTGGACGACGAGACGGAGGCTCCGGCCCGCTCGAGGACGTCGCCGACCTCGTCGAGCAGGGCCTCGCCGTCGGTGCGCGACACCCCGGGGGCGAGCTCGACCTCCCACTCGCGCCAGGACCGCGACGATCCTGCGCTCGGATCGGTCGCCGTCACCTCGTCGTCGGCCAGCTCCGCGAGATCGGCACCGTCAGCGTCGCGGAGCATCGTGATGCTGCGCTCCGTCTCGAGCACGAGCACGGGGCGGAGCGGGCGGCCGCGGAGGACCGCCTCGACGACCCGGCGGAGCGCTGCCGGGACGCCGTCGTCGGGGCTCTCGCCGAGCGGGGCGTGGACCTCGCGCCGGGCGCCCTCGTCGGCGGGGAGCTTCGCGTGCCAGCCCGAGTCGTGTCCGCCCTCGCGGCGCCGCAGCGTGATCCGGTTCGACAGGAGGGTGTGCTCGACCGTGTCGAAGTACACGGCGCGGAGCGACACCGCGGGGAATGACTCGACGCTCGCGACGACGCCGGTGCCGCCGAGGTCCGGCAGCCGCGCCTCGGAGTCGACGTCGTACTTCCGCTCGATCTCGAGCTGCTCGGAACGGGGGGACGGCGAGGAGGCGCTCATCCCTCTGTTCTACAGGTGTCGGTGTACCCCCTGTGCAAACGGGAGGAGAATCGTCAGGGTCGAGGCCGCAGCCGGAGCGTAGGGTCGGCTCATGAGCACAGTTGCCCCCTCCCTGGCCGGCTGGATGGCGCGTCAGCGCTGGTACGCCACGAAAGGGCGGACACCCGCGATCCGCGTCATCGGGAGCATGGAGGCCATGCTCGACGAGGGCCTCGTCATGACGCTCCTGGTGATCGACGAGGCGCCCGACAAGCCGGTCCTGTACCAGATCCCGGTCGTCGCCCGCACGTCGCCGCTGCCGGGCGGCGACGGCGCCTTCATCGGGTCGAGCGACGGCCTGTATCTCTACGACGGGCCGCACGACCCCGCGTACGCCGAGTACCTCCTCCGCTCCCTCGCGACCGAGAGCCACATCCAGGGCTCCGACATCGTCGCCGACGGGCACCGCGTGAGCGACCCCGGCCGCGTCCTCCGCTCGAAGGTGCTCGAGGGCGAGCAGTCGAACACGTCGATCATCTACGACGTCGACGGCGACTCCCCCAAGGTCATCACGAAGGTCTTCCGCGTGCTCCACCACGGCGACAACCCCGACGTCACCTCGCAGGCGGCTCTGACCCAGGGGCACTCCACGCGCGTGCCGGCCTCCCTCGGCTACCTCACCGCCACCTGGTCCGACCCGGGCCGCGACGAGGGCCGGGCGTTCGGGCACCTGGCCTTCGCGCAGGAGTTCCTCGCCGGCAGCGAGGACGCCTGGCGCGTCGCCCTCCAGGCGGCCCGGCGGGGGCAGGACTTCACCGCCGAGGCCCGCGACCTCGGCCGCGCGACCGCCGAGGTGCACGCGACCCTGGCCCGAGAGCTCGGCACGACCGCGGCCGGCGACGACGAGGTCCAGGGCGCCCTCACCAGCATGAGGCGCAGGATCGAGACCGCCTCGCGCGAGGTCCCGGAGGTCGCCGAGTACGAGACCGCCATCCGCGCCGTGTACGACGTCGTCGGAGACCTCCCGTGGCCCGATCTCCAACGCATCCACGGCGACCTCCACCTCGGGCAGGCCCTCCAGTCGCCCGCGCGCGGCTGGGTGCTCCTCGACTTCGAGGGCGAGCCGCTCCGCCCGATGCCCGAGCGGTCGCGCCCCGACGTGACGCTCCGCGACGTCGCCGGCATGCTCCGCTCCTTCGACTACGTCTCCGGCTCGCTCGCGCAGGAGCACCCCCGCGTCGACGCGGCCGACTGGGCGAGCGCCGCGCGCCGCGCCTTCGTCGACGGCTACATCGCCGAGTCGGGTGTCGACATCCGGGCGCACCGCGCCCTGCTCGACGCGTTCGAGATCGACAAGGCCGTCTACGAGGCGATCTACGAGTCCCGCAACCGTCCCGACTGGATCGGGATCCCGCTCGGAGCCATCGGTCGGCTCGTCGCCCGGAGCGCGCCGAAGCCGGCGTGATCCTGCGCGTTCGCCCTGCCGGTGGCGAGGCCGGTCGACGTAGAGTGGACGCATGACCTCGACCGCTGCTCCCACCGCCTACATCCCTGAAGCCGGCACCATCACGATGTTCTCGACGGGGTGGTGCGGCTACTGCGCTCGTCTGAAGCAGCAGCTGACGAAAGACGGCATCGGCTTCACCGAGGTGAACATCGAGGAGGTCGACGGCACCGCCGCGATCGTCGAGAGCGTCAACGGCGGCAATCAGACCGTGCCGACCGTGATCTTCCCCGACGGCTCCACCGCGACGAACCCGTCGCTGGCCGAGGTCAAGTCGCGCCTCTAGCCGCCTGGCGGCTCCCGCCTCACGAGTAGTCGTCGGGGTGGTCGGTGCCGAGCACCCGGTACGGCCGGCTCGGCTTCGCCGCAGGCTCCCGTGCAGTCGCCGCGGCGATCTCCTCGGCGCTCGGCCCGGTCTCGAGGGCGGCCGTCGTGCGTCCGATCGCGACGAGGGTCGACAGCGTTCCGAACACGCCCCAGAAAATCGTGAGTGCGCCGACGAACGGCCCTCGGTCGAAGAATCCTGCTGCGACGGCGACTCCGAGAGGGACGACGAGGGCCGCGACGGCGACCTCCATCAGCACCACGCGGGGGTGGTTCCGGCGGATCTCCCTCGCCATGTCGGCCGCGGCCGCGCGGTCCAGGACGGACACCGCAGGATCCCGCCCCGCGCGCCACGCCGACGCGATCTCGCGGTTCACGGCGTCCGGCGAGGCGAGCCGGCTGAAGCGTCGATCCGGCTCCCCCGGAGCCGAGGCCGGGCGTGGGCTCCGCGTGCCGACGACGAGCAGCACGCCCGCCACGACGACCCCGGCGAGGAGTCCGACCGCGAGGGAGCTCAGCGCGGGGTGACGGTCGGCCGATCCTGCGCCGGCCAGCCGGAGGCCCGCCCAGAGGGCGCTCAGACCCGCCGCGACCGCCGACGCGATCGAGATGATCAGAACGCGCCGCGCCACCGGGATGCGGTCGTCGCACCAGTCGCCGAACACGACCCAGCCCGACGCCAGGGCGCTCCTGCGTCTCTGCACCGCCGACTCCCCCCGGGCCCGGTGTTACTCGGCGCTCTTGGCGGCGGCGAAGAACTCGATCTGGTTGCCGTCCGGGTCCTTGATGTTCAGCACGGTGCCGTAGGCGGCCTCGACGAGGTCGCCCGCGATGCCCGCGTCGGCCAGGCGGTTCTGCAGCCGCGCCACGTCGGCCGCCGTCGGGACGGCGAAGCTCACGTGGTCGAGGCCGGCGACGAGCGGGTCGAAGCGGCCCTCGCGCTTCTCGACGTACTGCGTGACGCCGAAGACCTGGCCCTCGCCCGCCGGGAAGATCTTCCGGTCGAAGTCGTCGGTGACGAGCTCGCCGACCGGCGCCGTCTCGAACACCTTCTCGTAGAAGGGCAGGCTGGCTCCGTGGTCGGTGACGGTGACGGCGACGTGGGCGTATCCACTGAATTCGGGCATGACTCGGCTCTCTCTCGGATGCGCTCAGTCAACACCGTCGGCTGAGTCTTCTCCCCAGGATGGCCGCCGGCACCGTCTGTCCACCGGCCGCGACGCCCTCCCCGCCTCGCCCGGGCCGAGACGGCAGGATCGCCGGATGCCCCGCCCCGCCCTCGGCCCCGAGCTCCTCGTGGTCTCGTCGTTCGACGACACGGCCGTGCGTCGCGCCCACCGCGGCGGCGACCTCGTCCGTCTGGCGCCCGGCCGCTACGTCCGCGCCGGCCTCTGGGCGCTGCTCGACGCCCCCGACCGTCACGCCCTCCGTGCCGTGGCCGTCATCTCCGCCAGCGCGTACCCGCTCGTCGCCTGCCGAGAGACCGCTGCCTCCGTGTGGGGGCTCGCGTCGCTCGGACTGCCGCCCGAGCGGGTGCACCTGCTGGACACGCGGGCGTCGACGACGCAGACGACACGTCACGCCGTGAAGCACCGCGGCGCGCTCGAGGAGTCGGAGGTGCACGAGCGCTGCGGGATCCTGGTCACGTCGCCCGCCCGGACCGCTCTCGACCTCGCGGCGCATTCCGCCCGGCGTCCCGCCGTCGTCGCACTGGACGACGGGTACCGCCAGGGGCTGTTCACGGCCGCCGAGCTCCTCGAGGGTCTCGGTCGCCGGGGGGAGCACCGAGGGGCGGTACGGGCTGAGGCGGCGATCCGGTTCGCCGACGGGCGAGCGGACAGCCCCGGCGAGTCGCTCAGCAGGCTCGTCTTCGACGAGGCCGGACTCGAGCCGCCGACGCTCCAGCAGCCCTTTCAGACCCGGCGCGGCCGGTTCCTGGTCGACTTCTGTTGGGAGCGTGCCGGCGTCGTTGGCGAGTTCGACGGCGAGGTGAAGTACCGCGACCGGTCAATGCGGCAGGGACGCTCGGCAGAGGACGTCGTCGTCGACGAGAAACGCCGCGAGGACGCCATCCGCGAAGACCCTCGCGTTCGGCGCTTCGTCCGCTGGACGTGGGCGGATGTCCGGCGTCCCGGCCTCGTGCCCGCCCTCCTTCGCGAGGCCGGCGTCGCTGTCCTCGGCAGCACCGCGTCACGCGTGACGTAGCGCGTCCCGCCATGGCGAGACGCGCTACGTGAGGCGAGACGCAGTGCTAGCCCGCGAGCGGTAGGGCTAGCGGCGGCGCTGCGGCGCAGCCTTGCGCGCGGACGGCGACGCGGCCAGCGCGTCGGTCAGCAGCGCGACGAGCGCGCCGAGCTGCACGTCGCTCGACGACGTGATCTCGGCGTCCGACCCGTCGAGGGCGCGGGCGGCGAGCCCGGCCTTCGAGTCGATCAGCTCGGCGATCTTCGTGTCGATGGTCTGCGCGGCGATGACGCGCCACGCGGTGACGGGCTCCTCCTGGCCGATGCGGTGCACGCGGTCGATGGCCTGCGTCTGCTCGGCGTCGGTCCACGACAGCTCGGCGAGCACGACGTTCGAGGCGACCTGGAGGTTCAGGCCGACGCCGGCGGCGGTCAGCGAGCAGACGACGATCTCGACCGAGGGGTCGTTCACGAAGGCGTCGATGTTCTTCTGCCGGACGGTCGGCGTCTGGTCGCCGCGGATGGACGCGTACTTGATGCCGCGCTTCTCGAACGTCTCGGACGCGGTGTCCATGACGTCGATGTGCTTCGCGAAGAACACGACCTTGCCGACGTTCCGGGCCAGCTGAGCGGTGTAGTCGGCGGCGAGACCGGCCTTGGCCTGGCCGATCCTGCGGACCATCGAGAACACGTTCTCGCCGGTCTTCTGGCTGTCGCCGTCTTCGAGCTCCCACTTGGCGACCTGGCGCACCAGGTCGTGGTCGATGCCCTCGACTCGCACGCCGGAGGTGCGGGTGGCGAGAGCCGTCTGGTAGCGCGCCACGAGCTTCTTGGCGAGCTCGCGCTCGGCCTCCCGGATGGAGCGGCCGACCTCGTCGTCGAGCTCGACGGGCAGGTCGGCGATGCGGCGGGCCGGGATGTCGGCGGCCACGTCGACCTTGCGGCGGCGGACGATGCCGAGGTCGATGACGGAGGCGCGGGCCGAGGCGAAGAAGCCGGGCTCGGCCGGGGTGAGGCCGGTCTCTTCGAGGGCCTCCATCAGCTCGGGGCCGGGCTTCTTGTCGTCGATCCAGCCGAGGAACTGCCAGATGGCGCGGAAGTCCTCGATGTCGTTGATGAGCGGGGTGCCGGTGAGCGCCATCAGGAGCGGGTGCGCCATCCGCGCGCGGATGCGGGCCGACAGCTGGAGCACGTTGCGCGAGCGCTGCGACTCCTTGTTCTTGATGAAGTGCGCCTCGTCGACGACCATGCCGCGGAACCCGAGGTCGCCCAGCCAGCCGACGTGCCGGTCGAGGACCTCGTAGTTGACGATGACGATGTCGGCGAACCCGTCGATGGTGTCGCCGTCGCCGTGGATCACCGTGGCGGTGCGGTTCGGGGTCCAGAGGCCGACCTCGCGGGCCCAGTTCGTCTTGACGACGTTGGGGACGACGACGAGCAGCGGGTAGGCGTCGGCAGCCTGGGCCGCGAGCAGCGACTGCGCTGTCTTGCCGAGGCCGGGCTCGTCGGCGAGCAGGAACGTCCGGTGGCCTTCGGCCGCGGCCTCGACCACCTGCGCCTGGTGGCGCATCATCTCGGCACCGCCGGGGGCGCGGAGCGTGGTCGGCTCGGGGAGGTCCATGCACGCCGAGACGCCGCCGGCGCCGTACTCGAACGACTTGAACAGGGGGCCGAAGAGCTCCCAGTTCGCCAGGCGGACGGGGTGGACCTCGCGCTGCTCGGCCAGCGAGAAGTCGGGGGCCAGGAACGGGTTCGCGAGCTGGCGGGAGATCACCGACTGCGGGACCACCTGCCGCTCGGTGGTCGGCGCCGAGACGGGCGCCTCGGTGGTGATGATGAGGTCGTCGGGGCTGAGCTGGACCCCCGCGGCGATCAGCATGTCGCGCTTCAGCGACTTCGCCGTCTCAGAGACGACGGCCTCCTCCGCGAGGAGCGCGATCAGCGACGTGTCGCGGGCGGCGGCCTTGGCCAGGATCGTGGCGACCCCGTCGAGGCGCTTGAGCTGCTCGGCGCGGTCGGCGTCGCTGATGGTCTTGTCGGCCTTGACGCGGGCGCGCTCCTCGCGCATGAGCAGCGCGACGACCTGGAACTTCGTGCGGCCCGACGGCTTCACGGGGCCGCGCTGAGCGCCGGCCTCGACCTCGCGGACGGCCTTCGCGAGGACGGGGATGATGCCGTCGTTGTCGAGGTCGCGGACGCGCCGGTGATTCGAGCGGGAGGCGGTTCGAGTACCGCCGGACTGGCGCTGGCCTGGTCGAGCCAAGGCTCCTCCTAAGTGGTGCCGCCGCGCTGCGAGAGCGCGAGCCGCGGCAGGATGACTGCGTCGGGCCGGTGGAGACGGCCGGACGCGGTGGTGGTGCGAGAACTGGTGTCGCTGACGAACGGTGCAGGACCACCCCTGGGAGGGGATCCCGGATGCGACGAGACGGGGCTTCGGAGAGCCCCCGCTCGGCCGGCGGCGCGACGCGAGAGCGTGTCGGGTGCCGGGCGACCTGATCGTCGCAGCACGTGACCCGTCGGAGAAGACCTGTCGGGGGCCGTGCAGCGCCTAGTTTACGCCCCGCGGCGGGCCGCATGCCACCGCGGGCGGCGGCGCGCCGCGCCCCGGGCGTGTCAGAGCGGCCGCGGCGTCATCCCTCGCGTGGCGGGACCCTCGATGACCTCGCCGCGCGGGGTGAACCGGGAGCCGTGCAGCGGGCAGTCCCAGGTGGACTCCTGGTCGTTCCACGAGACGATCCCGCCGAGGTGCGGGCAGACGGCCGAGAGGGCGCAGGACTCCCCCGCGACCGTCGACCGCGCCACCGGCGACAGGCCCTCGGAGCCGACCACGCCCTCGCCCTCGCCGGGCAGCTCGCCGGCCGAGACGGGCGTCGCGAGCGCCTTCGTCCAGCCGCGGGCGAAGTGCCAGGCGACCGCGGCGTTCGCGCCGAGGCCCCAGCCGATCGCGGCAGGCAGCGTGACGCGGTGATGGAGGGTCGTCATCCAGGGCGAGTCGTCGCCGATCACGTCGGCCACGAGCATCCTGGCGGCGCTCACCGCGTTCGTCATCCCCCACGAGTCGTAGCCGGTCGCGACGAAGACGCGGCCGCGGCCGCGCGGCAGGAAGCCGACGAACGGGACGCCGTGCAGGGTCGCGTAGTCCTGCCCGCTCCAGGCCCGGCGCCTGCGGGCCGCCGGCCAGTGCGCCGTCGTCCAGTCCTCGAGATCCTGCGCGAGCGCCGTCTCGGAGGCCGCCCGGCCGGTGCCGTGCGTGTTCCCGCTGACGATCAGGTCGCCTCGGTGCCGCCGGATGCTCCGCGACGGCGCGTCGACCGAGCGGTAGAGGGCGCCCGGGAGGTCGTCGTCGTCGACGCCGGAGAACGCCATGCCGAGCGAGCGGCGCGGGGTCGTCTTGGCGAAGTAGAGGCCGCGGTCCAGGATCGGCGCCCCTGTCGTCAGGTGCACCCGCTCGCTCCGGACGTCCCCCTGCGAGGTGTGCGTCGTCGCGGGATCGCCCGCCTCGACCCCGGTCACATGCGCGTTCTCGACGATGATCCCGCCGAGGGCCCGGACGTCGGCCGCGAGCGCCGCCACGAGCTCGCGCGGGTCGAGCTGCGCCTGGTCGCGGAGGCGCACGGCGCCGAGCGTGTTGAAGGGGACGTCGACCTTGAGGGTCTTGACGAGGTCGAGGCCGGCGCGCCGGCCGACGAAGTACTCGGAGTCGACGCGCTCGAGCCCCCGCCTCGTGGTCGCGTAGCTGTAGGCGTCGCGCCGCTCGACGTCGACCCCGGCGCCCTCGGTGTAGTCGAGGAGCCACGAGAACGCCTCCCGGCTGCCCTCCGCGTAGGCGTCGACGACACCCTGGTAGGTGCGCTGCCGGATCTTCTGCAGCTGCGCGCCCTGCAGGAGGCTGACGAGCCCGGACGAGCTGCCCGTGGCGAGCCCGCCGACCGTGCCGGCCTCGAGCACGGCGACGGTGTGCCCGCGCCGGGCGAAGAGGAGCGCGGTGACGAGGCCGGTGAGGCCTGCTCCGACAATCACGTCGTCGTAGCTCGCCAGCGGCTCGAAGTCGTCGGTGGGGATGGGGCGGAGCACGTCGAGCCAGAGCGACGTCATCGGGGCCTCCTGGTGGATCGTCAGTCGGACGGGGAGCTTGCCGCCACGCTAGGCGCGCCGCCTGGATCGTGGTCGGACGACGGCGCCTCGGGGCGTCTCGGCCAGAGCGTGAAGGCGGCCGCGTCGACCAGCTGGAGGGCCTTTGTGCGTCCGGTCTCGGTGCCGAGGGTCGCCTGGCCGCCGGCGTGCGCGAGCAGCTGCGAGGCGATCGTCGGCGCCAGGCGGTCGGCGAGCGCGGGGTTCCTGGCGGTCCACGCCTCGACGACGTGGTCGGCGATGACCTCGCAGGATCGCGCCTGGGTCTGGTCGCCGTTGCCCCGGTGCCACTGCGCCGTGACGACGAGGTGCGCCACCAGCGCGCCGGCGTCGCGCGCCGGGTGGCCCCAGCCCGCGGTGTCGATGTCGAGGAGTCCGGTGATCCTGCCGGCCTCCTCCGGGTCGACGAAGAGCTGCTCGAGGTGGAGGTCTCCGTGGACGACCTGCCGCTCGTCGGGCGACCACCGCGAGACGCGGGCCTCGATCTCGTCGTAGACGCCGTGGATCTCGCGGGCCCGGTCGGGCAGCGAGGAGGCGAGGCTGGTGCGGTGCCAGGCGCCGTTGTCGAGCGCGTCGGCCTGGGCGCGCTGGGTCAGCTCGACGGAGGCGACCGCCTGCGACAGCGAGACGAGGTTGTCGACGAAGGCGGTGCCCTCCGCGAGCTCGACGACCCGGGTGCCGGCGGCGACGCCGCGGACCGCCTCCAGCACGAGGAGCCCGTCGGGCTGCACGGCGAGCACCCGCGGCACCGGCAGCCCGCGGGCCTCGAAGGCCGCGTGCTGCGTGGCGATCGGCTCGGCGCGGGAGGGCCGGACGACCTTCAGGAAGAGCGTCGTGGTGCCGCTCCGCAGCTTGACGACGGCGCGCTTGCCGGGGCGGTAGGCGGCGACGCTGAGCTCGGGGTCGACGACGTCGATCCCGAAGCGGGCGAGGAGCGGCACGACCCGCTCCGGGTAGGTCACCGAGGCCAGGGCGGGCAGCGCAGGATCGGACGGGTAAGCCCACACGCGCACCGGCAGGCCGGTCGCGGGGTCGGTCAGCACCGCGCCCTCGCCCGCCCGCGCCGCTTCGACGGACGCGGGGTCGGTGTCGATGAACGTCAGGACGGTCGACTCCGCCCCGTCGGGATCGACCGTGTCGACCTCGTAGCCGAAGAGGTAGCCGCCGCCCGACGGCTCGACCGAGTGCGGTCGGAACGCCACCACCCGCGCCCCGCTCTCGGCGAAGGCCGCGGGGAGGATCTCGCCGGAGGTGGGCCACACAGCCCACAGTCAACTACCCGCACGGCCGTTCGCCGCCTCTTCGGCTCCCGGCGCGCCGTACCCTGGTCGTCGTGGCAGCCATCGGATCGAGCGTCGTCGGACGACTCCGCCAGCCGTCGAGACTCCCACTGCTGCAGGTGGTGAAGACGTCGCTGGCCGTCATCGTGGCCTGGGTCCTCGCGTTCCTGCTGCTCGGGCAGGGCCTGCCGATCTTCGCCGCGATCGCCGCGCTCCTCGTCGTGCAGCCGAGCGTCAACCAGTCGTTCGGGCGCGGGCTCGAGCGGAGCGCCGGCGTCGTCCTCGGCGTCGCGCTGGCCTACGTGGTCGGCGCGGTGCTCGGCCACGAGCAGACCTTCGTCGTGCTGGTGGCCGTGATCCTGGCCCTCGTCGTCGCCTGGGCGATCCGGCTCACGCCGACCTCCACGACCCAGGTGCCGATCTCGGCCATGCTCGTCCTGTCGGTCGGCGTCGTCACGCCGAACTACGCGTTCGACCGGATCATCGAGACGGTCATCGGAGCCGTGGTGGCGCTCGCGGTCAACGCGCTGATCGTGCCGCCGGTGCTCCTCGGGCCGGCCCACCTCGCTGTCGGACGCCTCGCGCGCGACCTCGCCACCGCTCTCGACTCCCTCGCGCAGGCCCTCGATGAGCCGACGCCGAGGCCGGAGCTCGACGCCGTCCTCGGTCGGGCCCGCGAGCTCCGCGACCAGGTCGCGAAGGCGTCGGCGGCCGTGAAGACCGGAGAAGAGAGCCTGACGCTCAACCCGAGGGCGAAGCAGCAGCGCCGCGTCCTGGAGGCCGACCGCGCGATCCTGCACACCCTCTCGAACCTCGTGCACCGGGTGGTCGCCATGACCCGGACCCTCCGCGACAACTACGAGGCCCGCCTGGTCGACGATCCCGTCGTGGAGGGCATCGCCGACGAGCTCCGCCGCGCCGCCCACGACGTCCGGCTCCTCGTCCTCGAGCGCGAGGAGGAGGCTGCTTCGGGAGAGGCGGTCCCGGTCACCACCGACGATCTCCCGGCGCTCACGGCGCCGCTCCTCGTGGTGACCCCCGACCCCGAGCACTGGATCCTGATCGGGTCGATGCTCGAAGACCTCCGCCGCGTCCGCGAGGAGCTCCAGGGCTCCTGAGGCGGCTCCGGCCTAGACGTCGATCGCAGCCAGGATGAGGGCTCGGCCCGCCGGGTGGCCGAGCGGGCGGAAGTGCCCGTCGAGCGGGAACGTGACGTTGCGGGCGCCGGGCAGGATCGTCCCCTCCGGCACGTGCAGGTCGGCGCGCGACCCGAGCGACGTGATCCTGGCGTTCACCTCGAGCTGCTCGGCGAGCCGCAGCAGGTCGGCGTCGTCCGTCCGGAACACCCGGATGCTCGGGTCGGGGATGAACCTCGCCCAGCGCGATCCCGAGAACGGCGAGTTGACGGTGACCATCCGGTCGATCCGGCCCGACGCGTCGGTGTCGAGCATCATCGTCTTGCCGATGATGCCGCCCTTCGAGTGCCCCAGGATCACCACCCCCCGCAGGTCGTGCGCGTCGAGGATCGCCTGCGCGAGCAGCGCCGTGGCCGCGATCGGCTTGCGGTTGTGCGCCATGCCGGGCACCACCACCACCGGGTGGCCGCGCTCGTTCAGGTAGTCGCCGAACCAGCGGAGGTACCGCCACGACTCGTAGACGCCGGGGAGCAGCAGGATCGGCGCCCGGTCGCCCTCCAGATACCTCTTCGGCACCGACGCGTTCCCGAGCAGCGAGCGCAGGTGGCTGCGCCAGACGAACGCGTAGTCGAGCGGGAGCGCGCGGAGGTAGCGCAGGATCCCGCCGGGGAAGGAGCCGGGAGAGGTCACGCCCCGATCGTAGGCGGCGGCACCTCGGAGTGGTCCGCCGCCGCTGTCGCGTCGCTGCACTCGGCCGCCGCTATCGCGTCGAGACACGCGGCGAGCAGGTCGGCCCACCCGGGCGTGACGCCGGCACACGCGGGGCGCCGCCCGCCGGCCCGCCAGACGGCTCGGACGGCGGCCTGGCCGTGGCCCGACCGCCCTGCGGCGCTGGCCGCGTCGAGGACCGCACCCGTGGCGTCGGCGATCATGCGGTCGCGGTGCTCGGCCGACATCCCCTCGTGCTCCGCGAACGCGTGGAATGCCGTCGCCAGGTCGCACTCCAGCCGGCGGACCCCGGCCGGCTCGTCGACGGTCTCGCACTCCGGATCGATCGCCGGGCAGTCGGTGTCGGTCATGGTCGCCCCCCTCAAGGCCAGTGCTCAGGAACACTACCCCAGCGGGGGTACAGGAGCACGGCCCCGGTCGAGGCGGCAGGCGTACCGTGCACGACGACGTCCACGACCTGAGAAGGAGACACCATGTTCCAGGGATCCGAGAAACTCCGCGACGACCTGCAGAAGGTCCTCGTCGACCTCATCGAGCTGCACATCCAGGGCAAGCAGGCGCACTGGAACCTGCTGGGCACCAACTTCCGCGACCTGCACCTCCAGCTCGACGAGATCGTCGACGCCGCCCGCGGCTTCTCCGACGAGGTCGCCGAGCGCATGCGCGCCATCTACCTCGTCCCCGACGGCCGCTCCAGCACGGTCTCGAAGGGCACCAGCCTCGAGGAGTTCCCCGAGGGCCCCGTCGAGACCACCGACGTGGTCGACCTGATCGTCGACCGCATGTACGCCGTCACCGAGACCATGCGCACGGTCCACGACGACGTCGACGACGAGGACCCGACGACCGCCGACGTCCTGCACGGCATCCTCGAGCGCCTCGAGCAGCTCGCCTGGATGACCGGCGCCGAGAACCGCCACCCGCAGGCTGACCAGAAGAACAAGGCCACCCGGGACCGCGACGCCGAGGCCGAAGAGGCCGGGCTCGACCGAGTGGGCGCCATCGCCAACTGACGCTGAACCACCCCGAGCGACGGGGCCACGACCGTTTCATCCCGAGCGGCCGTGGCCCTTCGTCATGTCGATGCGGCCGCGACGGCAGGACGGTGCTCTTCTCGTGCACGTCGTAGTCTGAGCACGACTGCGACCCCGCAGCGGGAGGACGTGACCCATGGCCGACGGCAAGCGGATCGTCCTCCTGGTCGCGATCCTGGCCTCCTTCGTCGCGTTCCTCGACGGCTCGATCGTCACGGTCGCGCTCCCGGCGCTCGCCCGCGATCTCGGCGGGGGCGTCACCCTCCAGCAGTGGGTGGTCGACGCCTACCTGCTGACGCTCGGTTCGCTCATGCTGGTGGCGGGCTCGCTCTCCGACACCTTCGGCAGACTCAGGATCCTGCGCGCCGGTCTCATCGGGTTCGGCCTCACCTCGCTGCTGGCGGCCGTCGCCCCGAACGCCGAGCTCCTCATCGCGGCGCGTGCCCTGCAGGGGGTCGCGGGCGCCCTGCTGGTGCCGTCGAGCCTGGCGCTCATCACGGCGACGTTCACCGGCACCGCGATGGCGAGGGCCATCGGCACCTGGACGGCCTGGACCGGCGTCGCCTTCCTGATCGGCCCGCTCGCCGGCGGAGCGCTCGTCGACACGGTGGGCTGGCGCTGGGTGTTCGGCATCGTCGTGCTGCCGGTCGTCGTGACGCTCGTGCTGCTGATGCGGCTCCCCCGCGACTCCCACCGAGGGACGGCGGAGGACGGCGCCCACGTCGACGTCGTCGGCGCGGTCCTCGGCGCGCTGGGCCTCGCCGGCCCGGTGTTCGCGCTGATCGAGGGTCAGCGCGTCGGCTTCGGCACTCCGTTCATCGTCGCCGCGCTCGTGATCGGCCTCGCCTGCCTCGTCGCCTTCGTGCTCTGGGAGCGACGCGCGCCTCACCCGATGATGCCGCTCCGGCTGTTCGCGGTCCGCGCCTTCTCGGTCGGCAACCTCGCCACCGTCGGCATCTACGCCTCGGTCAGTCTCGGGACCCTCCTGCTGCCGCTCGTCGTGCAGGAGGTGGGGCACCTCCCGGCGACCGTGTCCGGGCTCATCACTCTGCCGACGACGATCGTGTCGATCCTGCTCAGCCGCACCGTCGGCGGCCTCGCCGGCCGCTTCGGGCCGCGTCCGTTCATGACCGCGGGGCCGCTCGTCAGCGCGGCGGGCTTCGCCTGGATGCTGACCACCCGGGAGCCGCTCGACGTCTGGTGGCAGCTGCTGCCGGGCGTGATCCTGTTCGGTCTCGGCATGACCATCACGGTCACACCGCTGACCTCGACCGTCCTGGCGCAGATCGCTCCCGCCGAGGCGGGTATCGCGTCGGCGGTCAACAACGCGATCTCGCGCGTGGCCGGCCTGGTCGCCGTCGCCTTCGTCGGGGTGATCACGGGGGCGAGCCTCGACATCGCCGGCTTCCACCGGGTGCTGATCGTCGTCGTGGTGCTGCTCGTCATCAGCGCCGGGGTGTCGCTGGTGGGGCTGCCGCGCGGGGTCCCGGCCGGGCGGGATGCCGAGGGCCAGCTCTCAGGGGACTGACGCAGAGCCCGACGGAGTGACTCCTACGGCGTGACGGGCGACGTCACGAGGGGCACGGTGGGTCGACGGGTCTCGGCTCCGTCGAGGAAGGCGTCGTCGAAGGACTCGTTCCCGAAGTCCTCGAAGATGCTCGGCTGCGCGTGTTCCATGGGACCACGGTAGGGCCTGGTGCGCCCCCGCCACGAACCCGCGTTCGGGCCGCGCCCGTTCGGGGGTGCGGGAGCCGAGTGGAAAGCAGGCGGGAAGTGGGCCGTGCGGCGGCCAGTAGGGGTGACCGCCGCACGACGTCTCGCCGGATGAGTCAGTCGGAGCCGTACTGACGGACCTGCTCTTCGAGCCAGGCGTCGCCCACGACGGACAGTCCGTAGTCTCGGGCCTCGAGGGCCTGACCGTAGGGCTGGGCATAGCCGGCCTGGCCGCCGAGCTGGTCGTTGTCCATCGGAGCACCTCCTGAACACACGATAAAAGCCCCGGTCAAACAGGCACGAGCCCGCTTTCGGGTAGCGCTCCTTCGGGGGCAGACCGAGCCGATCCCCCCATCCTGCGGGGTGCCGGGCCTCGCCCGCTCGTCTAGGGTCGTGGCATGGCCAGAGAGCGCGACCCCCGGAGGATCGCCCTCGTCGTGTGCGCCGCGATCGGTGTGGCCGGGGTGGCGGTCACGGTCGTCGTGCGGGTCGCCGTCAGCCGGATGTTCGAGTCGGGGTCGCCCGTCCGCTACTCGACCCGGCCGCCCGGTCTCGACGTCTTCGAGCGGATCAACATCCTGTCGTCGGTCGGCCTGGCCGCCCTGGTCGTGGCGATCGCCGCTCTCACGGCCGTCGTCGTCCTGGCGCTCAGGATCGCGCGCTCCCGCTGACCGGCCGCTCAGGCTCCGCTCGAGCCGGGGGCGCGCAGCCCGCAGGCCGGCAGGATCACGCCGTCGATCAGCGAGACGAGGAACGCGCGGTCGACCGTCTTCTTCAGGATCAGGGTGCGGTACGCAGCCATCGAGGACGACACCATCGACAGCGTCTCGATGTCGACGTCGGGCGAGATCTCGCCGCGCTCGATGGCCCGGGTGAAGAAGGTGCGGTTGATCCGGACGCGGGGCTCGACGATGGCGCTGTTCACGACCTCGGCGAGCTCGGGGTTCTTGGCGAGAAGGGAGGCGAGCCCTGACATGACGCGCAGCTTCTTCTCGGCGTCGTCGATCGAGTGGGGCCTGATCATGCCCACGAGGTCGCCGCGGAGGCTCCCGGTGTCGGGGATCGACTCCAGGGTCTGGTCGCCCTTCTTCATGCAGGCGACCGCGTCGATGACGAGGTCGTTCTTCGACGCCCAGCGGCGGTAGAGGGTGGCCTTGCCGGCCTTGGCGCGGGCTGCCACCATCTCGATGGTCATGCCCTCGTAGCCCTCCTCGGCGAGGACGTCGAGCGCGCAGCGCAGGATCTCGGGGTCGCGGGTGTGGTCGCGCTTGCGGCCGAGCCTCGCGGGCTCGGCGGCCTGAGCTCTGTCTGCTTCCGTCGTCGGTTCGACCTGCGTGACGGGTGCGGCCTGCTCCATCGCTGCCGACCCCCTTTCCTAGAGACGCCCCTATTCTACGACTCCCCCAATGGGAGAATCAACAGTTCCGAAACTCGTGAGAACCGTATAGAGTCCCCCACATGTCACAAACCTCATCCCTCCCTGGCGCCGCCGGCGCCGTCGCGGCCCCGCGCCGCTGGTGGACCCTCACGACCGTCGCGCTCGCGCAGCTGATGGTCGTGCTCGACTCCACGGTCGTCAACATCGCGCTCCCGAGTGCCCAGACCGACCTCGGATTCAGCAACGGCGAGCGCCAGTGGATCGTCACCGCGTACTCGCTGGCCTTCGGCAGCCTGCTCCTCCTGGGCGGCCGCCTCTCCGACCTGATCGGGCGCAAGCGCACGTTCATCATCGGCCTCATCGGCTTCGCTCTGGCGTCCGCCCTCGGCGGGGCCGCCGGCAGCTTCGGCATGCTCGTCTTCGCCCGCGCTCTGCAGGGGGCCTTCGGCGCGCTGCTCGCCCCGACCGCCCTCGCGGTCCTGACCACCACCTTCACCGTCCCGAAGGAGCGCGCTCGCGCGTTCGGCGTGTTCGGCGCGATCGCCGGCGCCGGCGGGGCCATCGGCCTCCTGCTCGGCGGCTTCCTGACCGAGAAGCTCGACTGGCGCTGGAACCTCTACATCAACGTCGTCATCGCGATCGTCGCCGTGATCGGGGCGCTCGTGTTCGTCAAGACGGTTCCTCGCGAGGGCGCTCGTCCGAGGCTCGACGTGCCCGGCACGATCCTGGTCTCCGGCGCTCTGTTCTCCCTCGTCTACGGGTTCTCGAACGCCGAGACCGACGGCTGGGGCTCCGGTCTCACCTGGGGCTTCCTGGCGGCCGCCGGCATCCTGTTGGTCGCGTTCGTCCTCTGGCAGCGCCGCGCCGCGCACCCGCTCCTCCCCCTCCACATCGTGCTCGACCGCAACCGCGGCGCCGCGTACGCCTCGGTCACGATCGCCGGTGCCGGCATGTTCGGCGTCTTCCTCTTCGTCACGTACTACCTGCAGACGTCGCTCGACTACACGCCGATCCGCACGGGTCTGTCGTTCCTGCCGATGATCGGCATGCTGGTCCTCGCCGCGCAGCTCTCGACGAACATCTTCGTGCCGCGCTTCGGTCCGAAGATCATGGTGCCGTTCGGCATGACGCTGGCAGCCCTCGGGATGTTCCTGCTCACCAACCTGGGCGTCCACAGCACCTACGCCGCGAACGTCCTCCCTGCGCTCATGGTCCTGGGCTTCGGCATGGGCTCGATCATGCCGGCGTCGATCCAGACCGCGACCCTCGGCGTCGACCGCGGTCACGCGGGCGTCGCATCGGCCATGGTCAACACGAGCCAGCAGGTCGGCGGCTCGATCGGCACGGCGCTCCTCAACACGCTCGCGGCGACCGCTGCCGCGAACTACCTGACGTCGCACGTCGCCGGTGCCACCACCACCGCCGCTCGGGCGTCGATCGCCGCCGAGGCCGCCGTGCACAGCTACGCGACGGCGTACTGGTACGGGGCCGCGTTCTTCGCCTTCGGGGCGATCCTCGCTGCGCTGCTCTTCCGCACGAAGTCCGACACGGCTGCGCGTGCTGCTGCTGCCGCGTCGCTGCACGGGGCTGGTGCTGGGGCCGGGGCTGGTTCCGGGACTGGTTCCGGGTCTGCCGAGGCGCCCGAGCCCGTCGTCGCGCACTAGGGGCCTCGCTCCCGCTCACTCCGCAGCCCCCGTCCGCGCGTTCACCGTGCGGGCGGGGGCTGCGTCTGTCTGTGCTGGTTCGGCCGGATCCTGCGCTCGGTCTGTGCTGTGTCTGCCCTGCCCCCGTGCATGCCAGCTGGCGTGTCTCCGTGCTCAGCCCCTGCGCGAACATATGGACGGAGATTCTCGAGCAATACCCCTCCGATCCGCATGAATCGTCGCAGGATCGAAGTATCTCCGTCGTTCTGCACCCCGCACGCCCCGTGGAGCCCGATCTCCGTCGTTATGGACGGAAAAACGCACGAGCGCTCAGGATCTCCGTTCATATGTTCGGAGCAGCAGCGCGAGCGAAGAATCTCCGTCGGTGTGGACGGAGAAACGCCTCAGCGCCGAGGATCTCCGTCCATATGCACGGATTCACGCACGCACGCACGCGCACACGCACCGGCACACGCACACGCACCCCCACCTACGCCCCGACGGGCTCGTAGATCTCGCTCACGACGCGGTCGGCGAGGCCGAGCCCGGTCGTCATCCCGATGCCGGTGGTGACCGAGACGACGTGCACTCCGTCGAGGGGCTCCTCCACGAGGAACTCCTCGGGCGCAGTCGCGTAGACGCCCTGCCAGCGCTCGACGACCTGGAGGGAGGCGCGATCCTGCCCGAAGAAGTCGGCGGTGGCGTCGAGGAGCACGTCGAACGACGACTCCTGCTGGAACGGCGTCACGGCCGTGTCGCGGTAGTGCGTGTCGCCGACGATCACGGATCCGTCGGGCAGCTGCGTGTACATCTGGTTGATGTCGAGCGCGGCGAACGCAGGATTCTCGTCGTGCAGACGAGCGCGCACGGCCCGCAGCGAGGGCGAGACGCCGAATCCGGAGTAGCGGAGCATCGACCAGCCGGTGAGGACGGGTCCGGCGAGTGGCGCGCGGAGCCCGGGCATCGCGACGCGGAGCATGTCGAGGCCGCAGCGGCGCACCTCGTAGGCGGCGGAGAGCTCGGGGAACAGCTGATCCACGTCGTAGTTGACGGCCACGACGATCTGGTCGGCACCGAATCGGCCGCGGGTCGTGTGCAGTCGGCCGGAGCGGATCGTGCGGACGGCCGTGCCGAACAGGAACTCGACACCGCGCGACTCCAGGTAGGCGGTGATCGCGGACACCGCCTCACGCGGGTTCACCTGGAGGTCGTCCAGGAGGTGCGCGCCGCCGAGGGCGAGCTGCGGCGCGACGCCGGTGGCTGCGACGACCGCCTCGGCATCGAGCATCTGGACGGTCGCCGGGCGCCGAGCGGCGAACTCGCCCAGCGCCTGGAGCTCGTCGGCGTGCTGGGCGACCACGAAGCCGCCCCCGTCGCGCATCCACAGCCCGGCCTCCTCGCGGAGGCGCAGCCAGAGCTCGCGCGACCGGTCGGCGTAGACCTGCGCCGCCCCGGACTGCACGGTGATGCAGGCGTGCCCGAAGTTGCGGATCGTGGAGCCGATCTGCCTGGTCGTCCGGTCCACCACGAGCACTCGCAGCCCGCGGTCGACGGCGGCGAGCGCGTGCCCGAGGCCGACGATGCCGGCTCCGACGATTGCGACGTCCACGGTGCGGTCGAGATCCTTGGCCATGTCGGCACCGTACGACGGCCCGGTAGCCGGGCGGTGAACAGGGCAGGCGGCGCAGCCTGCGTCGGCACTCGGCGATCGCACCAGCGACTCCGCCTACGCTCGGGGCATGGCCCCGTCTCTCCGTCCGCCGTCCTCGTCGCTCAGCCCGAGCATCCTGCCGTCCCGTGTCGTCGATCTCGATCGCAGGGCCGGGCGCAGGATCAACGCCCTCGTCAGCTCGGAGCGGGCCGACCGCGTGCTCCTCGCCCTCTCGACCGCCGCCAACAACGGCGCGCTCTGGTACGGCGTCGCGGGTGTCCTGGCGCTGACCGGACCCCGAGGGCGGCGGTCGGCGATCCGCGGACTCCTGTCGCTGGCGGGTGCGAGCGCGGTCGCGAACCTCGTCGCGAAGCCGATCTTCGGAGGTCCGCGACCGCTGGCCGCCGACATCCCGCTGCGTCGGCAGCTGAAGGTGTTCCCGCAGTCGGCGTCGTTCCCCTCGGGGCACACGGCGAGCGCGTTCGCCTTCGCCACGGGGGTAGCCGTCGAGAGTCCGCTCCGCGCCGCGGTCGTCGCACCGCTGGCGCTCACGCTCGGCTACTCGCGCCTCCACGTCGGGGCCCACTGGCTCTCCGACGTCGCCGGCGGCGGAGTGATCGGCAGCGGCGTGGCGCTCCTCGGCCGGCTGGTGCTCACGCCGCGGCGCTGAGCCGGGCGGTCGACCGCACTGGCAGACTGGCCGGGTGCCTCACTTCCTCGAAGACCTCGAGGCCGGGCAGAGCTTCGTCTCCCCCGGCCGCACCATCACCGAAGCCGACGTCGTGTCGTTCGCCGCGTGGACGGGCGACAACAACCAGGTCCACACCGACGCGGAGTTCGCGAAGTCGACCCGCTACGGCCAGCGCATCGTGCACGGGATGCTCGGCGCCTCGCTGTGTCTCGGGCTGATCTCCCGCACCGGGGTCTTCGAGGGCTCCGCGGTCGCGCTCCTCGGAATCGACGGCTGGACGTTCGAGAAGCCGGTGTTCATCGGCGACACGCTCACCTGCGCCGTCGAGATCCTGTCGACGCGACTGACGTCCAGCGGGACGACCGGGATCGTCGAGAGGCGCGTGATCCTGCGGAACCAGCACGGCGAGACGGTTCAGTCGGGGCGCATGGACCTGATGGTGCTGACCCGGGCCGCGGCGCTGGGCTGAGACGCCTGGCGCGGCGCTGAAGTGAAGCGCCCGAACGGCGTCGGGCTGACACCCGCCGGTGCGGTGCTTCGACTCCCGGCCCCGCTCACCGCCCGCCGACGATGTCGTCGGCGTTGTCCGCGATCCAGTCCATCAGCGGCACCAGGCGCGCGGCGATCTCGTGGCCGCGCTCGGTCAGCGAGTAGTCGACGCGCGGCGGGATCGTCGCCTGCGCCTGGCGGTCGACGATGCCGTCGGCTGCGAAGGTGCGGAGGGTCGACGCGAGCATCTTCTCGCTGATCCCCTCGATCTCGCGGTGCAGCTCGCCCCAGCGGAGCGGTCCGCTCTCGAGGGCCAGCAGGATCAGGACTCCCCAGCGGCTCGTGATTTGCGTCAAGACCGTCCGGGTCGGGCAGTCGGCCGGGTACTTCCCGCCGCTCAGGCCGGGGCGGGTGCGGGAGATGTCGAAACTGACGCTCATGTCAGCAGCTTACAAAAAAGTGCGTACCTGCCGATGGGAAGCAAAGGGCGGCAGCGCCCGTTTGCCCGGGTACGACCGAAAGGAACACCATGCCCATCATCGTCACCGCCGCCTCCGGCAAGCTCGGCCGCCTCGTCGTCGAGGCCCTCCTCGCCCGCGGCGCCGCCCCCTCGTCCGTCGTCGCCACCGCGCGCGACACCTCCCGGCTGTCGGACCTCGCCGAGCGCGGCGTCGCCACCGCGCCCCTCGACTACACGAAGCCCGAGACGATCTCCGCCGTGATCGGCGAGGGCGACACCGTCGTCCTGATCTCGAGCGACGCCGTCGGGCAGCGCATCGACCAGCACCGCGCGGTCATCGACGCCGCGAAGGCCGCGGGGGCCGCCCGGGTCGTCTACACGAGCGCGCCGAAGGCCACCACCTCCGACCTGATCCTCGCTCCCGAGCACAAGGCGACCGAGGAGTACCTCACCGCCTCCGGCGTCCCGTTCACGATCCTGCGGAACGGCTGGTACACCGAGAACTACGCCGGCGAGGTGGCCAAGGCCCGCGAGAGCGGCGAGATCACCTCCAGCACCGGAGACGGCCGCGTCGCGAGCGCCAGCCGCTCCGACTACGCCGAGGCTGCGGCGGTGGCCGCCCTCGACGACTCGACCGCGGGCGCGACCTACGAGCTCTCCGGCGACCGCGCCTGGGACTGGGACGAGCTGGCCGCCGCGATCTCCGAGATCACCGGCACGCCCGTCGCCTACCGCCGCCTCTCCCCCGCCGAGCACGCCGCGCAGCTCGCGGGCTTCGGCCTCGACGAGGGGACCGTCGGCTTCGTGGTCGGGCTCGACGGCAACATCCGCGACGGACTCCTCGGCGAGACGTCCGGCGAGCTCCGCGAGCTCATCGGGCACCCGACCGTGCCGCTGGTCGAGGGGCTGCGGGCAGCGCAGTAGCGAGACCCGGGCGCGCAGGATCAGCGGGAGGCCGGCGGCTGCCGCGTGATCCTGCGCCCTAGGCGGTCAGCGGCAGCAGCAGCCCGCGGATGTGCTGGAACTCGGCTTCGGCGGACTCGGCATCGAGGCGGCCGGCCTCGACGGCGCTCGACACCCGCAGGAGCTCGATGCGGCGTTCGGCGCGCTCCCGCGGCGTCGACTCGGTGTCGTGGTCGATCGCGTCGGAGGCTGCCAGGCGCGCGAGGATCGCGGACCTCGTCCAGCGCTGTGTCACCGTGCTCATGTGGTGCTCCTCTCCCGTGCCCGTGGTCGATCTGACGCAACAGTAGGCCGGGCCGGCGGCGCTCCGGCATCCCCCGAACGGGCCGGACGGTGAACGTCGGACGAAGACGCAGGATCGACTTCCGCCGCGCCACCGGGCCGAGTAGCGTGCTGTCTCACCGCGAAGAGGAGACGACGATGCCCCGCTGCTTCACCGGGATGTGCCGGCCGGACGGCACCTCTGCGCGCCTCGAGACCGGCCGGGCCGCCGAGGCCCGCCTCGTCGCCGGCAGGAGCTGACCGTGAGCGACGCAGCGCTCGTCGTCATGGACGCTCAGCGCGCCATGCTCGAAGGGCCGGACGCACTGCCGAACGCCGAGATCATGATCGCCCGCCTGCGGACCGCCATCGATCTCGCCCGGCGCTCGGACCGCCTCGTCGTCTTCGTGCAGAACGACGGGCCGCCCGGCTCCGTCGACGAACCGGACTCGATCGGCTGGGAGCTGTTCTTCGACCCGCTGCCGGAGGACTGGGTCGTGCGGAAGACGACTCCGGACGTCTTCGACTCCAACCCCGCCCTCGCCGCCGAACTCGCGGCCGCCGGGATCACGCGGCTCGTCGTCGTCGGGATGCAGTCGGAGTACTGCGTCCAGGAGACCAGCCTCGGAGCCGTCGACGCCGGCTTCGACGTGCAGGTGCCGTCGGCGCTCCACGCCACGTTCGACGACGGCCGTCCCGCGGTGGACATCGCGACCGACGTCGAGCTGCTGCTCACTGCCGCGGGTGTGACGATCACGTAGGGCTCCCGCTGTGCTGCCTGCACGCGGGCTGCGCGAGATCGCAGTACCTGTCGCGCCGGGGCACGCGGAGGCGACACATACTGCGATCTCGGCGCCCCGTGCCCGGGCCGACGCGCGCGCCCGCCCGAGATCGCACTTCGACACGCCCCACCGCCCGAAACCCCTGTCGAACTGCGATCTCGGCACGCGCGGCGGCACGCACGCACGCACCGCGACCTACCGCCGCGTCAGCGACCCTCCCGCAGCCGCGGGCAGCCGCCACGCGGGCACGAGCGCGACCAGCAGGATCGCGGCGATCACGACGAACGCGAAGTCGTAGGCGTAGTCGCCACCCGCCCCGAGGCCGCGCCCGACGGCGAGCCCCGCGGAGATCGCGATCGCTCCGAGGGCGATCCCGCTGCCGACGGCGATCTGCTGGATCGTGGAGTCGAGCACGTTCGCCCCGGTCATCTGCGGCTTCTCGACGTCGGCGTAGGTGATCGTGTTGTAGGCGGTGAAGCCGACCGAGCGGGCGGCGCCCGAGATCACGAGGACGACGACCATCAGTCCGAACGGCGTGTCGGCCCGGAAGAACGCCATCGCGACGAGGCAGGCGACGCCGACCAGGTGCGCGGCGACGAGCAGGCGGCGGAACCCGAAGGTGCGGAGCATCCGGGTGGTGGTCGGCTTGATCGCCAGGTTGCCGGCGAACAGGAACAGCACCGCGCTGCCCGCCTGCACCGGCGTCCAGCCGAAGGCGGCCTGGTAGAGCAGCGGCAGCACGAACGGGATCGCGCTGATCACGAAACGGTAGACCGAGCCGCCGCCGAGCGCGACGCCGTAGGTGTGGATCCGGAGGAGGCGGAGGTCGACGAACGGCTTCGGGGCGCGCAGCAGGTGGCGCACGGCGAGCCCGAGCAGGATCAGCCCCACCACCGCAGCGATCACGGTCTGCACCAGGTCGACCGGCGTGATGGTCAGCAGCGTCGTCGCCCAGACGAGCGAGGCGATGCCGACCGACGTGAGTGAGAGGCCGAGCCAGTCGGGCGGTGTGGGCACGCGCTCGGGATCGACCTCGTCGGCCCGCCTCGGCACGATCCGCATCGCGAACGCGAACCCGATGATGCCGAGCGGCACGTTCACCAGGAAGATCCAGTGCCAGGAGGCGTAGGTCGTCAGGAGGCCGCCGACGAACGGGGCCAGGATCGGCGCCACCAGCGCCGGCCAGGTGAGGAGCGCCACCGCGCGGATCAGGTCTTCTTTCGCCGTGACACGCAGCACGGTCATCCGCCCGACGGGCACCATCATGGCCCCGCCGACGCCCTGGACGATCCGCGCGACGACCAGCATCGGCAGCGATCCGCTCAGAGCGCACGCGACGGACGCGAGCGTGAACAGCGCGATGGCCGTGAGCAGGATCGTGCGGCTGCCGAACCGGTCGGCGAGCCACCCACTGACCGGGATCAGCACCGCCACGGTCATGACGTACGCGGTGATGGCGACACCGACGCTCGCAGCGTCGACGTGCAGGTCGCGGGAGATGCTCGGCACGGCGGTCGTGACGATCGTCGAGTCGAGGTTCTCCATGAAGAAGCAGCCCGCGACGAGCAGGGCGAGGGCCTGGGTGCCCCTCGAGGCGGTGCGGATCGCTCTCGGGCTCTGGTCTGCCGTGCTCACGCTCCGGAGCCCTCGGGCGCGGTGGCCGGGTCGGCGACGTCGCGGCCGGTGGGGTCGTCGGCGGCCTCGTCGACGAGCCCCGCGCCTCCTGCCGGCTCGCGGACCCACGAGACGAGGCGCCACCGTCTGCCGCGCTCGTCGGGCTCCCGGAGGCTCTCGAGGTGGGCGAGCCCGGTGTTGAGGAGCTGGTGGGTCTCGGCGAAGTGGTCGACGGCCCCGGCCGCCCGCTGGGCCACCCAGACGCGGATGGCCGCCCCGTGACTGACGACGGCGACGCGGGAGACCCCCTCGCCCGATGCGGTCGACCGCAGGATGGCGTCGTCGAACCGGGCGAAGAAGTCGCGCCCGCTCTCGCCCCCGGGCATCTCGGTGTCGAGGTCGCCTCGGCCCCAGGCGAGCGTGGTCGCGTTGTACAGGCCCTGCGAGTGCGGGTCGGAGCGCAGCTCGAGGTCGCCGGCCTGGATCTCCTTGAGCCCGTCGAGGACGTCGGGCGTCAGACCGGTGGCGGCGGCCAGCGGGGCAGCCGTGAGCTGCGTGCGGAGCAGGGTCGACACGACGATCCGCTCGGGGAGCTCGACTCCGCGCGTCTCGAGGCCCGCGGGCAGAGCCGCGGCCTGACGCTCGCCGAGATCCGTGAGCGGCGCGCCGGGCACCAGCGTGTCGAGCTGGCCGAGGACGTTGGCGGGCGTCTGGCCGTGCCGGATGAGCAGCAGGCGCATCAGTCGTTCCTCGCCTTCTGACCGGCGAGGTGGGCCCAGTCGTGCTCGAAGATCGTATCGAAGTAGGTCGCGGCGGTGACGCTGTCGAGGATGACGCCGGCGTCGCGATTGCTCAGGACCCCTGCCGTGGACCAGTTCTGGCTGCTCACGAGGACGCGGCGACCGTCGACGACGATCCCCTTGTTGTGGACGTTCGACTGGAGACGCACCCGCGTCATGACGTCGAGGCCTGCCGCCTGGAGCTGCTCGAGGAACCCGGCCGTCTCGAACTGGCTCATGATGATCCGCACGTCGACGCCCGCCTTCTGCCGGTCGACGACGGCGGCGACGAGGTCGGCGAACGGCTTCGAGGCGTCGGACGCCGTCTTCGGCAGCTCGATGTACTGGAACTGCAGGTGGAGGCTCGTCTCGGCCGACTCGATGAGCTCGCGGACGGCTGTCACGTAGACGCCGGCGTCGGGCGTGAGGACCGGAGTGACACGGGTGACGTCGGTCGCGGTCCCGGCTGCGAAGAACTGCTGGAACGGCGGCGTGGACGCCGCGGGCACCAGCACCTCGGGGGCGGGCAGCCTCTCGGCCTGAGCCGATGCGACCGCGGTGACGTCGTGAGCCTCGGCCGTCGAGAGGTCGTTCGCGAGGAAGGCCTCGAACGTCGAGGCGAGACCCTCGTCGTGGATGACGACGTGCCAGTCGCGGTCGCGGGTACGGGCCTCGTCAGCATCCGAGGGCACGGTGACAGGGTCGATGTCGGGCTGGTTGGAGTTGTTCCAGTTGCCGCTCGAGAGCCACACGCTGGCCGAGTCCCGGACCGCGACCTTGATGTGATAAGCCGTCGGGAAGATCCAGGCCGCGGCGAGGGGGTCCATGCGGTCGAGGGCCCAGGCCTGCTCGAGACCGTCGCCGAGGTTCTTTGCCAGATCGACGACCGTCGCCTCGTCGGTCTGGTCGGCAGTCGGGTTCTTCGCCGGGTGATCGAGGACGAGGCGGAGCCTCTTCCCGGCCAGCTCTCGCTCGACCGTCTGGAGGACGTGCGCGGAGGTGAAGTCGTAGAGGCCGACCGTGAGCGAGCTCTCGGTGCCGTGGAGGAAGGCCGCGAGCGTCGGCCAGCCGGAGTCGGGGCTCGCGCTGAGCTCGACCGTCGTGCCCGGCGCGAGGTCGACGGGTGCCAGGCTCGCTCCGGCGGGCGGCTGGTAGGGCAGCTGCGGCTTGGAGGCCTCGGGCTGGGCGAAGCCCGAAGCACTGTGCTCCGTCGGCGCCTCGATCCGGTGAAGCGCCGGCGAGGGGCCAGCGACGACCCGCAGCTCGGAGGCGAACGCGGGGACGGCGCCGAGATCGGGCGTCGGACCGGTCACGCGGGCGTAGGCGACGGGATCCTGCACCTGCAGCGCCTTGCTCTCGGTCGCCGCCCGGACGTCGAGCGGCACGCCCTCCAGCTCGGCGGGCAGCGCCGGCGGCTCGCCGACGACGGTCACGACGACGGCGCGCTCGGTCGTGATCCAGCCGTCGCGGAACACGTACCCGGGCCGGACGCTCAGGACCCCCGGCAGCGCGAGGATCGCGGCGCTCCGCTCGATGACGCTCTGGATGTCGCTCGTGGTGATGGCCATGACCTCACGCTAGGCCGAGCGGCCGACACACGGGCGGCTTCTCCACAGATCGATCGACCGAGTCCACAGGTGACCGCCTCAGGCGACGAAGACGTCCGCTCCGCGGTCGAAGTTCTCGAGGAAACGCGGGTGGAGCATCGGGAGCGAGCCGTCTGCGGGCGCGATCTGCGAGACGAAGCGGGCCCGGGCATCCTGCGCTCGCGACCTGTCGTCTGCGTCGAGCGGGACGGCGACCAGCTGCTCCCAGGGGACGTCGGGGTGCGCCGGCGAGCCCCAGTGCCAGAGCCAGACCGGGTACTGCCAGAGCGCGAGGCCGAGCGCGTCGGCGACCTCGAGCCCGATCTCGCCGAGGACCCGGTGGTCGCGGTGCCCGTCGCCGATCCAGGGCGCGAGCACGAGGGTGTCAGCCGGGCACTCGCCGAGGAGACCGGCCAGGCTCTCGACGATCGCTGTGCGGTCCTCTCGGACGCGGCCGTCCGCGAAGCCGAGGAGGGCCGGGGGCCGCCGCACGCCGAGGCTGCCGAGCGCATCCCGGAGCTCGTCGGCCCGCTCGCCGGCCACCTGGCCGCGCGCCTCCCCCTCGAGGCCGGCCCCGCCGTCGGTGACGCAGACGACCAGGACGTCGAGCCCGGACGCAGCAAATCGCGCCATCGTGCCACCGGCGCCCAGGGTCTCGTCGTCGGGGTGCGCGGCGAGGACGACGAGCGACGTGAAGGCCGCCAGCGACGCCTCGGGGAGGGCTGCGAGGCGGTCGGAGCCGAGCCACTCGGACCGCGAGGTCCCGGGCGCCGACGCGTCGAACGTCACCACGTGTCGTCGGAGTCCCGGACCGTGCGCCCGAGCGACAGGTCGTCCCGCTCGCCGTGGTGCTGCCGGACGTAGAGGGCGAGGTCGGCGACCCGCTTGCCGTGCTCGGCGTCCTTGGCGAGCGGCGCCGGGCCGAGCGCGTGCCCGACCTCGTGCACGACCGCCTCGGCGCAGCGGGCGACGGTCGACCGGACGCGCTTGGCGAGGAGGCTGCCGCGCGACCCCTCGGCCTCACCGGCGTCGACGGCGCGGGCAGCTGTCGCGAGCGCCGTGCGCGCCTCCGCCAGGCGGGCGTCGACGGTGCCGACGTGCATGAGCAGGATCGAGTCCCCCTCGCGCTCCGGTCGCCTCGACGCGTCGAGGAGGGCCCGGGCCACGCCGACCGCGCCGCCGAACCAGCACGCGGCGACGCTCATGCCGCCCCAGGCGAAGCCGGCCCGGTCGAGGTACCACTGCGCCTCGCCCACCGGCTGGCACGGGGCGTCGTCGAACACGACGTCGCCGCTCGGGATCTCGGACAGTCCCCGGGCCGACCAGCCCGCATCGGGCACGGTGACGCAGGGGCCTTCGAGGGGGACCCGGAAGAGCCGACGCCGGGAGTCGTCGACCCACGCGGTCACGAGCGCGTCGGAGAGCGATCCGGCGAGCGAGCACCACGGCTTGGTGCCGTTCAGTCGCCAGCCCGCGGGGGTCTCCCGGGCATCGACCCGGAGCCCCGGAGCCTCCGCCGCGTAGACGCCCCAGGTGCCGCCCCGGACGTGCGTGACGCCGGCCTGGTCGAGGATCGTCAGGGCGTCGAGGTGCGGCTCGACAGTGCGGGCGAGAGCGAGGTCGGAGGCGGCGAGACTCGCGAGCGCCTCCCAGACGTCGAGCGTCGCGCCGTTGCCCACGAACGGCCGCAGCGGACCGAGGGCGACGCCGAGGTCGAGGGCCTCGCGGACGTTCTTCGGATCGGTCTCGAGCGTGGTCTGCGTGACCGGGCCCGGCTCGCCGTCGGCGAGCGCCACGCGTCTCACAGCGTCCTCGCGAGGTAGGCGGCGTATCCCCCGGGGGTGCGCCCGGAGGCTCGCCCGGACGTCACCACCTCGGCCGAGTCGGAGGCCGTGATCGCCGCGCCCGCGTCCTGGAGGCGCCGGACGAGCAGGTTGTCCTCGTGCTCCTCGACCGCGTCGAAGCCGCCCGCGCCGAGGTGGGCAGAGGCCCGCAGCCCGAGGTTCGCGCCGTGCACGTGGCCGTTCGGGCGTCCGCGCTCGTGCGTGGCGAGCCACGCGGCATCCTGCTCGGCCGTCAGGTCCGCAGGATCGGGCCGCACGGTCCCGACCAAGACGTCGGTCCCCTCGTCGGCGAGGTCGAGCTGGTGCGTGAGCCAGTTGTCGGGGACGGCCGAGTCGGCGTCGGTGTTGGCGATCCAGATCTCCGCCGGGTCGATGCGGCCGAAGGAGGCCAGCCCGAGGCGGACCCCGTGCTCCCGGGCGGCGCCCACGCGACCGGCATCCGACACGACGAGCTCCGCGGTCCCGCTCGACCGGACGATGCCCTCCGTGTCGTCGGTGCAGGCGTCGGCGACGATCAGGGTGCGGACGACGACCTGGGGGTGGGTCGCGCGGACGGACGCGACCGCGCGGTCGAGGGCGTCGAGGCAGCGGCCGATGAGTGTCTCCTCGTCGCGCGCGGGCACGACCACGAGGGCGTGGGTGATCCTGCTCGGGCTCAACGGAGCTCCGTCCGCTCGGCCACCGACCGCTGATCGCGGCCGACGACGTCGAGGACGAAGTCGGCCTCGACGTGGTGGACCAGCGTCGTGAAGCCGTCGAGCTCCGTCACCGCGCGGTGCACGTCGTCGCCCGACTGGAGGAAGTCGCCCTCCACCGGACGCCAGTGGCACGCAGCGATCGTGCCCGTCGCCGACAGGATTCCGCGGGCCCGCTCGAGCAGGACTCCGAGGCTCTCCAGCGAGAGGTAGTAGCCGACCTCCGAGAGGACCACGAGGTCGAACTCGCCCTCCGGGAGACCGTCGGTCACGTCCCAGCGCTCGACGCGGGCGTGCGAGACCGCGGCGAGGCGCTCGCGAGCCGTGCGCACCGCCTCTCCGGACACGTCGACGGCGAGGATCGAATCGCTCCGCTCGGCGAGGTCGAGCGTCGAGATGCCGACCGAGCAGCCGATCTCGAGGACCCGGCCGAGGCGCTCCTCCGGCAGAGACGCGAGCAGGATCCTGCGCTTCCTGATCTCGTACCAGCGCCGCTCGAGCCCCCACGGGTCGCCCTTCCCCTCGTGCCGAGCGTCGAAGTGGGCTTCCGCGGCATCGAGGGCGATCATTCTGCCGACGGTAGACGCCCCTACCGGATGCGGGCCGCGAAGGCCAAGGGGATTGACAGATCGTCCCCCTGGATGAGAATCACGGGCCTCCGGGATGAGAAACGCCCCCGCTCAGCTATTCTTCGGGTCGATCACTGTTTTCGATGATTGGGTTCCGGAATGTCCGACACGCCCCGAACCCGCCTGCGGGTCCGTCCGCGCCACGTCGTCCGCTGGATCGCCATCGTCGTGGTGCTGATCCTGGTCGCGACGATCGGCTACGCCGTCTACAACTACCAGCACTTCGTCTCCGGGGTGACGCACATCGACGCGCTGCCGGCGTCGACGAGCCAGGCGAAGACGAGCGGTGAGAACATCCTGCTCGTCGGAGACGACCACCGGCCGGCGAACGCGTCCGCTGCGGAGCTGGCCGAGCTCGGAACGACGTCCGACGGCGGGGGCACCAACACCGACTCGATGCTGATCCTGCACATCCCCGACGGCGGCGGCAAGGCCACTCTCATCTCACTGCCGCGCGACTCGTGGGTGTCGATCCCCGGCTACGGCATGGGCAAGCTGAACGCCGCGTTCGCCTACGGGAGCGCGAAGGGCGGCGACTCGGGCGGGGCGAAGCTGCTCGTCGAGACGATCCAGAACCTCACCACCCTGCACATCGACCACTTCGTCCGGATCTCGATGGTCGGGTTCTACGACGTCGCGAAGGCTCTCGGACCCCTGAAGGTGTGCCTCGTCGACGCGGTGGACGATTCGTACTCCACCTTCACGGCACCAGCAGGCGTCTCGACGCTCGACGCGCAGCAGGCCCTCGCATTCGTCCGGCAGCGGCACGGGCTGCCGAACGGCGACCTCGACCGCGAGGCCCGGCAGCGGTACTTCCTGAGCGCCGAGGCGAAGAACTTCCTGAAGCCGTCGACCCTGCTGAATCCGGGCCGGCTGAATGCCGCGCTCACAGCGGTCGGATCCGCCATCCAGACCGACAAGGGCCTGAACTGGCTGACGCTCGCCACCCAGCTCAAGGACATCGCGGGTGGGAACCTCGACTCGACGACGATCCCGGTCTCCGGCACCCCGACGATCTACTCGGGCGGCACGGCCATCTCGATCGTGCAGGTCGACACGGCGAAGATGCCGGCCTTCGTGGCCGCGCTCGACGCCGCACCCGCGTCGACGAGCGGAAAGTCCACCGGCAGTGGCTCGGGCGCCGCCGCGTCCACCGTCACGCCGTCCCAGGTCAGCGTGACCGTCCTCAACGGCAGCGGGGTGGCGGGCGCCGCAGGAACCAGCACCGCGACCCTCGCGACCGCCGGCTTCACGACCTCGACGCCGTCGACCGTCAGCACCCGCGCGGCCAGCACGATCCAGTACCCGTCGTCGATGGCCGCGGAGGCGAGGACCCTCGCCGCCTATGTGCCAGGCGCGACGCTCGAGGCCGTGACCGGGGTGGCCGGGGTGACGCTCGTTCTCGGGACCGACGGGGCGACGGCGAAGGCGAAGCCGAGCACGGCAGGTTCGGGGTCGGGGTCGGGCTCGGGGTCTTCAGGCACCTCGGGGTCGTCCGGCTCGTCCGGCTCGTCCCGCTCTGGCAGCTCCCCCGCCGCCACGAAGACGGCCGCGACCGACGGGATCACCTGCGTCCACTAGCGCGTCGCTGCGCCAGTGCATGAAATCCTCGCCTCGCGCTCCGTTTCATGCCGATCGGGGCGCCTCCGCCGACGTTTCTCCTGCATTAGGCGTCCCACCGTGGCCTCGCGCCCGCGCGAGCGCCACGAGCGCCCCGCCGAGGAGCGCCCCGGCCGTGTTCGACGCAAGGTCTCCGGCCGAGGCGAGCCGGGCAGGCAGCAGCGTGTACTGCGCGAACTCGACCGAGAGGGAGAGGGTCAGCCCGAGGACGCCGGAGACCCACCAGAGCGGACGCACGAACACCGACGCCAGGAGGGCGCCGAGCGGCGCGAAGAGCAGCACGTTCGCCGCGGTCTGCACGAAGTCGTAGTCGACGAAGGCCGGGAGCCCGAGGCCGTGCCAGCGGAGGAGCGTGTGCTGGAGTGTTCCGTCGATAGGCGCGTCGACGCGCGAGGGCCAGAGCGTGACCAGCAGGATCAGCACCACCGCCACCCCGACGGCGACCCACTCGGTGCGCCGCAGTCGTCTCTCCACCCGACGACCGTAGCGGACTGGCTCCGACAAACCTGACCCTGAGAAGACGAAATGGCCCCTTCCGTGGAAGGAGCCATCGTGTCGTACTCGGGTGATTCTTGTCGTACTCGGGTGGATCTGAGGGGACTCGAACCCCTGACCCCCTGCATGCCATGCAGGTGCGCTACCAGCTGCGCCACAGACCCAGATTGGATCGACTCGAAGTGAATCGACCCGAACAGGATTTCTCCTGATTCGATGTTGTTCCTCGCGGAGCAACCTGTAAATCGTACTACAGAAATCGACGCGTCAAGAACACGCAGCGCGGCAGGCGGGCACGGAGAGCTGCGCGCGCAGGATCACGCCTCCTGCGACGTCGTCTCGAGCTCGAGGGCGATGGCGGGGCAGTCGCTCCAGAGGCGCTCGAGCGAGTAGAACTGGCGGTCTTCGTCGTGGAACACGTGCACGACGATGTCGCCGAAGTCGAGGAGCACCCAGCGGCCCTCGGAGCGGCCCTCGCGACGGAGCGGCTTGACGCCCGCCTCTATCATCTTGTCTTCGATCTCGCCGGCGATGGCGATCACGTTCCGCTCGTTGCGGCCGGAGGCCAGCAGGAAGATGTCGGTGAGGGCGAGGGGCTCGGAGACGTCGAGGGCGACCAAGTCTTCGGCCTGCTTCGAGTCGGCGGCGCGGGCGGCGAGCTGAAGCAGCTCGATGGCACGGGGAGTGGCTGTCACGGATTCCTTTTGTGGAAAGACGAATGAGCTCGCGGCGCGGCCGGGAGCGAGGAGAAGAGCTGGGAACTACAGGACGTGGGTCGCGAAACCCGCGATGACGAGTCCAACGATAACAAGAATGACCGCGCCGCCAAAGATGCCAGCGATGATCGGCAGGCGATTGGTCTTGGGCTTGCCCGCCGTCAGGACCACCGCGCGCGTCGAGGTGTTGGCGCTCACGGCCCGGCTCGCCCGCACCGGGGTCGCGTCGGAGTCGGGCTGCTCGCGGTCGCCCTCCTCGAGCATCCGGTCGATGTCGGAGCCGTCGATGCGCTGGGCGTGGTGCGATCCCGTGGCCGCGAGGCTCCGCGGCAGGTCGATCGAGCCGGTGATGATGACCTCGCCCGTGGCGTTCAGGGCCCCGGTGACGTCGGGCAGCTGGTCGTTGCCGATAATGAGCGCGTTGTGCTGGCCGGTCGAGGTGATCGAGCCGAAGTGGGCTCCGACACTCTCGACCGTGTCGTCGTCGAGGTCGGCCTGCGTCGACCAGTGGCCGGTCGGCGGCACGTAGCCGCTCGGCTCCGGCACGGACGCCGGGATCTGCGGCTGACGCGGAGCCGACGGCGCCGCAGCGGCAGGCGCGGGAGCGGCAGCAGCCGGCGCAGCAGCAGCAGGCGCAGCAGCAGCAGGCGCAGCCGTGGCGGGCGCAGGATCAGCCGACCGCACCTCGCCCGTATTACCGGCGGCGGGCTCCGCCTCGGGCGTCGGAGCCGACCCGAGCGAGAAGGGGAAGACGGTGGGCGTCGAGGACGGCGCCGGGGTCGACGACGCGATCCGCTCGGCCACGCCCGCATCGGCCTCGTCGAGCTTCGGCGCGGCACCGTGGCGGCGCGGTCCCGGCGCTGGTTCCGCGTCGTCGGCGGTAGAGGCCCGGACGCCGGACACACTGTCGTTCGAAGGCGCCTCAGCCGAGGGCGCCTCGGCCGCAATCGGAGCGGAGTCCCGGCCGGCGGAGACCGGCATCGGGAGCCCGGCATCCGCGGCCGTCTCGACGTCGTCACCATCGCTGTCGTCGTCCGAAGCGGGGGCCGCGGGCGAGGGGGCACTCGTGCGCGGCGCCTCTCGCGGAGGGACCGGCGTCGTGGCTCGACCGTTCTCGATGTCGGCGACGTGGCTCAGGGCCTCGGAGAGGTCGCGCTCGTGCTCGGGCTTCGGTGCGCGGAGCGGGACGGGATCGGCGGGCGCCGGCGCCGAGGCCTCGCGGAGGGCGCGGAGTTCGCGGCGCGTCGGGGTGTGGGCTGATCCTGGAGCCTGGACCGAGGCGGGGGCGCTCGAGACTGGTGCGGGCGACGGCGACGTGACGGGCATGGCCGAGGGGACGGGGCTGCCGGAGATCACCGAGATGCTCCCGGTGACGGCTTCGCCGGCTTCGCGGGCCCGCTCGAGCTCGCGCACCTGACGTCTGGTGAGGGGCGGCTGGCCGTTGGAACTCATTGGATCTCCGATACGCGGTCGCTTCCGACCGGTGCTGCTGGTTCTGCCGACGCTGGTTCGTCGGCCACCGACACTGGTTGGTCTACCGATACTGGCTCTTCTACCGGCGCTGTCTCGTCTCGGGAGGCGGGGCCCCGGTAGAGGTGGTGCTTGGAGATGTACTGGACCACTCC
The DNA here is from genome assembly GCF_039537585.1 of Frondihabitans peucedani. Lineage (NCBI taxonomy): Bacteria > Bacillati > Actinomycetota > Actinomycetes > Micrococcales > Microbacteriaceae > Frondihabitans > Frondihabitans peucedani. The sequence continues at coordinate 128,719 of NZ_BAABAU010000003.1, forward strand.
GTCGGGCACGAGGTACCAGACGGGGGATCCGCGGCCGACGCGACTGCGACAGTCGGTGGACGAGATCGCCAGTGCGGGGACTTCGAGCAAGCTTACTTCGCTCTCGGGGAGACCGCTGACGCTGAGGTCGTGTCCTGGCCGGGAGACCGCTACGAAGTGGGCGAGATCCCACAGCTGCTGGACGTCCTTCCAGTCGAGGATCTGCGCGACCGCGTCGGCCCCGGTGATGAAGAAGAGGTCGGCGTCGGGCCGTTCGCTCCGGATGTCGCGGAGGGTGTCGATGGTGTACGTAACGCCCTCGCGGTCGATGTCGACGCGACTCACGGTGAACATCGGGTTCGAGGCCGTCGCGATGACGGTCATCAGATAGCGGTGCTCGCCCGAGGTGACCGTGTTCTTCATGTACGGCTGGCCCGTCGGCACGAAGATGACCTCGTCGAGGTCGAACTGGGTCGAGACCTCGCTCGCCGCCACGAGGTGACCGTGGTGGATGGGATCGAAGGTGCCGCCCATCACGCCGATGCGAGGGCGCCTCGGGGAGGCGGTTGTCGTCACTGACTCGGCCACGTCGTCGACTAGTCGGTCAGTTCGTGACCGAACTCGTCGATGGGCTGCTCGCGCTGGATCGGGACCTCGGGGTCGAGATTGCGGTTCGCGACGTTCTTGTAGCTGAAGACCACGAAGCCCAGGATCGTGAAGACCGCCGCCGAGATCAGGGCGATGACGGGCGCCGGCGCGAAGGTGGGAGCGAGGCTCTCTTCGGCGGCGGTGAGGGTGGTGGCGAGGGCCGTGACCATCAGCATGGGTTCTCCGTTTCAGCGCGGTGCGACTCGTCGAGTCTAGCCTCGCGAGGCTGACTACCCGCGCACCTGACCGGCACCCCGGACGATCCACTTCGTGCTCGTGAGCTCCGGCAGGCCCATGGGGCCCCGGGCGTGCAGCTTCTGCGTCGAGATGCCGACCTCGGCGCCGAAGCCGAACTCGCCGCCGTCCGTGAAGCGCGTGGAGGCGTTCACCATCACGACGGCGCTGTCGACCTCGGCCAGGAAGCGCTCGGTGGAGCGCACGTCGTTGCTGATGATCGACTCGGTGTGGCGGGTGGAGTAGCGGCGGATGTGGTCGAGGGCCGCGTCGAGGTCGTCGACGATCCGGACCGAGATGTCGAGCGACATGTACTCGGTCGACCAGTCGTCGTCGGTCGCGGGGACCGCGTCGGCGAACAGGGCGCGGGTGGCCTCGTCGGCGTGGATCGTCACGCCGGCGCCGCGCAGGTCGGCGAGGACCGACGGCAGGATGCGGTCGGCTGCGGACCGGTGGACCAGCAGCGTCTCGAGGGCGTTGCAGACGCTCGGCCGCTGCACCTTCGCGTTGTGGACGATGTCGACGGCCCAGCCCTCGTCGGCCGACTCGTCGACGAAGACGTGGACGACCCCGGCGCCGGTCTCGATCACCGGGACCTTCGACTCCCGCACGACCGTGTCGATCAGCTGGGCGCTCCCCCTCGGGATGAGCACGTCGACGAGACCGCGGGCGCGCATCAGCTCTGTGGCGCCACGACGGCCGAACTCGTCGATGGTCTGCACGGCGTCTCGCGGGAGCCCGACGCTCTCGAGCGCCTCCTGCAGCACGCGGACCAGCACGCGGTTGGTGTCTTCGGCCGCGCTCCCGCCGCGGAGGACGACGGCGTTGCCGCTCTTGAGCGCCAATGCCGCGATGTCGACGGTGACGTTCGGCCTCGCCTCGTAGATGGCGCCGACGACGCCGAACGGCACGCGCACCTGGGTCAGCTGGAGGCCGTTCGGCAGGACCTTGCCGCGGAGCACCTCGCCCACCGGGTCGACCAGGGAGGCGATGAGCTCGGTCGCCGTGGCGAGCCCCTCGAGGCGCGACTCGTCGAGTCGGAGCCGGTCGACGAGCCCCGCGGCGAGGCCGTTCTCACGACCGCGGTCGAGGTCGACGGCGTTCGCCCGGATGATCTCCGCCGTGTTCGAGCGCACGGCGTCGGCGATCGCGAGGAGTCCGCGGTTCTTGACGTCGGCGGTGACCGTCGAGAGCGCCCGCGAGGCGGTCTTCGCCCGCTCGAGCGTGGCGACGAGCGCAGGATCGAGGGTCTCGGACTCGAGCCCTCGGGCTTCGGTGATCGACATGCGACGAGTGTAACCGCGGCCTCCGACGGCCGGAACGGCCGGGGAACGACAGGAGGAGAGGCCCGGGGAGCGTCAGCCGTCGAGCGACGGTCGCGCCTCGAACCAGGTGCCGATCTCGGCCCCGTCGAGGGCCTCGGCGACGAGAGGCGTGGAGGTCACGAGGACGGGCGTCCCCGCACCCGCGGCGAGCCGGGCCGCGGCGACCTTCGTGCCCGCTCCCCCGGTGCCGACGCCGGCCGATCCTGCGTCGCCGAAGGTCACGCCGGCCAGGTCGTCGCCGAACGGGACCTCGGCGATCTTGATCGCGCCCTCTTCGTGCGGCGGCCTCGTGTAGAGGGCGTCGACGTCCGACAGCAGCACGAGCAGGTCGGCCTCGACGAGCTCCGACACGAGCGCTGCGAGGCGGTCGTTGTCGCCGAAGCGGATCTCGTGGGTGGCGACGGTGTCGTTCTCGTTGACGATCGGCAGGATGCGCAGTTTCAGCAGGCGCTCCATCGCGCGCTGGGCGTTCGACCGGTGCGTCGGGTTGTCGATGTCGCTCGCGGTGAGGAGCACCTGCCCGGCGACGACGTCGTAGCGGCGGAGGCTCTCCTGGTAGCGGTAGATGAGGATGTTCTGCCCGACGGCCGCTGCGGCCTGCTGCGTGGCGAGGTCGGTGGGCCGGGAGTCGAGCCGGAGGAAGGGCATCCCCGTGGCGATTGCGCCGGACGACACCAGGATCACCTCGGAGCCGCGACCGTAGGCGGCCGCCAGCGCGTCCACGAGCGGCTCGATCTGGCCCGCGTTGCCGCCGGAGATCGACGAGGAGCCGACCTTGACGACGATCCTGCGCGCCCTCGGCACGTCGGAGCGCGACCGGACGCGGCCGAGCGGCGCGGCGTCGGCGGGCAGGCGGGCCTCGGCGCTGGTCACTCGCGCTCGTCGCCCTCGCGGTCGCCCTTGCGCTCGTCGGCGTCGACACGGGCCCCGTCGGCGTCCAGACGGGCCTCGTCTGCGGCGCCCTCGCGGACGGCCGGGTCGACCTCGAAGCCCTCGTCGTCGGTCCAGAGGCCGGCGGCACGCTCGCGCATGAGCTCGGCGCGGGCGTCGGCCTTGGCGTCCATGCGGGCGAAGTAGTCTTCGCGGCGCTCGTTGCGCGTCTGGCGGGACGACTGGTGGAGGCGCGGGTCGGTGCCGCGGGCGCTCGTCATGAGCTCGGCCGTCGAGGTGAGGGTCGGCTCCCAGTCGAAGACGATGCCGCCGGCGCCGCCGATGACGACCGTCGAGCCGGCGACCGCTCCGGCCTTGAAGAGGCGGTCCTCGACGCCGAGCTTGTTGAGGCGGTCGGCCAGGTAGCCCACGGCCTCCTCGTTGTTGAAGTCGGTCTGCAGCACCCAGCGCTCGGGCTTGGCGCCGCGGATCCGGTAGACGTTGCCGTAGGTGCCGCCCTCGACGAGCACCTCGAACTTCGACTCGTTGACCGCCTTCGGGCGGATGACGATGCGCGGGCGGACCAGCTCCTCGGCGGCCTTCGCGGCCCGATCGGCCTCGACGACCTCGGCCAGGGCGAACGACAGCTCGCGGAGGCCCTCGTGCGACACCGCCGAGATCTCGAAGACGCGGTAGCCGCGCCCCTCGAGGTCGGCACGCACGAAGTCGGCGAGGTCGCGCGCCTCGGGCACGTCGATCTTGTTGAGGACCACGAGCTGCGGGCGCTCGAGCAGCGGGAGCTGACCGGCGGGCACAGGGTAGGCGGCGAGCTCGTTCTGGATGACGTCGAGGTCGGTGAGCGGATCGCGCCCAGGCTCGAGGGTCGCGCAGTCGAGGACGTGCAGCAGGGCCGAGCAGCGCTCCACGTGACGCAGGAACTCGAGGCCGAGCCCCTTGCCCTCGCTGGCGCCCTCGATGAGGCCGGGCACGTCGGCGACGGTGAACCGCGTCGAACCGGACTCGACGACTCCGAGGTTCGGGTGGAGGGTGGTGAAGGGGTAGTCGGCGATCTTCGGCTTCGCGGCCGAGATGGCCGCGACGAGGCTCGACTTGCCGGCGGACGGGAAGCCCACCAGGGCGACGTCGGCGACGACCTTGAGCTCGAGGTTCACGTCGCCCTGCCAGCCGGGCGTGCCGAGGAGTGCGAAGCCGGGGGCCTTGCGCTTGGTGCTCGCGAGAGCCGCGTTGCCGAGGCCGCCGATCCCGCCCTCGGCGACCACGAAGCGGAGGCCGGGCTCGTTCATGTCGATGAGGACGGTGCCGTCGTCGTCCGAGACGACCGTCCCGACGGGCACCTGCAGCTCGAGGGTCTCGCCGTTCATGCCGGAGCGGTGGTCGCCCATGCCGGGTCCGCCGTTGGGGCTCGACCGGTGCGGGTTGCGGTGGAAGCCGAGCAGGGTCGTCACACCGGTGTCGCTGATCAGGACGATGTCGCCGCCGTGACCGCCGTTGCCGCCGTCAGGGCCGGCGAGCGGCTTGAACTTCTCCCGCTTGACCGACACGCAGCCGTTGCCGCCGTTGCCCGCCTTCAGGTGGAGCGACACGTGGTCGACGAATGTGGCCATGGGGAGTTCTTCTCAGACTGTCAGGGGTGAAACACGACGGGCGAGCCGAAGCCCGCCCGTCGTTGGAAGTGTGCGCCCGCAGCAGTCCGGCTGCTGCAGGGCGGTGCTGTGTCGTCAGACGGACGCAGCGACGATGTTGACGACCTTGCGGCCGCCCTTGGCGCCGAACTCGACCGCGCCGGGGGCGAGGGCGAACAGGGTGTCGTCACCGCCGCGACCGACGTTGACGCCGGGGTGGAAGTGGGTGCCGCGCTGGCGGACGAGGATCTCGCCCGCGGAGACGACCTGGCCGCCGAAGCGCTTCACGCCCAGGCGCTGAGCGTTGGAGTCGCGGCCGTTGCGAGTGGACGATGCGCCCTTTTTGTGTGCCATGTGTTCTCAGCCCCTGGTTACTTGGTGGTGATGGAGGTGATCTTGACGCGGGTCAGGTCGGCGCGGAAGCCCATGCGCCGCTTGTAGCCGGTCTTGTTCTTGTAGTTCTGGATGACGATCTTCGGGCCGCGGAGGTCGTTCAGGACCTCGCCCTCGACGACGACCTTGGAGAGCTGGTCGCCGGAGAGGATGGTGTCGCCGTCGACGTGCAGGACGGGGACGAAGGTGACGGTGTCGGACTCGGACGCCTTGAGACGGTCGACGGTCACAATGGTGCCCACCTCGACCTTCTCCTGACGGCCACCGGCGCGCACGATTGCGAATGCCATGGGTTGCTCCTTCGATGGCCTGCTTCTCGTGGAATCGGCCTGACTGGTGGGGTGCCCCCCGGCAGCTGCACGCAGAGCGGCAGGCCCGGGGAAGTCTAATGTGCGCGCAGAGAGCGCGCACCAACGCCTCAGACTACCGGGCGCCCTCCGGGCCGTCAAACGCCGACGGGTAGGATTCCAGCGTGACCATCCTCATCGATGAGCCGATCTGGCCCGCGCACGACACCGTGTGGTCGCACCTCGTCAGCGACTCCTCCTACGACGAGCTGCACGAGTTCGCCTCGGCCCGCGGCATCCCGCGCCGGGCCTTCGACCACGACCACTACGACGTGCCGGCGGCACGCTACGACGAGCTCGTCGAGGCGGGGGCGTTCCCCGTCGGCGGCAAGGAGCTCGCGGTGAGACTCGAGGCGAGCGGCCTCCGTGTGCCGCAGTGGCGGAAGCGCTCTCAGTCGCGGTCGTCGGGCGGCGCGTAGATCGAGATCGGCGGCTCGGGCCTCGGAGCCGGTGATGCCCCGGCAGTCGGGGCGGGAGCCGGGGCAGGATCGGGCGCCGGGACAGGGGTCGCAGAGGGAGCCGGGGCCCGGGTCGGAGCCGGGGCGTCCTCGCGAGGTGCGGCCGTGGCATCCTGCGCTCCCTCGCCCGGCTCGACCGGCACGCGGAGGAGCCAGAGCCATGCGACCACCGCTCCCCCGACAAGCACGGCCGTGAGCTGCACGCCGGCCGCGATCGGGATGAAGACGACCCAGAGGGCGATGTCGACCGCATCGCCCGACGAGACGCTGCGGCTGACACCGGTCACGATGCCGACGAGCATGAGCACGACGGTCGCGCCAGTTCCGGCGAGGAGCGCCCTTCGGACGACGGTCGGGAGCGAGGCCTCGCGCAGGATCGGGAGCACCAGCGCCAGGAGCGCGAACGCGGCCAGGTAGAAGGGAAACGGGTACAGCACGAGCGAGCCGAGGAAGAGCCCGATCGGCGACCGCAGGAAGCCGTTCGAGTAGAACGACGGGTCGTACGCGACCGCGTTGCCGAGGAGCTGCACGAACGCGACGGCGAACCGAACGACGATCAGGCACCCGACGGCGACGGCCGCCGTCACCACCGTGTCGAGCCCGGGACGCCGCACGGCCAGGCTCCGCCATCGCGGCCGGCGCTCCGGTCCCCTCGGGGCATGAGGAACGCCCGGTGCGGTCGGCGAGTCGTGCTGGCCGGGCCGGGCGTTCGTCACGGGTGGGGCTCCTCGGGTCTCCGCGCGGAGCCGGTGGGGCTAGGCGTCGTCGGTCGATACTCCCACGCCGAGGATCATCGGGCCGCCGTCGGTGTCGTCCGTCTCGGTGCCCGCGGCCGGAGCCGACGTGATGCCGGCCGAGGCCCGCCTGGAGCGGCTGCGGCCCTGACCCGGCTGCTTGGGCTCGGGGAGCGCCTCGAGGACCGAGTCGAGGATCTGCTCGGCGTCGTGCGTGCTGATGCGGCGCGGGGCGCGCTCCACCTTCGCGACGGGGATGTCGAGGATCGCGACGGTGGCCTCAGGCGACGTGACCGTGGCCTGCGAGCGGCGCGACTGCTTGGCCGGGGCCGATGCGGGAGCGGATGCCGCAGGAGCCTCGGTGACGGTGGGCGCTTCGGCCTCGGTCGCGGCCGCGGGGGCAGCCGCTGCGGCGACCGGGATGTCGATCAGCGTGACGGTGTCGGCCTGCTCGGGAGCCTCGGCAGCGGTCGCCGGAGTCGAGGCGCGTCGGCCACGGCCACGGCGGGAGCGGCCGGAGGCCGGAGCATCGCCCGCGTCGGCGGAACCGGCGCTCCGGGAATCGGACCTCTGCGACTCCGCCTTGGAGGCCTCGGCGGAGCCGGCCTCCACCGGGGTGGCCCCGGCGGCGACGGCGTCGATGGCGGCCTCGACCGCGGCTGCGGTCTCGGACGCGCTCTGGGGCGTGCCGTCGGCGTGCGGCACCGTCGAGGCGGCGATCTTCGCGAGGGCGTTCTTCACGTCGTCGGTGATCGCGTGGATGGTGCCGGTGGCGGGGTGAGCCGCGTCGCCGCGACCCGACGAGCGGCCGCCTCCGCCGGTGCTGCCGGAGCCGCCCTGGCCGCCCGCGGCCTTGGCCCGGCGACGCTCCTGCGACTTCTGGCGGTTCTGCTGCTGCTGCTCCTGCGCCTGCTGGCGGTCGACGCCGATCTCCTGGAACGACTCCATGAGGCCGAGGCCGAGCTTCTTGCGGGTCATCTGCACGAGGCCGAGCGAGGTGACCTCGGCGACCTGGTGCTTCGTGCGGTCGCGGCTCAGGCACTCGACGAGGCGTCGGAGCACGAGGTCGCGGTTCGTCTCGAGCACCATGTCGATGAAGTCGACGACGATGATGCCGCCGATGTCGCGGAGCCGCAGCTGACGGACCAGCTCCTCGGCCGCCTCGAGGTTGTTCTTCGTGACGGTCTCCTCGAGGTTGCCACCGGAGCCGACGAACTTGCCCGTGTTGACGTCGACCACGGTCATGGCCTCGGTGCGGTCGATGACGAGCGAGCCGCCCGAGGGGAGCCAGACCTTGCGGTCGAGGGCCTTGTCGATCTGCTCGTTGAGGCGGAACTCGTCGAACGAGTCGCGGTCGCCCTCGTACGCGCTGACGCGGTCGAGGAGGTCGGGAGCGACGGCCTGGAGGTACTGCTCGACGGTCTCGCGGGTCTCGTCGCCGTCGATCACGAGCTGGTGGAAGTCCTCGTTGAAGACGTCGCGGACGATCTTGATGAGGAGGTCGGGCTCGGAGTGCAGCAGGGCGGGCGCGTTCCCGGCCTCGACCTTCTTCGAGATGTCGGCCCACTGGTTGAGGAGGCGCTTGACGTCTAGCGTCAGCTGCTCCTCCGTGGCGCCCTCGGCCGCGGTGCGGACGATGACGCCGGTGTTCTCGGGCAGAGCCTCCTTGAGGATCTTCTTGAGGCGGGCCCGCTCGGTGTCGGGCAGCTTGCGCGAGATCCCGTTCATCGAGCCGTTCGGCACGTAGACGAGGAAGCGGCCCGGCAGCGAGATCTGGCTGGTGAGGCGGGCGCCCTTGTGGCCCACCGGGTCTTTCGTGACCTGGACCAGCACGCGGTCGCCGGGCTTGAGCGCGAGCTCGATGCGGCGGGGCTGGTTGCCGTGCTCGACGTTGTCCCAGTCGACCTCGCCGGAGTACAGGACGGCGTTGCGGCCGCGCCCGATGTCGACGAACGCCGCCTCCATCGAGGGGAGGACGTTCTGCACGCGGCCGAGGTAGACGTTGCCGATCAGCGACACGTTCTGCGACTTGGCGACGTAGTGCTCGGCGAGGATGCCGTCTTCGAGCACGCCGATCTGGATGCTGTCGCCCTGCGAGCGGACGATCATCTTCCGGTCGACGCTCTCGCGGCGGGCGAGGAACTCGGCCTCGGTCACGACGGGACGTCGGCGGCCGGCATCGCGGCCGTCGCGGCGGCGCTGCTTCTTGGCCTCGAGTCGGGTCGAGCCCTTGACGCGCTGCGGCTCGGTGATGAGCTCGGGCTCGGGGCGCTCGCGCGGCTCGCGGCCGGCTCGGCTGCGCGTGCGCGACGAGGTGACCTCGGGCGCGTCGTCGCCGCGACCCGGGCGCTGCCGCGAGCGGCGGCGGCCCTGGCCGGGATCCTGCTCGGAGTCCCCCTCGTCGTCGAAGTCGCGGTCGTCGTGATCCGGCAGCGGCGTGATCTCGGGGGCGTGGAAGAACAGGCTGGTCGTGGTGAGCGGCGCCTGGAACGGGGAGGCCGGCGCCGGCTCCACCTCGGGGGTCGCGTCGGCCTCGTCGCGCTCGAGCGCCTCGGTGTCGATCAGGTGGTCGGGGGTGGCGGTATCAGACGGCGCGAAGCCGTTCTCGTCGGTCACGGCAGGGGCCTCCTGGGGCGCGTTCGGGTGAGCGACCGGGGCGCTGGGCGCCTCCTCGGTCGGCTGGATCGGAGAAGGAGCTGCAGCCTCGGGCTGCGGCGCGTGCTGCTTGGACCGGAACCCGGCGAACAAGCGGCTTCTTCTCTTCGGACTGTTCTCGTTCTTCTCCACCATCTCTGGTGCAACTCCTCGCCCCGGTGTCGGCCGTGCTCCTCGGAGGAAGCCGGACGCGGCCGGGAAATCATGTGCGCGGTGGGCCGGTGCCGAACGTCTCGTTCTGGCGACCTCGCCCACACGCGAAAACTGTGCTGCCGCGTGAACCCGTGTGGTTCCGCGGGAAATCTGTCTGACCACCGATCCGGCGCTGCCTGTGGCCACGACGGTCGGAAAGCTCGCCCGGCTCTCACCCTGGGACTGTCCCGATTATCGCACGGCTTCCGCCGGAGCGTGGATTCGGGGCATGCCATAATCCGAAGGTGTCGTCACCAACCACGAGTAAGCAGCCCGTCACGACAGCGATCCTGCTGATCGTCGCCGGCCTGATCGGCTTCTACGGCTCGTTCAAGCTGGTGGTCGAGAAGTACGACCTGCTCGAGCACCCGAAGAAGGCGCTCGGCTGCGACATCAACCCGTTCGTGTCGTGCTCGTCGGTGATCGACAGTGCGCAGTCGCACCTCTTCGGCTTCCCGAACCCGATCCTCGGCGTCGCCGGATTCGTCGCGCCGATCGCGGTCGGCATCGGCATCCTGGCCGGCGCCCGCTTCGCCCGGTGGTACTGGATCGCGTTCAACGCGGGCCTGTTCCTGGCCTGGGTCTTCGTGACCTGGCTCTTCACGCAGACGGTCTTCGTCATCGGGGCGCTCTGCCCGTGGTGCATGCTCGTCTGGTCGGCGACGATCCCGCTGTTCTGGATCTTCACCGTGTGGAATCTCGCGACCGGGCGTCTGACGACCAGCGAGACCCTCCAGCGCAGGATGCGGGCGTTCCTGCCGTTCTCCTGGGTCCTGGCCCTGATCAACTACCTGATCATCGTGATCGTGATCCTGCAGCACTTCCCGCTGCTCATCTCCGCCCTGTTCGGCTGAGCCGGGTCCGCCCCCTGGTCCGGTCTGCGGGGATGCGGCTCTCAGCTAATCCATGACGCGTCACCGTAGGGTCCTGCGCGAGCACGCCCACGGCGACGCTCGACGACCGCAGACGCCCAGCAGATACGAGGACGAATGACACCGCCCCCAGCCAACGGACCGAGCAAGCGCGACCGCCGCGAAGAGGCCCGCGAGAAGGCCCGGGTCGCCCGCGAGGCGGCCGCCCGCAAGCACCGCCGCAACCGCGTCTTCCTGATGGGCGGCATCGGTCTCGGCATCCTGGCGGTCTTCGGCGTCATCGCCCTCGTCATCTTCACGTCGATCCGCCCGGCCGGCCCCGGCCCACAGAACATGGCGAGCGGCGGGGTCCTGCTGCAGGGGAACGCGACCACGAGCAAGATAACCGCGGTCAAGACCGCCGCCGTCGAGGCGGGCGCGAAGCCCGTCGCCACCAATCAGAAGAAGCTCGACAAGACGGTCAACATCACCGTCTACCTCGACTACGAGTGCCCCTACTGCAACCAGTTCGAGACGGCCAACGAGGCGCAGATCAAGACGTGGCTGCAGAAGGGCGCGGTCACCTACGAGGTCCACCCGATCTCGATCCTCGACGCGTCGTCGCAGGGCACCAAGTACTCCACCCGCTCGGCCAATGCCGCCATGTGCGTGGCCAACTACGACCCCGACGACTTCCTGGCCGTCAACACGTCGTTCTTCAAGAACCAGCCCGCCGAGCAGACCCCGGGCCTCACGGACGACAAGCTGATCAGCCTGGTGAAGGCCGCGGGAGCGACCAGCTCGAAGGTCGCCTCCTGCATCAGGGCCGGCACCTTCGAGGACTTCGTCTCGTCGCAGACGAAGGCCGCCCTCGGGAGCAAGCTGCCCAACTCGTCGATCGAGAAGCTGACGGGCACCCCGACGGTCATCGTGAACGGAAAGCAGTACTCCGGCTCTCTGACCGACGCCGCGACCTTCGCGTCGTTCGTGTCGAGCCAGGCCACGAGCTAGCCCCCGCTGCGCCGAGAGGAGCCGCCCACCTCGCCGAGGTGGGCGGCTCCTTTCTTCGGGACGAGCGGGGCTAGCTGAACCAGAGTCCGAGCTCGCGGGCAGCGCTCTCGGCGGAGTCGCTGCCGTGCACCAGGTTCTGCTGGACCTTGAGGCCCCAGTCGCGGCCGAGGTCGCCGCGGATGGTGCCGGGGGCGGCAGCGGTGGGGTCGGTCGCGCCGGCGAGCGAGCGGAATCCTGCGATCACGCCGTTGCCCTCCACGCGGATCGCGACGATCGGGCCCGACTCCATGAACTCGACCAGGGGCTCGTAGAACGGCTTGCCGACGTGCTCCTCGTAGTGGGAGGCCAGGAGGGCGCGGTCGGCCTCGACGAGCTTGATGTCGACGAGACCGTAGCCCTTGGCCTCGATGCGGCGCAGGATCTCACCGGTCAGGTTGCGGGCGACACCGTCGGGCTTGACGAGGACCAGGGTTTCTTCGAGTTCGGACACGAGGTCTCCTTCTGTGGTTGTGCGGAGGATGAGACCGACGGGTTCGTCGGCTGTGGTCAGGACTGGTAGTCGCGCGGGTCGAGGCCGGGGTTGGCCTCCATCCACGCGCGGAGGGCGGTGTTGCGGCGGTCGATCGTGATGCCCTTGTAGAGGCAGAAGATCCAGATCGCGATGAAGACGGCGGCCACGACGTACATGAGCACGACGAGGAGGCCGGTCAGGGCGAGCAGCACCTGCACGACGCAGCCGAGCACGACGCCCCAGCGGTAGCGGAGGCCAGCGGCGGCGACGGCCATCACGACGACCATGCCGGCGCCGCCGAGGAGTGCGACCGGCCACGACACGATGCCCGCGCCGCCGACGTTCAGGACGACGAAGAACAGCACGCACGCCTCGAGCACGAGCATGATCGACAGCAGGCTCTCGGTCAGCGACCGCTGGCGCCGAGGGCGACGCACGCGCGGAGCGGCGGCGGGCGTCTCGTTCGTGGACATGCTGCTCACTCCCCTTCGTCGGCTTCGCGGGTGAGGGCGATGACCTCGCCGACCAGGGTGATCGAGCCGGTGACGACGACGCCGCCCTTCTCACTCTCCTCGGCCAGGTCGCGCGCGATCGCGAGGGCCGAGACGACGTTCGTCTCGACCGTGACGCGGTCGGGGCCCACGATGCCGACCGCGATCGAGGCGAGGTCGTCGACGTCGAGGGAGCGGTCGGAGTCGGACTGCGTGATGACGAACTGCTCGACCGCCGGAGCGAGGGCGCGGATGATGCCCGGGGCGTCCTTATCGGCCAGGATCGCGAGGACCCCGACGACCCGGTCGAAGTCGAAGTACTCCCCCAGCGCCTGCGCGAGCGCGTGGGCCCCGTGCGGGTTGTGCGCGGCGTCGACCAGGATCGTGGGCTCCGTGCTCAGGATCTGGAGGCGCCCGGGCGACGAGGCGTCGGCGAGACCGGTCTGCAGGATCTCGGGATCGAGCGGCTGGCTGCCGTTGCCGAGGAACGACTCGACCGCGGCGATCGCGACGGCGGCGTTCTGCGCCTGGTGGCGGCCGAACAGCGGAAGCGCGAGGTCGTCGTACTTCGCCGCGATCCCCTGGACCGAGATGAGCTGACCCCCGACGGCGACGGCCGAGGCGGTGACGCCGAAGTCCTTCGTCTCGAGGGCGAAGGTCGACTCGGTGAGCTCGGCGGCGCGCTTCAGCTCGGTGAGGGCCTCCGGCAGCTGGATCGCCGACACGACGTTCGCGGCCGGCTTCACGATCCCCGACTTGGTCTTGGCGATCTCGGCCACGGTCGAGCCGAGGCGCTTCGTGTGGTCGAGCGCGATGGGCGTGAAGACGGCGACCTGGCCGTCGGCGACGTTGGTGGAGTCCCACTCGCCGCCCATGCCGACCTCGAGCACGACGACGTCGACTGGTGCGTCGGCGAACGACGCGAAGGCCAGCACGGTCAGCGCCTCGAAGTACGTCAGCGGCTCCTCGGCCGCGGCCGCGAGCTCGGTGTCGACCATCAGCAGGTAGGGCTGGATGTCGGCCCAGTTCGCCGCGAGGGCCTTGTCGGAGATCGGCTCGCCGTCGATCACGATGCGCTCGTTGACCTTGACGAGGTGCGGGCTCGTCATGAGCCCGGTCCGGAGGCCGTAGGCCCGCAGGATGCTCTCGATCATCCGGCTCGTCGACGTCTTGCCGTTCGTGCCGGTGATGTGGATCACGGGGTAGCTGCGGTGCGGGTCGCCGAGGAGCTCGACGGCGCGGCGGGTCGCCCCGAGGCGCGGCTGGGGAGCGTTCTCGCCGATCCTGCTCAGGAGCTCCTCGAAGACGGCCTCGGCGGCGAGGGCGTCTCTCGAGGCCTCGTCGGATGCGGCCTGCTTCTCGTCGTCGCGGTCGTCGCGGTCGCGCTCGTCGTCGTCGCCCATCGAGGCGAAGTCGCCGAAGTCGTCGCGGGTCCCGAAGACGTCGGGGAGGGCTCCGGGGTCGAAGTCGTCGTCGTCATCGTGCGGCGGGTTGTTGGTGGTGTCACTCATTGCGCTGGACCTTGACTGTCACGGCCGACCCGGAGCCGACGGGGACGGCGCCGGGGCCGGCCTCGCCCTCGCGGAGGTCGACCTCGAGGTGGGTGGTGAGCGTCTCCGCCATCAGGAGGTCGCGGTGCGCCTCGACGGCGGCCTCGGCGGCCTCGTCGACTCCGAGGGTGAGACGGATGCGGTCGCCGACGTCGAGGCCGGCGGTCTTGCGGGCCTGCTGCACCGCTCGGATGACGTCGCGGGCGAGGCCCTCCGCCTCGAGCTCGGGCGTCGTCTGCGTGTCGAGCAGGACGAAGCCGCCTCCCGACACGAAGGCGATGGCGCTCGCCTCGTCGGCGACGGTCAGCTCGAGCGAGAACTCCCCCGGCAGCAGCTCGACGCCGCCGACGACCACGTTCTCGCCGCGCACCTCCCAGTCGCCGCGCTTGGACGCGGGGATGACCTGCTGGACCTGCTTGCCGATCCTGGGACCGGCCGCACGGGCGTTGACGGTGAGCCGGCGAGTGACGCCGTAGTCGCCGAGGCTCTCCTCGGTGAGGGTCGCGAAGCGGACGCTCTTCACGTTGAGCTCGTCGCGCAGGATCGCCTGGAACGGCTCGAGCCCCTGAGGATCGTCGGACACGACGGTCACGAGCGCCAGCGGGAGCCGGACGCGCTTGCCGGTCGACTTGCGGAGCGCGAGGCCCGCGGAGGCCGTCTCGCGGACACGGTCCATCGCGTCGACCAGGTCGTCGTCGGCCGGGAACGCGGAGGAGTCGGGCCAGTCGGTGAGGTGGACGCTCCGGCCGCCGGCCAGGCCGCGCCAGACCTCCTCGGTGACGAGCGGGGCGAGCGGCGCGGCGACCCGGGTGACTGTCTCGAGCACCGTGTAGAGGGTGTCGAAGGCGTCGCGGTCGGTGCCGTCCCAGAAGCGGTCGCGGGAGCGCCGCACGTACCAGTTGGTCAGCACGTCGGCGAAGTCGCGGAGCTTGGCGGTGGCGAGCGGCGAGTCGAGCGCCTCGAGGTCGGCGGCGACGTCGTCGACGAGCCGACGGGTCTTCGCGAGCAGGTAGCGGTCGAGCACGTCGGAGGAGTCGGTGCGCCAGGTGGCCTGGTGCCCCGCGTCGCCCGCCGCGCCCGAGTAGAGCGTGAAGAAGTAGTACGTCGACCACAGCGGCAGGAGGAACTGCCGCACGGCCTCGCGGATGCCCTCCTCGGTGACGACGAGGTTGCCGCCCCGGATGACGCTCGACGACATCAGGAACCAGCGCATCGCGTCGGCGCCGTCGCGGTCGAAGACCTCGTTGACGTTCGGGTAGTTGCGGAGCGACTTCGACATCTTCTGGCCGTCGGAGCCCAGGACGATGCCGTGGCTGATGACGTTCGAGAACGCGGGCCGGTCGAAGAGCGCCGTCGACAGCGCGTGCATGACGTAGAACCAGCCGCGGGTCTGCCCGATGTACTCGACGATGAAGTCGGCGGGGCTGTGCGAGTCGAACCACTCCTGGTTCTCGAACGGGTAGTGGACCTGGGCGAAGGGCATCGATCCGGAGTCGAACCAGACGTCGAAGACGTCCTCGATCCTGCGCATCGTCGACCGACCGGTCGGGTCGTCGGGGTTCGGCCGCGTGAGCTCGTCGATGAAGGGCCGGTGCAGGTCGCGCTCGCCGTCGGCGTTCAGCGGGAGACGGCCGAAGTCGCGCTCGAGCTCGGCCAGCGAGCCGTACACGTCGACGCGGGGGTGCTCGGGGTCGTCGCTCTGCCACACCGGGATCGGGGAGCCCCAGTAGCGGTTGCGCGAGACCGACCAGTCGCGGGCTCCCGCGACCCACTTGCCGAACTGCCCGTCTTTGACGTTTTCGGGCACCCAGTTGATCCGCTGGTTGAGCTCGCCCATGCGGTCGCGGTTCTCGGTCACGCGGACGAACCACGACGAGACGGCCTTGTAGATCAGCGGGTTGCGGCACCGCCAGCAGTGCGGGTAGCTGTGCTCGTAGCTCGCCTGGCGCAGGAGCCGCCCCTCGTCGCGGAGCTTCTGGGTGATCGGCTTGTTCGCGTCGAAGACCTGGAGGCCCGCGATGTCGCCGAACATCGGCAGGAAGCGCCCGCCGTCGTCGACCGAGATCAGGACCGGGATGTCGGCCTTCGCGCAGACGAGCTGGTCGTCCTCGCCGTAGGCGGGAGCCTGGTGGACGATGCCGGTGCCCTCGCCGGTGGCGACGTAGTCGGCGACGAGGATCTGCCAGGCGTGCTCGGTGCCCCAGGTGTCGAGGTCGGCGTAGTAGTCCCAGAGGCGGTCGTAGCGGACGTTCTCGAGTTCGCGGCCGAGCACGGTCGACTCGACAGCGGCGACCGCCTCCTCGGCGGACGCGTACCCGAGGTCTCTGGCGTAGGCGGCGACAGTGTCGGAGGCGAGGAGGAAGCGGGCGAGGCCGTCGGCCGACCCGTCGGAGGCGCCGAGCGGCCCGGAGGCCACGACGGAGTACTCGATGTCGGGCCCGACGGCGAGCGCGAGGTTGGTGGGGAGGGTCCACGGGGTGGTCGTCCAGGCGAGGGCGCGGACGGCCGTCAGCCCCAGGACCTCGGCCTTCTCGCCGACGAGCGGGAACGTGACGGTCACCGTCTGGTCTTGCCGCATCCGGTAGACGTCGTCGTCCATCCGGAGCTCGTGGTTCGACAGCGGCGTCTCGTCGTGCCAGCAGTAGGGCAGCACCCGGAAGCCCTCGTAGGCGAGGCCCTTGTCGTAGAGGGTCTTGAACGCCCAGAGGACGCTCTCCATGAACGTCGTGTCGAGCGTCTTGTAGTCGTTCTCGAAGTCGACCCAGCGGGCCTGGCGGGTGACGTACTCCTGCCACTCGCCGGTGTATTCGAGCACCGACTTCCGGGCGGCCGCGTTGAACTCGGCCACGCCCATCTCATCGATCTGGTGCTTCTCGGTGATCCCGAGCTGGCGCATGGCCTCGAGCTCGGCGGGGAGCCCGTGGGTGTCCCAGCCGAAGCGGCGGTGCACCTGCTTGCCGCGCATGGTCTGGAAGCGAGGGAACACGTCTTTGGCGTAGCCGGTGAGGAGGTGGCCGTAGTGCGGCAGACCGTTGGCGAACGGCGGTCCGTCGTAGAAGACCCATTCGTCCGAGCCCTCGCGGCGAGCGATCGACTCGCGGAAGGTGTTGTCGCGCTTCCAGAAGGCGAGGATGCCCCGCTCGACGTCGGGGAGGTTCGGTGAGGCCGGGACGCTGCTAGTAGCCAAGGGATTCTCCAGTGCCGGTGCTGCTTACGCACGATCGTGCACGAGGACGCCCGCCGGACGACTCCGGCGGTCGCGGTACCACCCCGCTTGCCCTCTCGACTGCTCGAGCGGGCCTCTCTTCTGCGGCTGTGACGGGCCTGCCCCGCCCGGTTCTACTGACGACCGCTCTCGCGACCGCGTTCTTCCGGGTGCTCCCCGGTGATGGCCGGATCAGTGCCCCTCCAGCTTACCGGCCGCGGGGCCCTGAGGAAGCCCGGCAGGGCACACTGGGGGAATGACCACTGACTCCCCGCAGCCGACCACCCAGTCGGAGAGCACGCTCACCGTCCTCATCGCCTTCGGAGCCAACTTCCTCGTCGCGGTCGCAAAGACGGTCGCGGCGTTCCTGACCGGCTCCGCGTCGATGGTGGCCGAGTCGGCGCACTCCTGGGCCGACACCGGCAACGAGATCTTCCTCTACGTCGCCGAGCGCCGGGGCGGGCGGAGGCGCGACGTCGACCACCCGCTCGGCTACGGCAAAGAGACGTACGTCTGGTCGATGTTCGCCGCGTTCGGCCTCTTCACCGTCGGCGCCGTCGTGTCGATCTACCACGGCATCCAGGAGCTCACCTCGACCGCGGAGGAGACCGACTACCTGGTCAACTACATCGTCCTCGCGGTCTCGTTCGTCCTCGAGGGCATCTCGTTCACGCAGGCGTTCCGGCAGGCCAGGGGAACCGCGAAGAAGCGCAGGATCCCGCTGCTGCGCTCCGTCCTCGGCTCCTCCGACTCCACCCTCCGCGCCGTGTTCGCCGAGGACAGCGCGGCCCTGATCGGCCTGCTGATCGCGTTCCTCGGGATCCTGCTGCACCAGCTGACCGGCGTGGCGGCGTTCGACGCGATCGGGTCGATCCTGGTCGGCGTCCTGCTGGCCCTCGTCGCGCTGGTCCTGATCGACCGCAACCGCCGGTTCCTCGTCGGGGAGAGCCCGTCCGACCAGCTGGAGTCGACGCTGCTCCGCCGCCTGCTCGCGCGCGACGACATCGCCCGGGTCACCTACCTGCACACGGAGTTCGTCGGGCCGGCCCGCATCTACCTCGTCGCGGCCGTCGACATGGTCGGCAACGACGACGAGGAGCACGTCGCGGTGGCGCTCCGGCGCGTCGAGCGGGAGATCGAGGACCACGACCTCGTCGAGGAGGCCGTGCTGACCCTGTCGACGCCCGACGAGACGAGCCTGGTGCCGACCCACGCCGACGTGTCGGGGCCGCTCGTCTGACCCGCGCGTCGCCTTCGCCCCTCGGCACACGCAGTCCGGCCCGGCACACCTGTCGTATCAGGTGTGCCGGGCCGGAGTGCGTGTGCGGACGGACCGCTGCCGGAGCTACTCGGCGCGGCGGCGCCGACGTGCGGCGACGAGCAGCGCGCCGCCGGTCGCGAGGGCGGCCAGAGCCAGTGCGATCTCCGGGCCCGAGTTCGAGCCGGTGAACGCGAGCTGCGCAGGATCGGATGCCGTGGCGATGTACGGCTTGCCCACGAGGGTGACCGGCAGCAGATCGGCGGCGACCGAGTAGGTGCCGGAGGGCGAGACCGCGAAGTCGGTGAAGAGGTAGCTACCCGGCTTCAGGGTGACCGTCGTC
Source organism: Frondihabitans peucedani (assembly GCF_039537585.1). Lineage (NCBI taxonomy): Bacteria > Bacillati > Actinomycetota > Actinomycetes > Micrococcales > Microbacteriaceae > Frondihabitans > Frondihabitans peucedani. The sequence goes on from NZ_BAABAU010000003.1 coordinate 147,417, forward strand.
GTCCACTTCCCGTCTGCGCCGACGCGGATGCTGTGGTCGTCCGCTGGGAGCAGTGAGGGGACGGTGCCCGGGTCGTCCGAGAGGACCGGGAAGACCTCGTCCTCCGAAGCAGCCGAGACAGCGGCGAACAGCTTGGGGTAGAGCTTCGTGAAGAACGCCTCGGCGTCTTTCGGCGACTGGAGGGACAGCACGATGTCGTCCCCGGGCGTCCCGGTCCCTGCCACGGTGGTCGTGAGGTACCCCGGGGCGTCCTTGGTCGCGGTCCCGGTCACCTTGAGAGAACCGTCGTCGGCGATCGCACCGTCGCCGTCGTCACCGCCGCTCACGGAGACCTCGTCTCTCGGGGAGACACGCGCCTTCGACTTCGACGTGAACGCTGCGCGGAGTCGATCGACGCGCGCCTCGGCCCGAGCGACCGGGTTCGTCGATGCGATCGCGGTCGAGTCGCTCGCGGCCGAGCCCGTGCCGGCGAAGAGGCGGAGAGCGGCCTTCGGCTCGACGGCCGTCGACGAGACGCCGGCCGCAGGGGTGGTGCTGGACGCGACGACGCCGCCTCCGACGGACTGGAACCCCTCGTCGGTCGGATAGGCGGGCTTCGTGATCGTGGGCGGCAGGACCGTGCCGGCCGGGATCGTCGTCGTCAGCTCGATCGGGTTCGTGCTGGCGGACGCGACCGTGATCTCGCGGTCGCTGTCCGTCCCCCCGAGCTGCACCTGAGATGCCGTGACGCTCACGTCGCCGTAGGTCAACCAGGCGCTTCCGCTCCAGGTTCCGTCGTCGGCGACGACGATCTCGTCGGTCTGCAGGCCGCCTCCGAAGCCGCTCTCGTCATCGGACGTCGAGCTCGCAGCCACCGTCAGTTCGATCTCGTCGCCCGGCGTGCCCGTCCCGGTGAAGTCGACCGGTTTCGCGAACAGCGAGAGGCCGAAGGGCAGCAGGCCCTTCTCATACGCGGTCCCCGACGCGGGCGTGTCGAGGGTCGGCGTGGCGCTCGTCGGAGCGTCGAAGACGGCGTCGAAGTAGCTCGAGTCGAAGACGGTCTTGCCGTGGACCCCGCCGACCTCGAGGAACTGGTCGTAGGGAGCGTCGGCCGCGAACGTGTACGAGAGGGTGAACGTCGTCGATGTGGTGGTCACGGAGGCGAGTCGGGTGCCGTGATCGGACTCGCCGTCGTAGTCGTAGCCGTCGTAGAGCGAGATCACCGAGCCGGTCGGAGCGGTGCCGGTGAGGGTGAGAGTGCGCGGCGAGCCGTGGATGTACACCGTCCCCTCGTCGTTGTTCACGTTCGGCGACGTGATCGTGAGGCCTCGCGGCTCGACGACGGGTGCGGCGTTCGCGGTGGGCGAGGGCGTCACGGTGGGTGCGGCCTTCGCGACAGGCGAAGGCGACACGGTCGGCGTCGGCGTCGCACTCGGGGTCGCGGCGGGCGTGACCGGCGAGGTGGCGCTGGCGGTCGGCGTCGCGGTCGGCGTCGCGCTCGGCGTCGCGGCGGGCGTGACCGGCGCCTGAGCAGCGAGCGCGGGAGCGGCGGCGAGCGTCGTGCCGCCGGCGCAGAGGAGGAGGGCGGCCGGCACCACGAGGGCACGGCGGAAGGCGGAGTTCTTCACGGGGAGAGGCGTCTTTCGGGTGTGAGTCGTCGGGCGTCCTGTCGCCCTGACCCACCCCCGAGCTGAGGAGTCCGCCCGGTGATCGCGCGCGGTCCGATGACAGTAGCACCGGGCCGCTCACCCCGGAGGATGACTTCTCACCCCCGATCGGGGCCGGTGCGGGTCAGTCCTCGGGCGACCGCTCGGACGGCTGGCTCGACGAGGTCGACCAGCCGGCCGCGACCGATGCCGGCGCGCGCCCAGGCCACAGTCGCAGCACCCGCGGCGGCGAGGAGCGTCGCTGCGGCGACCTGCGGACCCGTGGCATCCTGCCGCTCCCCCGCGCGCTCGGCGAGGAAGCCGGCGACCCGCTTCTGCTGGGCGACGAAGCGCGAAGCCGCCGATGCGGTCAGGTCGTCTCCGATCCGCATGGCCTCCCCCTGCGACAGGGCCCAGGGCACGCTCTGATCGTCGTGAGACGCCGCGACGGCGACCAGGGCGTCGGCGACGAGGTGCGCAGGATCGCGTCCGCTCGCGGAGTCGGCCGCCTCGCGCAGGGCTCCCGGCAGCCGTTCGAGGCTCTGGTCGAGGTCGAGCCACAGCAGATCGGCCTTGCCGCCAAAGTAGTTGAAGAAGGTGGCACGGCTGACGCCGGCGCGCTGGGCGATCTGGTCGACGGTCGTGCCGGCGTAGCCGTTCTCGAGGAACAGCTCGCTGGCGGCGTCGGCGAGAATCTCGGCGGAGGAGCGCCGGGGCCGCCCCGCTCTGCTGGTGGATGTCACGTCAGCATTCTCCAGGTATGCTCGTGGAGGCCCTTATTGTACCGGGTCTAGAAATCTCGATCCCCTCGCTCGGAGTCTCATGCGCACCCCGCTCCTCGCCGCCGCCGGTCTCGCCGCTGCAGCAGCTCTCGTCCTGTCCGGCTGCACCTCCGGGTCGTCCTCGGCCGGCGGCGACTCGAAGCCCGTCCGCGGCGGCACCCTCACCTACGCGACCGGCGACGCCGAGCCCACGTGCCTCGACCCGCACGTCGGCGGCAACTACCCGCAGGCCCTCGTCGCGTCGCAGTACCTCGAGGAGCTGGTCTCGAAGAACAGAGCTGGTGAGATCATTCCCTGGCTCGCGACCTCCTGGAAGCAGTCCGCCGACGGACTCACCTGGACCTTCTCACTGAAAAAGAACGTGTCGTTCACCGACGGGACCGCCTTCGACGCCGACGCGGTCGTCGCGAACATCGAGCACGTCAAAGATCCTGCGACCCTGTCGAGCACCGGCTACCTCGCCCTCGGCAAGGTCGAGAAGGCCGAGGCCCTCGACGCCCACACGGTGAAGATCGACCTCTCGAGCGCCGACTCGTCGCTGCTCGACTCCCTGTCGATGCCGTGGCTCGCGATCGAGTCGCCCACGGCGCTCAAGCGGAGCCAGGCCGTGAACTGCGAGTCGCCGGTCGGCACCGGCCCCTTCGAGGTCACCAAGTGGGTGAAGCAGCAGTCCGTGACGATGGTGCGGAACGCGAAGTACTCCTCCCCGCCCGCCGACGCCGCACACACGAGCGACGCCTACCTCTCGAAGATCGTCTGGCGCTTCATCCCCGATTCGGCCTCCCGCTACGCCGCCCTCCAGTCCGGCCAGGTCGACGTGATCGACAACGCCCAGCCCGACACCCTCGTGGCCGCGGCGAAGAGCAGCCAGATCAAGGCCATCGACGCTCCCCGCCCGGGAGCCTCCGACCGGCTCGAGCTGAACTCGTCGCAGGCCCCGTTCGACGACGAGAGGGTCCGCCAGGCTTTCATCATCGGCATCGACGTGAACGCCGGCATCAGGAGCCTCTTCTTCGGCACCGCGAAGCGGTCCTACTCGCTGCTGTCGAGCGTCGAGAAGGACGGCTACAGCGACAAGGCGCTCTTCGGCGTCGACACGAAGAAGGCGACCGCGCTCCTCGACGAGGCCGGTTGGACGAAGCGCGACTCGAGCGGCTACCGCACGAAGGACGGCAAGCGCCTCACCGTGCGGTTCCCGGTGAGCACCAACCAGTCGATCCCGGCCGAGCGCTCGCTCTTCGAGCAGATTCAGGCAGAGGGCAAGACGCTCGGCTTCGACGTCGAGATCTCGGAGCTCGACCTGTCGAGCTGGTACGGCGCTCTCGCGAAGCACGACTACGAGATCGTCTCGGCGCCCTACACGAAGGTCGGCCCCGGCGTCCTCGACATCCTCTACAACTCGTCGAGCATCACGCCGGCCCCGTCGGGCTACTTCGCCAACAACGCCCAGGTGAACGACCCGAAGCTCGACGCCCTGCTGAAGCAGGCCGGCGAGGAGTCCGACCAGGCCAAGCGGAAAGCCCTGTACGTCGAGGCCCAGAAGACCGTCCTCTCGGGCTACTACGTGCTGCCGCTCTACGACCAGCAGAACCACTACCTCTACCGCACCTCGGTGCACGGCCTCCGGGCGCTGCCGACGGTGTCGACTCCGACGCTCTACGACACCTGGCTGACGAAGTGAGGCGAGCTCGGCCGTGACCCGGCGGGCTCTCGCGTGGCTGGCCCGCAGGATCATCGGAGCCGTGGTCGTCCTGTGGGCCGTCGCGACCCTCATCTTCTTCGCCATCCGGCTCGTGCCGGGTGATCCTGCGGAGGCGATCCTCGGCGGCCCCGGGTCGCAGGCGTCAGCGGCGTCGCTGGCGCTCGTGCGACGCCAGTACGGCCTCGACCAGCCCCTCGTCGTCCAGTACCTCGACCAGCTCGGACGGCTCGCTCGGGGCGAGCTCGGCACGTCGTACTCCCTGAAGCAGAGCGTCGCGTCGGTGCTCGGTGCGCAGCTCCCGCCGACCCTCCTGCTGGCCGCGGTCTCGCTCATCGTCGCCTGGCTGCTCGCGATCGCGGTCGCGTGGTGGAGCTCCGGAGGGGGCAGGATCGCGAACGGCCTCGCCTCGACCCTCGAGGTGGTCGCCTCGGCGGTGCCGCAGTTCCTGCTCGCCAGCGTGCTGATCGTCGTGTTCGCGGTCCAGCTCGAGTGGCTGCCGCCGGTGAGCTCGGGGACGCCCTCGGGGCTCGTCCTGCCGGTGATCACCCTGGCCGTGCCGGTCGCCGGGTTCCTCGGGCAGGTCACGCGCGACTCGCTGCTCGACGCGTCGGCGGCGCCGTTCGCACTCTCGGCCCGGGCTCGAGGCGAGGGGCCGACGGGCGTCTTCGCTCGACACCTGCTCCGCCACGCTGCCCTCCCGGGCCTCGCCCTCTCGGGCTGGGCGTTCGGCTCCCTCCTGAGCGGCGCGGTCGTCGTCGAGTCGGTGTTCGCCCGGCCCGGACTCGGCCGCACGCTCCTCGACGCCGTGACCCTCCGCGACATCCCGCTGGTGACCGGCGTCGCGCTCGCCTCGGCCCTGGCCTACGTGACCGTCGTCGCGCTCGGCGACCTGGCCGAGACACTCGTCGACCCGCGGGCCAGCACGCCTTCGGAGGCCGCCTCGTGACCGCCCTGCCCGAGCTGCCGACCACCGCGGCTGCTCGCCCCGCCGGTCGCCGGACCCGCGACCGCCGCTGGCCGCTGACGGTGGCCGAGACGGTCTCGGCCGCGATCCTGCTGGTCATCGTGGTCGCCGCCGTCGCGCCCGGCCTCCTCGCGCCGCGCGACCCGCTCGCCATCGCGCCCGCCGACGCCTTCTCGGCCCCCTCGCTCGCCCACCCGTTCGGCACCGACGACTCCGGGCGCGACCTCTGGTCGCGCGTGGTGCACGGCGCCTCGGCCTCGCTCCTCATCGGACTCGCGGCGACCGCCATCGGCACGGCGCTCGGTGTCGTCCTGGGTGTCGCGGCGGGAGTCGGGCGGCGGGCGACCGACGCGGCCGTCTCGCGCCTCCTCGAGGTGCTGTTCGCGCTGCCCGGGCTGCTGCTCGCGCTCGTCATCATCGCGTTCACCGGCCCGGGGCCGGTGCCGGCGACCCTGGCCGTCGGGCTCGCGACCGCTCCGGGCTACGCCAGGATCGTGCGGACCCAGGTGCGACGTGTCCGCTCCTCGGAGATGGTGGAGGCGGCCCGTGTTCTCGGCCGCTCGCCGTGGTCCGTGCTGACCCGGCATGTCCTGCCGAACGCGCTGGCGCCCGTCCTGGTGCTCGCTACCCTCGGGGTCGGCCAGGCCGTCGTGTGGGCCTCCTCGCTGAGCTACCTCGGGCTCGGGTCGCCGCCGCCCGCGCCGGAGTGGGGCGCGATGCTGGAGGCCGGCCGGACCTACCTCGCGGTGGCGTGGTGGATGACGGTGTTCCCGGGACTCGCGATCGTGCTGACGGCGGCAGCGACGACGGTGCTCGGGCGGCGGCTGTCACGGCGGGGGCGGGCGTGAGCGCGGGCACTGGCCTGGCGGTCGTGGGCCTCCGCGTCTCGTTCGCCGGCACCGCGGTCGTCGACGGCGTCTCGTTCACCCTCCGGTCCGGCGAGTGCCTCGCCCTGGTCGGCGAGTCGGGCTCCGGCAAGAGCGTCACCGCGCGCGCCCTCCTCGGCCTGACCGGCGGCACGGTGAGCGCCGACCGCCTCGACCTCGACGGCGAGTCGCTGCTCGGGCTGCCGGAGCGGGCCCTGAGACGGATCCGCGGGCGACGGATCGGCCTGATCCTGCAGGACGCCCTCGTCTCGCTCGACCCGCTGCGCCCGGTCGGCCGCGAGATCGACGACGTCCTGCGCCTGCACACGCGGCTCTCGGCTGCCGAACGGCGACAGCGGGTGCTCGAGGTGCTCAGCGAGGTGGGAATGCCCTCGCCCGAGACCCGTCGGGCGCAGCGGTCGGGCGAGCTGTCGGGAGGCCTCCGGCAGCGCGCGCTCATCGCCGCAGCCCTCGTCGCCCGTCCCGACGTGGTCATCGCCGACGAGCCGACGACCGCCCTCGACGCGCAGGTGCAGCGCGTGGTCGTGGACCGGCTGGCGGCGCTCCGCGACTCGGGCACGGCGGTCCTCGCGATCAGCCACGACCTGCAGGCCGTCCGGCGGCTGGCCGACCGCGTGATCGTGATGAGGAGCGGCAGGATCGTCGAGGAGGGTCCGGTCGAGCGGATCCTCGACGACCCCCAGCACGAGTACACGAGGCGGCTCGTCGCGGCGCTGCCGGCCGGCAAGGCGCGGGGCACCCGCCTGTCGGTGACGGCCGAGCCCGGTACATCTCCCCCGACCGGCGCCACGGGCGTCGTATCCGCAGACACCGAGCAGGATCAGGCCCCCGCGTCGGTGCTCCTCCGCGCAGACGGCCTCACCCGCACGTTCTCGAGCAGCACCTTCTCCGGCAGCAGGTTGTCCGGCCGCGCGGGCACGACGCTCGCCGTCGACGACGTGTCGCTCGAGCTCAGGGAGGGCGAGACGCTCGGCCTGGTCGGCGCGTCGGGATCCGGCAAGACGACGACCGCGCGCCTCCTGTTAGGCCTCGACACCCCGGGATCCGGCACGATCGATCTCCTCGGCGAGCGCTGGAACCCGCTGCCGGAACGCGAGCGTCGGCTCCGGCGGCAGGCGCTCGGGGCGGTCTACCAGGACGCCCTCTCGTCGTTCGACCCCCGCTGGACGGTCGGCAGGATCCTCGACGACGCCCTGGCGAGCGGGCGCTCCTCCGGTCGCAGCGCCCGCACCGCCGACGTCGAGGGCCTCCTCGCCGAGGTCGGGCTCGCCGCGGAGGTGGCCGTGCGGTTCCCGGCGACGCTCTCGGGCGGTCAGCGGCAGCGGGTCGCGATCGCCCGAGCCCTCGCACCCCGGCCACGAGTGCTGATCTGCGACGAGCCGGTGTCGTCGCTCGACGTCACCGTGCAGGCGCAGGTGCTCGACCTCCTCGACGAGCTGCAGCGGCAGCGTGGGCTGGCGTACCTGTTCATCTCGCACGACCTCGACGTGATCCGGCACGTGAGCGACCGCGTCGCGGTGATGGAGGCCGGCAGGATCGTCGAGCACGGCCCCGCCGAGCAGGTCTTCTCCGAGCCGCAGCACCCCTACACCCGGGCCCTCCTCGCCGCGTCGTAGACGCTGCCGCCCGACGTCTCCCGGACGGATCACCCTGTTGCGGCAGGGTGATCTGTCCGCGAGACGTTGGGCGGCGACGGCGGGCTATCCGTGGGCGGGCGGGGCCGGGGGCTACCTCGCGGGGACGGGCTCGTCCTCGGCGGGCGACGGCGCGACCGGCGGCGACGCGGGCCGCACGATGTCGATCGGCCCCGACTGCGCGTACTCGAGCGCCCAGTCCGACTGCGAGACCTCGCTCGACTCGTCGGCGTACGCCGCCACGAGCTCGCGGGCCTCCTCCTCGGTCGCGACCGACGGCCCCGACCCGAGGAGCGGCGAGTTCGCCGTCTCCTTGGTGAACCACACGGCGACCAGGCCGATCACGGCCGCGAGCATGAGGTAGAACGCCGGGATGTCGCGGGCCCAGGCGAACCCGCTCTTCGTCGCCCAGGCCACGAGAGACTCGGTGACGAGCGGCGTGGTCCCGCCGAAGAGCGACACCGACACGTTGAAGGCAATGGCCAGGGCCCCGTAGCGGATGATCGTCGGGAAGAGGGCGGGCAGCGTCGACGGCATGGTCGACGTGAAGGTGACCAGGACGAGGCCGAGGATCAGGAGCCCGGCGAATACGAGAGGTGTGGAGTCGGTCTGCACCATCTTCAGGGCCGGCCACGACAGGACGAGGAAGCCGGCGCATCCTGCGAACAGGACCGGACGGCGGCCGAAGCGGTCGGACAGCCGCCCACCCAGGCCGATGACCGCCATCATCAGCAACATGACGACGATGACGAGCACGAGGCCGTTGGTCGCGTCGCGGCCGAGGGTCGTCGTCAGGTAGGTCGGCATGTACGACAGGAGCATGTAGTCGGTCACGTTGAAGACGAGCACGAGGCCGATGCAGATGAGGAGCGCGCGCCAGTTCTCGGCGAACAGCCGCAGCACGGGCGTCTTCACGGCCTCGCGGGCCGACGCCTCCTCCTGCTGCCTCTGGAATGCCGGAGTCTCCTCGAGCCTCAGCCGCAGGTAGAGGCCGACGATGCCGAGCGGCCCCGCGATCAGGAACGGGATCCGCCAGCCCCAGCCGAGCAGGGCGTCCTCCGGCAAGGCGAACTGCAGGATCGTGACGAGCGACGCCCCGAGGACGTACCCGCCGAGCGTCCCGAACTCGAGCCACGAGCCCATGAAGCCGCGCCGCTTGTCGGGCGAGTACTCGGCGATGAAGGTCGCGGCCCCGCCGTACTCGCCGCCGGTCGAGAAGCCCTGCACGAGGCGGGCGAGGAGCAGCAGGAGCGGCGACCACACCCCGATCGCCCGGAAGTCGGGCAGGAAGCCGATGGCGAAGGTGCCCGCGGCCATCATGATCATGGTGACGGCGAGCACCTTCTGCCGGCCGATCCGATCGCCGAGCGGGCCGAAGACGGCGCCGCCGATCGGGCGCACGACGAACGCGGCGGTGAAGGTGGCGAAGGTCAGGATGACGCTCAGCGTCGGGCTGAGCGACGGGTAGAAGACCCGGGCGAGGGTCGTGGTCAGGTAGGCGAAGACGCCGAAGTCGAACCACTCCATCCCGTTGCCCAGGGCGGCCGCCGCGACGGCGCGCTTCAGTTGCGATTCCTCGACGACGGTGACGTCGTCTGTAGTCAGTCTTCTTCTCATGTACGCGCTTCACTCCCGGTTTCGTGGCAAAAAACCCGTCGAGCGTACCAGACGGCAAAATTTCACTCGATCGGTGCCGGTTCTGGGAGGGCGTGGCTCCGCGGGATCGATCGCGTAAAGTGGGCGAGAGAAATTCAGGCACCTCCCCACCGACACGGTGCCGTCCATATCGAACAGGAGCAGCGCCATGCCACGTCCCATGCCCGAGAAACCGGCCCTCGAAGGGCTCGAAGCACACTGGGGCCCGCAGTGGGAGGCCGACGGCACCCACCTGTTCGACCGCGACTCCGCCATACGCGACAACGTCTTCTCGATCGACACTCCCCCGCCGACGGCGTCGGGCAGCCTCCACATCGGGCACGTGTTCAGCTACACGCACACCGACGTCAAGGCGCGCTTCGAGCGCATGCGCGGCAAGAGCGTCTTCTACCCGATGGGCTGGGACGACAACGGCCTCCCGACCGAGCGCCGCGTGCAGAACTTCTACGGAGTCCGCTGCGACCCGACCCTCCCCTACGACCCCGACTTCACCCCGCCGTTCGAGGGCGGCGACAACAAGTCGTCGAAGGCCGCCGACCAGCTGCCGGTGTCGCGCCGCAACTTCGTCGAGCTCTGCGAGCGCCTCACGCTCGAAGACGAGAAGCAGTTCGAGGACGTCTGGCGGAAGCTCGGCCTGAGCGTCGACTGGACCCAGACCTACCGCACGATCGGCGACGACAGCCAGGTCGTGGCGCAGAAGGCGTTCCTTCGCAACCTCGCCCGCGGCGAGGCCTACCAGGCCGACGCCCCGACGCTGTGGGACGTCACGTTCCGCACCGCCGTCGCCCAGGCCGAGCTCGAAGACAAAGACGTGCCGGGCGCGTACCACACGCTCGCCTTCCACTCCTCGACCGGTGGCGACGACATCCTGATCAAGACGACGCGCCCGGAGCTCCTGCCCGCCTGCGTCGCCCTCGTCGCGCACCCCGACGACGAGCGCTACCAGGGCCTGTTCGGCACGACCGTCCGCACGCCGCTCTTCGACGTCGAGGTGCCGGTGCTCGCGCACCACCTCGCGCAGAAAGACAAGGGCTCCGGCATCGCGATGGTCTGCACCTTCGGCGACACCACCGACGTCGTCTGGTGGCGCGAGCTCGACCTGCCGAACCGCGCCGTCATGGGCTTCGACGGCCGCTTCATCAGCGAGGCCCCCGCCGCCATCGAGTCGGAGGCGGGCCGCGCGGCCTACGCCGAGCTCGCGGGCAAGACCGTCTTCAGCGCCAAGGCCGCGATCGTGTCGCTCCTCGAGGCCTCGGGCGAGCTCGTCGGTGAGATCGAGAAGATCACGCACCCGGTGAAGTTCTTCGAGAAGGGCGACAAGCCGCTCGAGATCGTGTCGACCCGCCAGTGGTACATCACCAACGGCGCCCGCGACGAGGAGCTCCGCGCGACTCTGCTGAAGCGCGGCGAGGAGGTCGCCTTCCACCCCGACTTCATGCGCGTCCGGTATGAGAACTGGGTGAAGGGTCTCTCCGGCGACTGGCTCATCTCGCGCCAGCGGTTCTTCGGCGTGCCGATCCCGGTCTGGTACCCCCTCGACGCCGACGGCAACCCGGTCTTCGACCAGCCGATCGTCCCAGCCGAAGACGCCCTGCCGGTCGACCCGTCGAGCGACACCGCTCCCGGCTACGACGAGTCGCAGCGCGGCGTCGCGGGCGGCTTCCAGGGCGAGGTCGACGTGATGGACACCTGGGCCACCTCGTCGCTCACGCCGCAGCTGGCCGGCAAGTGGGAGCAGGATCCTGCGCTCTTCGACCTGGTCTACCCGTACTCCCTGCGGCCCCAGGGTCAGGACATCATCCGCACCTGGCTCTTCTCGACGGTGCTCCGCGCCCAGCTCGAGGGCGACAGCGTGCCGTGGAAGAACGCCTCCATCTCGGGCTTCATCGTCGACCCCGACCGCAAGAAGATGTCGAAGTCGAAGGGCAACGTCGTCACCCCGGCCGCCATGCTCGACGACCACGGCTCCGACGCGGTCCGCTACTGGGCGGCCTCCTCGAGGCTCGGCACCGACGCGGCCTTCGACCCGCAGAACCCGAAGCAGATCAAGGTCGGACGCCGACTGGCGATCAAGGTGCTGAACGCGGCCAAGTTCGTCTACTCGTTCGAGCTGCCGTCGGGCTCGTTCGGCGTCACGAACCCCCTCGACCGCGACCTCCTCGCGAACTTCGCCGTGGTCATCGACTCCGCGACGCGCTCGCTCGACGAGTACGACCACGCCAAGGCGCTCGAGACCATCGAGAAGTTCTTCTGGACCTTCTGCGACGACTACCTCGAGCTCGTGAAGGAGCGGGCCTACGGCGCAGCCCCCTCGTCGGGGACGGACGGGGCGGCCGGCCAGGCGAGCGCGGTGCTCACGCTGCAGTCGACGGTCGACGGCCTGCTGCGCCTGCTGGCCCCCTACCTCCCCTTCGCCACCGAGGAGGTCTGGTCGTGGACCCACGACACCTCCGTGCACCGCGCGGCCTGGCCGACGGTCGAGGAGCTCGGCTCCCACGATGAGCCGACCGGCCTGGTCGACCTCGTCGGTCAGGCGCTGATCGGTGTCCGCCGCGCCAAGACCGACGCCAAGGCCTCGCAGAAGACTCCGGTGACCTCGGCCGTCGTCACGGCGCCGGCAGCCTCGCTGGAGCTCCTGCGGAAGGCCGCGGACGACCTCGCCGCCGTCGGCCGCATCGAGTCGCTCACGCTCGCAGAGGGCGACGAGCTCGCCGTCACCGAGATCGTCCTCGCCGAGCAGCCGGCCTCCTGATGCAGCTCGGCACCCGCTGGTCGGTCGGCGGCGACACCCCGGGGAACCTCCCCGAGGCGGTCGTCGCCGCCGTCCGGCGCGTCGAGGGAGAGCTGGCCGCGCAGGATGTCGACGCGTCGACCTGGCGCTGGACCCTCACCTGGCTGGAGCGGAAGCCCGTCGTCGAGCTCGACGACGGCACGGTGATCCGGTACGACGCTGCGGCCGACACCGCGCACGTGCACGAGCCGAGCGAGTCGGAAGCGGACGACGACGACTTCTGAGGTGCGCCCGGCGACGGCGGCGCCACACGTCGGCGCCGCACGGCGGCGCCGCACGTCGGCAGCGGCGCCGGTCCGCGGCGCGGTGCCGCTGCCGACGGGCGGCGCCTACTGCGGCAAGGGGCCCGCCCATCGCTGCGAGAACCCACCGATGTCGTCCGATGACGGCTTGACCGCCCTCTCCACCACCAGAACGCCGAGGCATAGGCTGGCGCGATGACGAACCCGTTCTCCGCGCCGAGCCCGCTGCCGTTCTCCCTCCCGCCGTTCGCCGACATCACCGACGACGACTACCGGCCGGGGTTCGAGGCGGGGTTCGCGGAGCAGCGCGCGGAGATCGGCGCGATCACGGGCGATCCTGCGGCTCCGACGTTCGAGAACACGATCGTCGCCCTCGAGAGGTCCGGGCGCCTGCTCGCGCGTGTCGAGGCGGTGTTCGGCAACAAGTCGTCGAGCGACTCGAGCGATGAGACGAACGCCCTCGAGCTGGAGCTCGCACCCGCGTTCGCGGCCCACGCCGACGCGATCCGGCTCGACCCTCTGCTCTTCGCCCGGATCCGGGCCGTCTACGACACGCTCGGCACCGAGGCGACGGCGCACCTCGACCCCGAGGAGGTCTACCTCGTCGAGCGCTACCACTCCGAGTTCAGCCGGGCGGGAGCCGGCCTCGGCGACGACGACAAGGAACGCCTCCGCGACTTGAACTCGCTCTTGTCGACCCTCACGACGCGCTTCGAGAAGAACCTTCTCGCCGACACCAACGACCTCGCCGTCCTGGTCGACGACGCCGCCGAGCTCGACGGCCTCGACGACGACACGATCGCCTCCCTCGCCGCCGCAGCCGCCGAGCGCGGGCAGAGCGGCTACCTGATCACCCTCTACCTGTTCACCGGCCACCCGCTGCTGGCGTCGCTGACGAACCGCGACCTCCGGGCACGCATCATGGCCGCGTCGAGAGCTCGCGGCAGCCGCGGCGGCGAGAACGACAACCGGCAGATCCTGCTCGACATCGTGAAGCTCCGCGCCGAGCGGGCGGCCCTCCTCGGCTTCGAGACGCACGCGGCATACGTCACCGCCGGCGAGACCGCGAAGTCGCCCGAGGCGGTCCGCGACCTCCTCGCGAGGCTCGCTCCCCCGGCCGCCGAGAACGCCCGCGTCGAAGAGGCGGCCCTGCAGGAGATCGCCGAGCAGGATCACGCTTTCTCCGGCCGCATCGAGGCGCACGACTGGGCGTTCTACACCGAGAAGGTCCGGAGCGCGACGTACGACTTCGACGCGAGCGCCATGCGCCCGTACTTCGAGGCCGAGCGCGTGCTCCGCGACGGCGTCTTCTTCGCAGCCTCCGGCCTCTACGGGCTGACCTTCGCGGAGCGCCCCGACCTCGTCGCCTACCACCCGGAGGCCCGCGTCTTCGAGGTCGGCGACGCCGACGGCAGCCCAGTCGGGCTCTATCTGCTCGACCTCTACACCCGCGACTCGAAGCGCGGCGGTGCCTGGATGAACCCGCTCGTCTCGCAGTCGGCCCTCCTCGAGCCGCTGCCCGTCGTCGTGAACAACCTCAACGTGCCGAAACCGCCCGCAGGATCGCCGACCCTCCTCACCCTCGACGAGGTCACCACTCTCTTCCACGAGTTCGGCCACGCGCTCCACGGCCTCCTCGCGCGCGTCGGCTACCCGCACTTCTCGGGAACCAACGTCGACCGCGACTTCGTGGAGTTCCCCAGCCAGGTGAACGAGATGTGGATCCTCTGGCCCGAGGTCCTCGAGAACTACGCCGTCCATCACGTCACCGGCGACCGCATGCCCGAGGAGCTGGTCGCCAAGCTCCTCGCCGCGGAGGGCTTCAACCAGGGCTTCGAGACCTCGGAGTACCTCGCCGCGGCCCTCCTCGACCAGGCCTGGCACTCGCTGACCTTCGAGCAGGCGTCCGAGCTGGGCTCCGTCGACGACGTGGCGGCCTTCGAGGCCCGGGCCCTCGCAGCCGTCGGACTCGACAACCCGGCCGTACCGACCCGCTACTCGAGCACGTACTTCGCGCACACCTTCGCGGGCGGGTACGACGCGGGCTACTACTCGTACATCTGGAGCGAGGTGCTCGACGCCGACACCGTCGAGTGGTTCGGCGAGAACGGCGGGTTGACCCGAGCCGGCGGGGCGAGGTTCCGGGAGCGGCTGCTCGGAGTCGGCGGCTCGAAGGATCCGCAGGAGGCCTACCGCGACTTCCGCGGCCGCGACGCCGTGGTCGAGCCGCTGCTGGTGCGGCGGCGGCTGGTCTGACGGCGGCGGGGTTCCTCGCGCCCCCGCCGTCGGCGCCGCAGGTCGGCGGCGGCACCGCGCCGCGGCGCCGTGCCGCTGCCGACGCGCCGCGCCGACCGGCACGAGCGAAGGCCCCGCGCGAACGCGGGGCCTTCTGATCACGCCGACTAACGGGGCGGTTAGCGGGGGTCTGGGGTGGCTGAGCGGAGACCGCTGCTCACGCCGACTTCTCGGTGCGCTCCGTGATGGAGCGCGGGACGATCGTGGGGGCGGCGTTCTCGAGCACCGACGCCTTGGTGACGACGACACGGCCGACCTCGTCGTTGGAGGGGACGTCGAACATGATCGGCCCGAGCACCTCCTCCATGATGGCGCGGAGGCCGCGAGCACCGGTCTGACGCAGGACCGCGAGGTCGGCGATGGCCTCGAGGGCGTTCTGCTCGAACTCCAGCTCGACGCCGTCGAGCTCGAACATGCGCTGGTACTGGCGCACGAGAGCGTTCTTCGGCTTCGTCAGGATCTCCATCAGAGCCTCCTGGTCGAGCTGCGTGACCGTCGTGACGACGGGCAGTCGGCCGATGAACTCGGGGATCAGACCGAACTTGTGCAGGTCTTCGGGAAGCACCTCGCTGAAGAGGTTGGCGTCGTTGCCCTTGTTGTAGAGCGGCGCCCCGAAGCCGATGCCGCGCTTGCCGGCGCGGGAGGAGATGATCTCTTCGAGCCCCGCGAAGGCCCCGGCCACGATGAACAGGACGTTCGTCGTGTCGATCTGGATGAACTCCTGATGCGGGTGCTTGCGGCCGCCCTGCGGCGGGACGGAGGCTACGGTGCCCTCGAGGATCTTGAGGAGGGCCTGCTGCACGCCCTCGCCCGAGACGTCGCGCGTGATCGAGGGGTTCTCGGCCTTGCGGGCGATCTTGTCGACCTCGTCGATGTAGATGATGCCCGTCTCGGCCCGCTTGACGTCGTAGTCGGCGGCCTGGATGAGCTTGAGCAGGATGTTCTCGACGTCTTCGCCGACGTAGCCCGCCTCGGTGAGGGCTGTCGCGTCGGCCACGGCGAACGGGACGTTCAGCCGCTTCGCGAGGGTTTGCGCGAGGTAGGTCTTGCCGCAGCCCGTGGGACCGATCAGCAGGATGTTCGACTTCGCGATCTCGATGTCGTCGCCGAGCGAGTCGGCGGACGCGAGAGTGTTGAGCGAGCGGATGCGCTTGTAGTGGTTGTAGACGGCGACGGAGAGGGCGCGCTTCGCGGGCGCCTGCCCGATCACGTACTCCTCGAGGAAGTCGTAGATCTCGCGGGGCTTCGGGAGGTCGAATTCGCTCGAGGGCTCTTCGCCGGCCTCGGCGAGGCGCTCCTCGATGATCTCGTTGCACAGTTCGACGCACTCGTCGCAGATGTAGACACCCGGACCGGCGATGAGTTGCTGAACCTGCTTCTGGCTCTTACCGCAGAACGAGCACTTGAGCAGGTCGGCACTTTCACCAATGCGTGCCATGCTCGGCCTCCTAAGGCGTGATGTGACCTGTTGGTCGTGGTTGAACGAGCCTAACCCGAACCGCCGACAGTCGAAGCATCGTGACTCGGGAATCGCCGGGCGAGGGCCGTGACGGTGGTTCGTACCCGACCCCGGGAGCGCTTGGCCCCGTGATCCTGCGCGACGAAGCCCCGCGCCGAGGACGACGCGGGGCTTCGAGGTGCAGCGGTGAGCGGGTGCTACTTGGTGAGCGCCAGGTTCTTGCGCGAGGTGAGCACCTGGTCGATCAGGCCGTACTCGAGGGCGGCGGAGGCGCCCAGGATGTTGTCGCGCTCGATGTCGCGGTTGACCTGCTCCGGCGACTTGTTCGAGTGCTTCGACAGCGTCTCCTCGAGCCAGGTGCGCATGCGGAGCACCTCGGCGGCCTGGATCTCGATGTCGGACGCCTGGCCGCCACCCTGGCCCCCCGTGGAGGGCTGGTGGATGAGGACGCGGGCGTTCGGCAGGGCGAGGCGCTTGCCGGGGGTCCCGGCGGCGAGCAGGACCGCGGCGGCCGAGGCGGCCTGACCGAGGCAGACCGTCTGGATGTCGGGGCGGATGTACTGCATCGTGTCGTAGATCGCCGTCATGGCCGTGAACGAGCCGCCGGGCGAGTTGATGTAGAGCGTGATGTCGCGGTCGGGGTCCATCGACTCGAGCACGAGCAGCTGGGCCATGACGTCGTCGGCCGAGGCGTCGTCGACCTGGACACCCATGAAGATGATGCGGTCTTCGAACAGCTTGGCGTAGGGGTCCTGGCGCTTGTAGCCGTAGGCGGTGCGCTCTTCGAACGAGGGGAGCACGTAGCGCGAGCCCGGTGTCTCGAAAGCGCGGGCTCCACCCATCATTGGCAGTTCCATTTTCTGTTCCTTCTGGTCAGTGCGGGTCGGTGGGGTGGAGTTATTCCTGGTCCGTGCCGGCGCCACCGATGACGTCGGAGGCAGACGACCGGATGTGGTCGACGAAGCCGTACTCGAGGGCCTCCTCGGCGGTGAACCAGCGGTCGCGGTCGCCGTCCTCGTTGACCTGCTCGACCGTCTTGCCGGTCTGCGCGGCCGTGATCTCGGCGAGGCGCTGCTTCATCGACAGGATCAGCTGGGCCTGCGTCTGGATGTCGGACGAGGTGCCGCCGAAGCCGCCGTGCGGCTGGTGGAGGAGCACCCGGGCGTTGGGCGTGATGTAGCGCTTGCCCTTCGTGCCGGCGGTGAGGAGCAGCTGGCCCATCGAGGCGGCCATGCCGATGCCGACGGTCACGATGTCGTTCGGCACGAACTCCATGGCGTCGTAGATGGCCATGCCCGCGGTGATCGAGCCGCCGGGCGAGTTGATGTAGAGGTAGATGTCTTTCTCGGAGTCTTCTGCGGCAAGCAGGAGAAGCTTCGCAGCGATCTCGTTGGCGTTGTCGTCTCGCACCTCGGAACCGAGCCAGATGATGCGGTCTTTGAGAAGTCGGTCAAAAACACTGTTGGGCAGTGTTACGTCGGCCATGTGGTGCTCCCATTCAGTTGTCGCTTGAGTACGAACTTAGAGGGTGCAACGCACGGTTTCCGGGCTGTTCGCCCACGGCAGAGTGACGGGAGCGGGCCCCGAAACGACAGAAGAGGGCAGGATCCGCGGATCCTGCCCTCTTCGATGTCTCTACGGCCGCTTACGCGTGGTCGTGACCCTCGTGGTCGTGACCCTCGTGGTCGTGACCGGCGTGGTCGTGACCGGCGTGGTCGTCAGCGTCGTCGCCGCCGACGCCCGCGGACGCCGTGAAGGCGGACAGGTCGACGTCGTTGCCCTTGTCGTCTTTCACCGTGGCCTTCGACAGCACGACGGCGAGAGCCTTGGAGCGGGCGACCTCGCCGACCATCGACGGGATCTGGCCGTTCTCGTCGAGGACCTTGATGAACTCGCCGGGCTCCATGCCGTACTGCGCGGCGCCCTGGATGAGGTACTGGGTCAGTTCGTCCTGCTCGACCTTGACCTGCTCCTTCTCGGCGATGGCGTCGAGGAGGATCTGGTTGCGGAAGGCGGACTCGCTCGACTCCTTGACCTCGGCGCGGTGCTCGTCGTCTTCGAGGCGGTTCTCCTGCTCGAGGTGACGGTGCACCTCGTCTTCGACCAGCTTCTCGGGGATCGGGATCTCGACGCCCTCGAGGAGCTTCTCGACGACCTGGTCGCGGGCCTGAGCACCCTGCGTGAAGGTCTTGGAGCGGCCCAGCTGCTCTTTGAGGTCGGCCTTGAGCTCGTCGAGAGTGTCGAACTGGCTGGCGATCTGGGCGAAGTCGTCGTCGGCCTCGGGGAGCTCACGCTCCTTGACGGCGGTCAGGGTGACGGCGATGAGAGCGGTCTCGCCCTCGCGGTCGCCGCCCAGGAGCTTCGACTCGAACGTGGTGGACTCGCCCGCCGTGAGGGAGTCGAGCGCTTCGTCGATGCCCTCGATGAGGTCGCCGGAGCCGATCTCGTAGGAGATGCCCTTGGCGTTGTCGACCTCGGTGTCGTCGATCGTGGCGATCAGGTCGATCTGAGCGAAGTCGCCGGTCGTGGCGGGGCGGTCGACGGTGATGAGGGTGCCGAAGCGGGTGCGGAGGTTGGTGAGCTCCTCGTCGACCTCCTCGTCGGTGATCTCGACGGAGTCGACGGTGAGCGCGAGGCCCTCGTAGTCGGGCAGGTCGAACTCGGGACGCACGTCGACCTCGACGGCGATCAGGAGGTCGCCGGAGAAGTCCTTGACGTCGGGCCACTCGACGACGTCGGCCTCGGGGCGACCGAGGGGACGGAGCTCGACCTCTTCGACCGCAGCGCGGTAGAAGGTGTCCATGCTCTCGTTGACGGCGTGGTTGAGGACCTCTTCGCGACCGACTCGCTGGTCGATGATGGGCGGCGGCACCTTGCCCTTGCGGAAGCCGGGGATCGACACCTGCTCGGCGATGTGGCCGTAGGCGTGGGTGATGCCGGGCTTGAGGTCGTCGGGGCTCACCGCGATGTTGAGCTTGACGCGCGTGGGGCTGAGCTGCTCAACCGTGGTCTTGACCAATGTCGTAATTCTCCTGTGTCGTGTGCTGCCTGTGGTGCGTGCTGGAGCGGTGGTGCGTGCTGGAGCTGTGCTGCGTGCTGGAGCTGTCGTGGCGAGTCGGGGCGACAGGACTCGAACCTGCGATCTTCCGCCCCCAAAACGGACGCGCTAGCCACTACGCTACGCCCCGGTCGTACCTGCCTTGTGCGGCGGCTGTCTCGATGGTCCCCGTTGAGGGCGGGGCGAAACGGCCCCGTGAAGTCTAGCCCGTAACGGAGCCGCGAACCTGATGGGCGTGGAGAATGCCCTATGCTTGCTACTCGCAAGCCGCGTGGCGCCTCTCGAGGGGCCGCGTTTTGCGGGGATGTAGCTTAGTGGTAAAGCCTCAGTCTTCCAAACTGATGATGCGGGTTCGATTCCCGTCATCCCCTCCCTCGGTCTCACAGCGAGACTCCCCGTCAGGCAGACCTCCGGCCGTCGTCCGCCAGGAACGCCCGGACGGCCTCCGACCACTGCGGGAACGCGTCCAGATGCGCGTCGTGACTCCCCGCGGCGAGATCGACACGCACGACGTCGGGGCGGCGACCCGCCAGGGCCTGCCTCGCCGCGTCGTCGAACATCCCGTCGGCCGCGAAGACGACGAGGGTGGGAGGCGTGACACGGGCCCACTCGTCCCACGCGGGCCTCTCGTCCACCGCCGCGATCGTCTCGATCATCACGTCGACATCGAAGCGCGGCCACAGTCCGCCGCTCTCCTCGCGGAGGTCGGCGGCCCACGCCCGCCCGAGCGCCGAGTCTCCGAGGAACGCCTGCGCTTCGGCGCGGTCTCGGAACGGCCTGGGCCAGGACTCGAAGAAGGCGCGCATCGCGATCCTGCTCTCGGCCGTGCCGTCTCCCCCCGCGCCTGCCTCCAGCAGGATCAGGCGCTCGACGAGATCGGGCCTCGCCGCGGCCACGAGAAGCGCCGTGTGGCCGCCCATCGACTGCCCGATCAGCGTGACCGGCTCTCCGGCGAGGGCCTCGATCACGTGCACGACATCGTCGACGTGCGCCTGCCTCGACACGTCCGCCGGGCGGCGGGTGCTGGCCCCGTGACCTCGAGCGTCCGGTATCAGCACTCGGCGCGGGGCGAGCGATCGCGCGGTCTCCTCCATCTCGAGGCTGCTGCCCGCGAGGCCGTGCAGGATCACGACGGGCGCACCCGGTCCTGCGTGGTCGGTCACCGAGAGCGAGACTCCCGCCCGCTCCACCGTCCGTCTACTCGTCACGCGGAGCGGTGAAGCGTCTCGGTCATGCGACGACAGTAGCGACCACCCTGACTGGGGTGCGTCGAGCCCGCTCATCCGCGTCATAATTCTCCAGTGCGAACGGTGACCAGAGCTCTCGTCGGCGGCCTCCTGGCCGCCTCCCTAGCCGTCGTCGCAGGATGCTCGGCGGCGCCCCGGTCCGAGCCGGAGGCCGTCGCGGACACGCACGTCGCCGTGCCGACCGAGCAGGCGGCGCCGCAGGGCGCGCTCGGCACCCCGGCCGACCCGGTGCGGGTCGCCGTCGTCGGCGACTCGCTCACCGCGGGCGGCGGCCGCATGCTCTCGTGGGGGCTGACGCCCGACACCTGGATCAGCTACGCCAAGGGCGACGGCGTCGACTATGTCGGCGGGTGGGCCAAGGGCGGGACCACCGTGCAGGAGCAGGCCGCGCACGTCCGGCCGATCTCCGACGTCGACGTCCTGGTGCTCATGGCGGGCACCAACGACGTGCGGCTCCACATCGGGTTCGCGGAGGCCGCGGCGAGCTACGACAGCATCGTGTCGACGATCCACGCGAAGCACGTCATCGTCGGGGCGATCCCGCCCTACGACCGCGATCCGAGGGCCGCCGCCGTCTACGAGCAGCAGCTCCGCCGCTACGTCGCCACGAAGGGGTGGGACTTCGTCGACCCGTGGGGCTTCGCCCGCGACGGCCTCCGCTACCGCGCCGGCATCTCGGTCGACGGCATCCACCCGGTGACGGCCGGGTACCAGCGCCTCGGCGAGAACTACCGGGCCGCGATCCTGCGCGTGGTGTCGACGCCCGTCGCCGGCTGAGCGGGCCCGAGAGGCCCGCGGGTCAGCTCTGCAGGAACGCCAGCACCGCCAGGACCCTCCGGTGGTCGCTGCCCGAGTCGTCGAGCCCCAGCTTCTGGAAGATCGACGTCACGTTCTTCTCGACGGCGCCGGTGCCGATGAAGAGGGCCTGGCCGATGGCTGAGTTCGTGCGGCCCTCGGCCATCAGAGCGAGGACCTCCCGCTCTCTCGGGGTGAGAGCCGCGATCGGATCGCTCCGCCGGCCGAGGAGTGCGGCGACGACCTCGGGGTCGAGCACGGTCGCACCGTCGCGGATGCGCGAGAGCGCCGACCCGAGTTCGTCGATCGAGGTCACCCGGTCTTTCAGCAGGTACCCGACGCCGTCCGAGCCGGCGCTGAAGAGCTCGCGGGCGTACGCCACCTCGACGTACTGCGAGAGCAGCAGGATGCGCGTGGCCGGCAGGATCCGCCGCAGCTCGATCGCCGCCCGCACCCCCTCGTCGCGGTGCGTCGGCGGCATGCGGACGTCGAGCACGGCCAGGTCGGGCCTCACCTCCTGCGCCTCGCGGAGGAGCGAGTCGGCGTCGCCGTAGGAGCCGACGACCTCGGTGCCGAGCTCGTCGAGCAGACGCACGAGCCCCTCGCGCAGGAGGACGGAGTCGTCGGCGACCACCACCCGCATGCGGTCGGGTCGCGGCTCGAGGGGCGCTGTCGTCACGCGTCGAGCCTAGGACGCGCTGTCGCGCGTCGGCGCGGCGGCTTCCGGGGCTGTCTCGGGCACCGCATCCGCCTCGGGCACCTCCGCAGGATCGCGCTCCCCGTCCGGCTCCCCCTCGGCACCGCCTTCGCCCGCCGGCGGGGTCACCGGGATGCGCACCGCGACGTGCGTCGGTCCTCCCGCGGGACTCCTCAGCTCGAGCGTGCCGCCGAGCCCGGTGAGCCGCTGCTCGATGCCGGCGAGGCCGTGACCGTCGCTGACGGTCGCGCCGCCCGCGCCGTCGTCGGTCACGACGACGACGAGCTCCCTGCTGCCGCCCAGAACGGGCGCGGACAGGATCAGCTCCGCGCGCCCGGCCCCCGAGTGCTTGGCGACGTTGGTGAGGAGCTCGGCGGCGATGAAGTACGCGTTCCGCTCGATCTCGACCGGGATCCGGACCCCCTCGGGGAGTTCGTCGGTGAACCGGGTGGCCACGGTCGACCGGTCGACGACGGCGTCGAGGGCGGCGGCGAGTCCCCGGTCGAGGAGGAGGGGCGGAGCGAACCCGCGCGACAGCGCCCGCAGCTCCTCGAGGGCGTCGCGGGACTGCTGGATCGCCTCCTCGATCAGGGCCTTGCCGCGGACCACGTCGGTGTCCACGGCCCGGGACGCCGCGGCGAGGTCCATCTGGATGCGGATCAGCCGCTGCTGCGGGCCGTCGTGGATGTCGCGCTCCAGCCGACGGAGCGCCGTGCCCTCGGCCGAGACGGCGGCGCTCCGGGAGACCTCGAGCCCGGCGACCTCCGCCTGGAGCTGCTCCGACCGGAACCCGCCGAGGAGCGGCCGTGCGACAGCACCCATGAGCTTGACGCCGCCGCGTGTCAGGAGCGGCAGGAGGGCGAGGAGCGCGAGGCCGAGAACGACCGAGACGGCGCCGAAGAGGCGGAGGTTGTCGAAGAACCAGGGCTGCTGCGTGAGGGCGCGCCACAGGTCGGAGCCCGGATCGGCTCGGGCGACCAGCAGCACGATCCCGACGGCGATCCCCGCCATCCCGCCGAAGACGACCGAGCCGATCAGACCGACGACGAAGCCGCCCAGGATCGGGAACACCACGGCCAGGTAGAGGAGGTAGAGCCAGTAGTGCGGGTCGGCCGCGACCTCGAGCAGGCGCACGAAGCGGTTCGTGGCCGTCAGCCGCCGCCAGACGACGGGCCGCGGGGCGGGCTCCCGAGCCCAGCCGAGCCGCAGGATCTCGAGGCGGCCGAACTGCTTCGCGAGATACAGGGCGGCGAGCACCAGGATCGCGAAGAGCACGAGCGACCCCAGTGCGTCGCCGAACCCGGACACCATCGATCCTGCGGTTCCGTACAGCGAGCCGGCGACGAGCGCGAGTACGCCCGTCAGCGCCAGGTAGCCGACGTCGCGGGGGAAGGCCCGCCAGAGGCTCCCGTAGAGGGAGCGCTTCTCGTCGGCCATGGGACTCGTCTCGGTGGTCATGCGTCCAGCCTGCCGGGAGCGGCCGCCGCGGCCCATGGTGCCACCGACCGGACCGCGCCGGGGGTTATCCCCACCCGGCCGGGTCCCGTGATCCTGCCGCACAGGAGCGAGGCCAGCCTCACCTCAGTGAGCCCAGCCTCAGCTTGCTTGCGGAATTATCCGAGACGTCTAGCGTTGGGTGCATCGAGTCGCCCACCAGGGCTTCGCAGAGGAAGGACCACCCGCATGTCCGAGACAGTCGCCATCACCCAGAGCTCCGTCGACCCCGACGTCGCAGCCGCCACCGCCCAGTTCCTCACCCCGATCGTGACCAACCTCACCGCCCTCGCCGTCAACGGCAAGCAGGCGCACTGGCACGTCCGCGGCATCAGCTTCATCGCCGTCCACGAGCTCCTCGACCAGGTGGTCGAGCACGCGCAGGGCTACGCCGACACCGCCGCGGAGCGCATCGTCGCCCTCGGCCTCCCCGTCGACGGCCGCCTCGAGACGGTCGCCGCCACCACGACGAACCCCGTCCTGAAGGCCGGCTTCCAGCAGATCGACGCGACCATCGCCGGCATCGTCGCCCAGATCGACTCGGCTCGCGCCTCCGTGCAGACCGCCATCGACGAGCTCGGCGAGATCGACGCCTCCAGCCAGGACGTCGCCATCGAGATCGCCCGCGGCCTCGACAAAGACCGCTGGTTCCTGACGGCGCACGTCAGCCAGTAGCACCCGCCCTCTCTGCCGCGAAGCCGCCGCCTCCTCCGGGAGCCGGCGGCTTCGTCGCGTCCGGGGCGGCCCGTGCGCCTCCCCCGTGCTCCTCCCCCATGACGCCCGTCAGAGGGCGCGGTGGGTGAAGCGGCCTCCGAGCAGCGTCGCCGCGACGGGCATCGAGCGGAGGTCGACGCCCGGCTCCAGCGGGTCGCGGTCGAGCACGACCAGGTCGGCGACGCTCCCGTGCAGGATCGCGGCCCTCCCGTCGGTCGAGGCCTCGAGGGCCACCGCCGCCGGCAGCCGCTGCTCGGGGTGCCACGGCTCGCGCCCGTCGCGCGACCTCGTGACCGCGGCAGCCATCGCGACCCACGGATCGAGGGGCGCCACCGGGGCGTCCGACCCGAGGCGCAGCCGCACGCCGGCCCGGGCGAGCGCCTCGAGCGGGAAGGCCCGGTCGGTGCGGCCCTCCCAGTAGACCTCGGCGACGTCGCGGTCGTCCATGGCGTGCTCGGGCTGGACGCTCGCGGTCACGCCGAGGCGGGCGAAGCGCTCGACGTCGCTCCGGCGGAGGAGCTGCGCGTGCTCGATCGATCCGGAGCAGCCGGCCTCCTCGAACGCGTCGAGGGCGATCGTGTTCGCGTGGTCGCCGATGGCGTGGACGGCCGGCGTCAGACCGGCGTCGCTCGCCCGGCGCAGGAGGGCGACGAGCTCTGCCGGCGTGAAGACGGAGACGCCGACGCCGACGCCGTCCGGGTAGGGGTCGTGGCAGTACGCGGTCCGGGTGTTCAGCGACCCGTCGGTGATGACCTTCGCCGGACCCATCGTCACCAGCCCGCGGCCCCCGGGGATGTCGTCGCCGCTGCGGAGGCCGCGGGCGATCACCTCGTCGAGATCGCGCGGGTACACGCCGGCCCGGACCCGGACGCTGTCGGCGCCCTTCTCGACGCGAGCGACCCAGGCCTCGAGGGAGAGGGTCATCTCGAGGTCGACGACGCCCACGACGCCGCGCTCGGCCGCCGCCCGCGTGGCATCGACGACCCACTCGTCGATCCTGCCGCTGTCGACCGACGTGATGATCGCGCTGGCGTCGAAGGCGTCCTGCTCCCGGAGGAGCCCGGTCGAGTGCTCGGGGGCGCCGACGAGCGCCAGGCCGGTCGTGTTCAGCCAGACGGCGTGGAGGTCGGAGCTCACCAGGGCGACGGGGATCGAGCCCGCCGCGTCGAGGAGCGCGGCCGTCGGCTCGTCGGGCCACAGGGCGTCGCGGAAGCCGTAGCCGACCAGCAGGTCGCGGTCTGCGGGACGGCCCTCGGCGACCCTGCGCCGGACCAGGTCGACGGCCTCGAGCGCGGATGCCGCCGCGGACACGTCGAGGCGCTGCCGGACGAGAGCCCACTGCTGCATGTGCGTGTGGGCGTCCCAGAGGCCCGGCGCCAGGAAGCGGCCGTCGAGGTCGACGACCTCGGCGCCGCCCGGAGCGATGCCGGAGACGATCGCCGAGACGAGCCCGTCTTCGAGCAGGACGTCGGTCGGCTCGCCGTCGCGACCGACCAGCCGGGCGTTCTGGAGCAGCACCGGGGATGTCATCGGTGCAGGCGCCGCATCACATCGGCGAGAGCGGGGCTCGCGTAGGCGCCGTCGCCGTCGAGGGCCTCGATGATGCGTGCGACGACCTCGGGCGCCTTGTTCTGGCTGAGCTTCGCGCGAGCGTCGAAGCTCGTCACGCGGAGCCGGATGCCGACGGTGCCCTTCGCCGCGCGGCGCGAGCCCTCCTCGTCGAGGTCGAGCGAGACGGGCTCCGGCATGCGCTTCTCGAAGTGGTCGACCAGCTCGCGGAGCACCCGGAAGTTCTCGTCGTCGGAGAGGATCTCGGGGGTGCCGTACAGGTGCGCAGTGACGTGGTTCCAGGTCGGGACGATCTGCTCGGCGGGGTACCAGTTCGGCGAGATGTAGCCGTGGGGGCCCTGGATGACGACCAGGATCTCGTGCGCGCCCAGCTCGTGCGCCTGCTCGTCGGGGCGCCCGACGTGGCTGACGATGCTGATGACGTCGTCGGGGGTGTCTTCGAGCACGACCGGGTAGTGCGACGCGACGAGCCCCTCGGACGTGTTCGACACGATCGTCGCCCACGGGTGCTCGGAGATCAGGCGCTTGACCTCGGCGACGTCTTCGAGCAGGAAGTGCGGTGTTCTGCGCATGCGGCTAAGCCTGGCAGACCGGGCACCAGTAGAGCTTCCGGCCCGCGGCCTCCTCCATGAGGATGTTCGTGCCGCAGACGCGGCACGGAAGGCCCTCGCGGTGGTACACCCAGTGCCGGTCGTCGCGGCTGCGGAGCGCCTGGGCGTAGGCCTTCTTCGACAGGCGGTCCATCGTCATCATCTGACCGAGCTCGACACCGCTCTTGAGCAGCTTCGTCCAGTCTCTCCAGAGGGCACGCACCGTCTCTTCGGGGACCTCGTTGCCCGGCGTGTGCGGGTTGAGACGGGCCCGGAAGAGCATCTCGGCCCGGTAGACGTTGCCGATGCCGCTGACGACCGACTGGTCCATCAGCAGGAGGCCGATCTTGGTCTTCGTCTTGTGGACGCGCTCGAAGAAGCGGTCGGAGCCCTTCTTCGGCGAGTCGACCAGCGGGTCGGGGCCGAGCTTCGCGATCACGGCATCGACCTCGGAGGCGTCGAGCACCTCGCACTTCGTCGGGCCGCGGAGGTCGGCGACGACGTCGGGGGCCAGCAGCCGCACGCGGACGGCGCCGACAGGATCGGGCGGGAACGCCTCGGTGTCGATGTCGTCCTCGCGCTTCTCGGACTCGGCCATGCGGAGCCGGGCCGCGCTGAGCGGCTTGCCGACGCGCATCATCCTGGCCTTGCGGGGCGCGCCGATGCTCTTCCAGGAGTCCTCGCCGGCCGAGTCGACAGGCCCGGAGTCGCCGTCCGCGCCACCGGCCTGGTCGTCGTCGGTGTCAGGATCGGTGCCCCGCTGGTTCGTCTGACCCATGCGGCCGTTCGCGCTCTTCGTCGTGGGATCGAGCGAGAAGTCGCCCGCGAAGTCCCACGAGCCGTAGAGGCCGAGGTGGACGTGGAGGTAGAGGCCGTTGTCGAACTCGACGAACATCTGCTTGCCGACGGCCTTGGCGCCGACGAGGACGGCGCCGTCGATCCGCTTCGCCCCCTCGGCGAAGCGGCCCTGCGGCGACGAGACCTCGACCCTCTGACCGAGGAAGCTGGCTTGGAACTGGTTGGCGATGCGGTGGACGGAATGACCCTCGGGCATCAGTCGACCGGGTGGCCCTGGATGCGGCCGGTGGTCTCGTACTCGGCGAGCTGGGCGATCCTGCGCTCGTGACGCTCCTCGAACGAGAAGGGTGTCTTGATGAACTCGTCGATGAGGGCGATCGCCTCGTCTTCGGAGTGCTGGCGCGCGCCGATCGCGACCACGTTGGCGTCGTTGTGCTGCCGGGCCAGCTGCGCGGTCGAGGTGTTCCAGGCGAGCGCCGCGCGGACGCCCTCGACCTTGTTCGCCGCGATCTGCTCGCCGTTGCCCGATCCGCCGAAGACGACGCCGAGGCTCTCGAGGCCCTCGCTCTGGTCGCGGACCACGGCACGCGCCGCGGCGATGCAGAACGACGGGTAGTCGTCGAGAGGCTCGTAGGTCTTCGGACCGTGGTCGGTCACGTCGTGACCCTGGTCGGAGAGGTGGCGGATGAGGGTCTGAGCGAATTCGAGGCCGGCGTGGTCGGTCGCAACGTGGATGCGCATAGCGCCAATCCTAGAGACGACCGCTGACACCCGGACGCCGCGCCCGGCAGCCGCCGGACCGCGCTCCCGGAGGCCGCGTCAGTCGAACTGCGGGCCGCGGGTGCGGCTGCGCTTGAGCTCGAAGAAGCCGTCGTAGGAGGCTGCTGCGACCACTCCGTCCCAGAGGGTCAGAGCCATCTCGCCCTTCGGCGCCGGCGAGATGACCGGGCCGAAGAAGGCGGTGCCGTTCACCGCGATGACGGGAGTGCCGACGTCCTGGCCCACGCGGCCGATGCCGTCGTCGTGGCTCGCGCGCATCTGGGCGTCGTACTCGTCGCTGTCGGCGTACGAGCGGAAGTCGTCGGGGAGGCCCACCTCGGCGAGCGCACCGGTGATCACGGCGTCCTGGTCGCCCTCGGCCTGCACGTGGATCCGGGTGCCGAGCGCGTCGTAGAGCGGCTTGACGATCTGCTGGCCGTGGAGCTCTCCGGCGGCCGTGACGAGGCGCGTGTAGCGGCGCAGCTTCGTGAAGGCCTCCTCGGAGAACCCGTCGTTGTGCTCGTTGAGGAGCGCGAGGCTCATCACGTGGAAGGTCACGTCGAGGTCGCGGTGCGAGGCGACCTCGTCCATCCAGCGGCTCGTCATCCATGCCCACGGGCACGACGGGTCGAACCAGAAATCGACGGCGGTGGACGTCTCGGAAGCTACTGTGTCGGTCATGGGTCGAGCCTAGGACCCGAGGCCTCACAGAACCCGGCAGAACGAGAAGAGCCCATGTCGATCAAAGAACCCACCGCCGCCCCCGACGCCGCTCCCCGCGGCGTGGAGGCGAACGGCGTCAACGTCATCGACGAGAGCGAGCGGAAGGGGTCGCCGAGGCAGCTCTTCTGGCCGTGGTTCGCGGCGAACGTGTCGGTGCTCGGCATCGGCTACGGCGCCTACCTGCTCTTCTTCGGGGTGTCGTTCTGGCAGGCCGTCGTCGTCGGAGTCCTCGGAATCGTCGTCTCCTTCCTCTTCTGCGGTCTCATCGCCCTCGCCGGCAAGCGGGGCAACGCACCCACGATGACGCTCGGTCGCGCGGCGTTCGGCGTGAACGGCAACAAGGTCCCGTCGGTCATCTCCTGGGTCCTCACGGTCGGATGGGAGACCGCCCTGACCTCGCTCGCGGTCCTCGCCACCGCGACGGTGTTCGAGAGGCTCGGCTTCGGAGGCGGCGTGGTCACGAAGGTCGTCGCGCTCCTCGTCGTCGCCGCCCTGGTCGTCTTCGGCGGGATCCTCGGCTTCGACTTCCTCATGCGCCTCCAGAAGTGGATCACGATCGCCGGCGGGGTCCTGACCGTCGTCTACATCGCCCTCACGGCCCACCGCATCGACTTCGGCGCCGTCTCGGCGCTGCCGCCGGCCGCTCTCCCCGCCGTCATCGGCGGCTTCGTCTTCATGATGACGGGGTTCGGCCTCGGCTGGGTCAACGCGGCCGCCGACTACTCGAGGTACCTCCCCCGCAGCGCCTCGAGCCGCGGCGTCGTCTGGTGGACCACCTTCGGGGCTGCCGTCGCCCCCGTCATCCTGCTGGTCTTCGGGCTCCTCCTGGCCGGCAGCTCGAAGAGCGTCTTCACGGCCATCGCCGCCGACCCGATCGGTGCGCTGGCGAAGCTCGTGCCGACCTGGTTCCTCATCCCGTTCGCGGTCGTCGCGATCCTGGGCCTGGTCGGAGGCTCGGTCATGAACATCTACTCGTCCGGCTTCTCGCTGCTGAACGCGGGCATCCGGATCCCCCGCTACGCCGCCGCCTCGGTGGACGGCGTCGTCATGATCGCGGGCACCGTCTACGTCGCCTTCTTCGCGACCGCCTTCGTCGTCCCGTTCCAGGGCTTCCTGATCACGCTCGGCGTCCCGATCGCTGCCTGGGCCGGCATCTTCCTCGCCGACCTCCAGCTCCGCAGGAAGGACTACGCGACGGCCGAGCTCTTCGACCGCAGGGGCCGCTACGGGAACGTCCAGTGGGTCACGATCGGACTGATCGCGCTCGGCACCGCCATCGGCTGGGGTCTCGTCACGAACACCTACGCCGACTGGCTCGGCTGGCAGGGCTACTTCTTCGGCGACGCGAAGAGCGCCTTCCGCACGACCTGGAGCGGCGCGAACCTCGGCGTCCTCGCGGCTCTCGCGATCGGCTACCTGGGCACGCTGCTGTTCATGGGCCCGGTGATCCGCCAGCAGGAGGGCGCGGTCTTCCTCGACCGCGACGTCGCGTGAGCCTCGCCTTCGACACCAGCCCCTGGCTGATGGTCGTCGACATGCAGCGCGTCTTCGGCGAGCCGGGCAGCGACTGGTTCACCCCGGGCTTCGCCGAGGCGAGCGCAGGATCCCTGCGCCTCCGCGAGGCGTTCGGCCCGCGCACCGCGCTCACCCGCTTCGCAGCCCCGGAGGAGCCCCGCGGAGCCTGGGTGCCCTACTACCGCGACTGGCCCTTCGCGCTCGTCCCGGAGTCCGACCCGCTCTACGAGCTCATGCCGGAGTTCCCGGTGCAGGATGCCCGGGTCGTCACCCGCACGACGTTCGGCAAGTGGGACTCGGGCACCGCGGAGGAGCTCGGCGACCCGCTCGACATCGTCCTCTGCGGCGTCTCCACCGACTGCTGCGTCCTGTCGACGGCCCTCGCCGCCGCCGACGCCGGAGTGCGGGTCCGCGTCGCCGCGGACGCCTGCGCCGGCCTCAGCGAGCTCGACCACCAGCGTGCCCTCGACGTGATGAGCCTCTACGCGCCGCTCATCGAGATCACCTCGGTGGACGAGATCCTGGACTCGCTCTGACGCCTGTGGAGAGCCCGGGCGGACCGGCGCGCCACCGCTAGGGTTGACGAGGGCCACGAGCCCCACCACATCAACGAAGGATGGAGACGTTCAGTGCCAGGAGAGAACCTCACCCGTGTCGAGGCGCAGGAGCGCAAGAGCATTCTCGACGTCCAGTCGTACGAGGTCGATCTCGACCTGACGCGGGGCGCCGAGGTCTTCGGCAGCACGACCACCGTGACCTTCACCGCGACCGAGGGCGCGTCGACCTTCATCGACGCCTTCACCCGCACGGTGCACTCCGTGACGCTCAACGGCGAGTCCCTCGACCCGGCCGCGGTGAGTGACGGCGTCCGCATCCAGCTCGACTCCCTGGCCGCCTCGAACGTCCTCACCGTCGTCGCCGACGCCGAGTACACCAACACCGGCGAGGGCCTCCACCGCTTCGTCGACCCGGTCGACGACGAGGTCTACCTCTACTCGCAGTTCGAGGTGCCCGACAGCCGCCGCGTCTTCGCCGTCTTCGAGCAGCCCGACCTCAAGGCGACGTTCCGCTTCACGATCACCGCTCCCGCCCGCTGGGAGGTCGTGTCGAACCAGATCACGCCGGAGCCCGTCGTCGACGGCGACGTCGCGACGTGGTCGTTCGAGCCCACCTCCGTCATGTCGAGCTACATCACGGCGATCGTCGCCGGCCCCTACGACGTCGTGCGCTCGTCGCTCACGTCGTCCGACGGCCGCGAGATCCCGCTCGGCATCTTCACGCGCAAGTCGCTCTCCGAGCACATGGACAGCGACTACATCTTCGAGAAGACCCGCCAGGGCTTCGCCTACTACGAGGAGAAGTTCGACTACCCGTACCCCTTCGAGAAGTACGACCAGCTCTTCGTCCCCGAGTTCAACGCCGGCGCGATGGAGAACGCGGGCGCGGTGACCTTCACCGAGACCTACGTGTTCCGCAGCAAGGTCACCGACGCCATCAAGGAGCGCCGGGTCGTCACGATCCTGCACGAGCTCGCCCACATGTGGTTCGGCGACCTCGTGACCATGAAGTGGTGGAACGACCTCTGGCTGAACGAGTCGTTCGCCGAGTGGGCGTCGACGATCTCGACCGCCGAGGCGACCGAGTGGACGGAGGCCTGGACCACGTTCCAGGCGATGGAGAAGAGCTGGGCGTACCGGCAAGATCAGCTCCCCTCGACCCACCCGGTCGTGGCGACCATCAACGACCTCGAGGACGTCCAGGTCAACTTCGACGGGATCACCTACGCCAAGGGCGGATCGGTGCTCAAGCAGCTCGTCGCCTGGGTCGGCATCGACGCGTTCTACGCCGGCGTCGCCGCGTACTTCAAGAAGCACCACCACTCGAACACCGAGCTCAGCGACCTCCTCACCGAGCTCGAGACGACCTCCGGCCGCGAGCTCACCAGCTGGTCGAAGCTCTGGCTCGAGACCGCTGGAGTCAACACGCTGCGCCCCGAAATCGAGACCGACGCGGACGGGATCATCACGTCGTTCGCCGTCGTGCAGACCGCGCCCGCCGACTACCCGACGATCCGCCCGCACCGCCTCGCCATCGGCCTCTACGAGCTCGAGGTCACCGACCTCGAGGGCGGCGACCCCGCCAGCGCCGAGCTCGTGCGCGTGCACCGCGTCGAGATCGACGTCGACGGCGAGCGCACCGAGGTCCCGGAGCTCGTCGGTCTGGCGAAGCCCGCCCTCGTGCTGACGAACGACGACGACCTCGCGTACGCCAAGGTCCGGCTCGACGACGACTCCCTGGCCACGGCCATCGAGCACCTCTCGAAGATCCAGAACCCGCTGGCCCGCGCGATCGTCTGGGGCTCGGTCTGGGACGCCACGCGCGACGCCGAGACCCCTGCCTCGAGCTACGTCGACCTGGTTCTGGCCAACATCGCCAGCGAGACCGAGTCGACGACGATCCGCACCACGCTCTCGCAGCTGACGCAGGCCGCCCGCAGCTACGTGGCGCCCGAGCGACGCGCGGCGACGATCGAGCGCGTCGGCGACGAGCTCTGGGCACTCGCCCAGGCGGCCGAGGCGGGGTCCGACGCCCAGTTCCAGTTCGTGAAGTTCTTCGCCAGCATCCCGTCGACCGACGCCCACGCCGAGATCCTGCAGGGTCTCTCCGACGGCAGCGAGAAGCTCGAGGGGCTCGAGATCGACACCGACCTCCGCTGGGAGCTCCTCGAGGGCCTCGTGCTCGTCGGCAAGGCCGGCGAGACCGAGATCGACCAGGCGCTCGCGGCCGACAACACCGCGAACGGCGCCCAGGCTGCCGCTCGTGCTCGCGCCGCCATCCCGACGACCGAGGCGAAGCTCGCCGCGTTCTCGTCGGTCGTCGACTCCGACGAGCTGCCGAACGCCATCGTCCGCGCGACGGCGATGGGCTTCCAGCACACGAACGACCCGGCGATCCTCGCCCCGGTCGTCGAGCGCTACTTCTCGTCGCTCGCCGGCATCTGGGAGTCGCGGAGCTACCACATCGCCGACACGCTCGTCTCGGGTCTGTACCCGGCCGGGCTCGCCGACGAGTCGCTCGCCGCGGCGGCGACCACGTGGCTCGAGGCCAACCCCGAGACTCCTGCGCTCCGCCGGATCGTCACGGAGAGCCTCGCCGGCACCGATCGCGCGCTGCGGGTCCAGGCGGCCGACGCCTGATCGTCGGCACTCGCTAGAACACGCGGCGGCGGCCGGGCTCACAGAGCCCGCCGCCGCCGCTTCGTCGGTCTCGCGCCCCACACCTCCGGTGCGCCAGCCCAGGTCTGATCGAGGCCACACGGTCTTCATGGCCGCGCCTTCAGAAAGCTCCACGTCGTCGCCCCTACCATGGTCGCGATGATTCTCTCCCTCCTCGCAGCAGCCACGCCCACCCCCACGACCGGAGCCGTCGCCGAGATCGCGAAGGGCGCCGACGCGTTCTGGAGCATGTGGGGGAAGCCGATCGGGGTGCTGGCCGTGATCGTCGGGGCGATCCTGCTCCGGGTCGTCATCCACTTCGTGATCCGCCGCGTGGTCGCTCAGATCGTGAACGGCGTCAAGAAGAAGCAGAACGTCGAGGACACCCAGGCGCTGAACTCGCCACTCCAGGCCGTGCGGGTCGTGCAGCGCACCCGGACCCTCGGCAGCGTCCTGAACAACGTGTCGTCGGTGATCATCATCGTGGTCGCGATCGCGGTGATCCTGAGCGTGCTGGACGTCAACACAGTGGGCATCGTGAGCGGTGCGAGCGTCATCGCGGCGGGCCTCGCGTTCGGCGCGCAGAACATCGTGAAAGACATCCTGAGCGGCATGTTCATCGTCCTCGAAGACCAGCTCGGCGTGGGCGACATCGTCGACGTGCAGCTCGCCACCGGAGTCGTCGAGAACGTCGGGATCCGGGTGACCCAGGTCCGCGACGTCAACGGCACCCTGTGGTTCGTCCGGAACGGCGAGATCCTGCGCGTCGGCAACATGTCGCAGGGCTGGGCTCGCGCCATCATCGACACCGCGGTGCCCTACGACACCGACATCGACGCCGTCGAGCAGACGATCCTGAAGGTCGCGGAGGGGCTTCAGCAGCAGCCGCGCTGGCGCACCCGGGTGCTCGAGAAGCCCGAGATCTGGGGCCTGCAGTCGATCTCCGACTCGGCGATGGTGATCCGTCTGGCGGTCCGCACGCGGTCGTCCGAGAAGGACAACGTGGCGCGGGAGCTGCGGGTCCGGCTGAAGAAGGCCCTCGACGAGACGGGCGTCACGCTCCCGTCGCTGAACAGCGTCGTGCTCCAGGGCTTCGACGAGGCCAACTCGATCAAGGGCGCCCGCCCGGTCGAGACGGCGCCCACGCCCGTGCCGAGGGGACGAGGCGCCAAGGGAGCTCAGCGCCCGAGGATCTCCGTTCCTCCGCCCGGGGCTCCCGGGCCGCAGGCCCCGCGAGGCACCACCCGCGACACCCCGGGGGACGACGAGGCATGACCGACGCGACCGAGGGCGATCCTGCTCCGACTCCTCCCACTCCCCTGGCCGCCCCGTCGATCCAGCCGATCACGGTGCGCCGGGGTCTCGGCGACGACGCCGCGCAGGGCAACTTCTGGCGCGAGGTCGGCGGCAGGCCGACCTTCGAGCGCCTGGTGCGCCGGTTCTACGAGGGCGTGCGGCACGACGACGTCCTCTGGCCGATGTATCCCGAGCACGACCTCGAGGGGGCGATCCAGCGGCTGACCGGGTTCCTCGAGCAGTACTGGGGCGGCCCGACCGACTACAGCGACGAGCGGGGCCACCCGCGTCTGCGGATGCGTCACCAGCCGTTCAAGGTCAATCCGGCCGCGCGCGACCACTGGCTCGCGCACATGCACGAGGCCGTCGACTCGCTGGAGCTCTCGCCCCTTCACGAGGCGACCCTCTGGGGCTACCTCGAGCGGGCCGCCCACGCGATGGTGAACACCTTCGACGAGTAGCCGGAGGGGCTCAGCCGACGTAGCTGCCCGACTCGAACTCCTCGACGAGCGAGGGCCGCGACGGCGACCAGCCGAGGGCCTCGCGCGCGTGGGCTCCGGTGGCCCGCTGGTCGAGCAGGAGGGCGTCGGCGAAGGCCTCGCCGAGTCGTCCGCGCGCCGAGTCGGTCGTCTCGGGGACGACCGGCCAGCTGCGTCCGCGCGCGGCGGCCTCGCCGAGCTCGAGGACCGTCGGGTTCTGGCCCGAGACCCCGAGGTAGTACTCGTCGGCTGCGGCCGCGTCGAGCGCGAGGACGTACAGCTCGGCGAGGTCGTCGACGTGGACGGTGGTCCAGTGCTGCGAGCCGTCGCCGACGAGCAGCACCTCTGCCCCGCCGAACAGCGTCGCCGGGATCCCCGAGCCGTTGCCGTAGACGATGGCGGGCGCGACGACCGTCGTGCGGACGCTGGACTCGCGGAGTCGACGCTCGATGTCGAGGCGCCAGGCGGTGATGGGGAGCGGCTGGAGGGGGCTCTCCTCGGTGAGGTCGTCGCCGTTCCCGAAGACCCAGACGCCGCCGGAGTGGACGTAGGGGGTGTCGGTGCCGTCGAGCGTGCGGATGACGAGGTCGGCGAGGGCCGAGTCGACCGCAGCGCTGGTGTCGTCGCCGGGCGATGCCGTGTGGATGACGCCGTCCGCGCCGACGAGCAGCGTCTCGAGGAGCTCGAGGTCGGTGATGTCGCCGACGACGGGCCGCGCGCCGAGCGCGGAGACCGCCGCGGCCTTCTCGTCGCTGCGGACGAGGGCGGTGACGTCGTGGCCGGTGGCGACGAGGCGTGTGAGGACGGCGGACCCGATGAGACCGGTGGCACCGGTGAGGAGAATCGACATGCTCCGGACGCTACCCGGGTGGTCTGACCGGCTGCTCAGCGGCCGGTGGCGAAGCCGGTCGCGAGACAGGCGGGCGGCGAGGCTAGAGCAGCCCGCGCCGCTTCACCAGGACGTGGCCTCGGCTCGTGCTGAGCCTGGTCCACGCTCCGGCCGTGAACACCCGAGCGGCCTCGTCGGGCGCCAGGAATCCGAGCGTGAGAGCCGCGAACGCCGCACCCGCCGGCACCTGATCGGCGCCCTCGACGGGGCGCGACCACACCTCGGAGCGGACGCGGTGGACGATCTGCTCGCCGGTCCCCTCGGGGATCACGCGCGCCACCTCGTCGATGCCGCTCTTCGCCGTCGCCTCGAGCTGAGCGGACTCGACCGAGGTCACGGTCGACCAGCCGCCACGGGGCGGGGAGATCGCAGCCCAGGATGCCGCGACGGTCGCCGGGGGCAGCGGCACCGCCACCGGGGAGGTCGGGTCGACGACCTCGTTCTGCAGCCGGGTCAGTCGCTCCTGCATCGCGCGGAGGGCGACGACGCGGTCGAAGGGCGCAGGATCGGCGTCTGCGGCCAGAGCGTACGTGCGGAGCCCGAGCACCGTGGGGCTCGAATCGAGGAGGCCGGCGGGAGCGAGGACACCGACGTAGGCTGCGAGGACCCCACCGCCGCCGATGAGGCGGGTCGCCCCGTCGTCGACGGCCGTGGCGCGGGCGAGGAAAGTGTGGAGGTCGTCGAGCGAGAGGGAGTCGGGAAGACGGAGTTCGGTAGTCATCGGCCCTCTAAACTACCGCTGATGAACCTCGACCCATCGCGCGCCGCCGCACCCGACGACCCCCTCGACGACCTCCTCCGGGCCCTCGAGCTCGTCCCCGGGGCGGAGGCCGACACGTTCTCCGGCCCCAGCCAGTGGATGCCGAACGGAAGGGTCTTCGGAGGCCAGGTCCTCGCCCAGTCGCTCGTCGCCGCCCAGCGGACCGTCCCGGCCGAGAAGGCCGTCCACTCGATGCACGCGTACTTCCTGCGCGCGGGCAGGGTCGAGCTCCCGGTCGACATCCGGGTCGACCGCAGTCACGACGGAAGGTCGTTCGCCTCCCGACGCACCGAGGCGCTGCAGGACGGCGTGCCGATCATGACGACGATGGCGTCGTTCCAGACGCACGACACGGGAATCGACCACCAGGCGGCGATGCCCGAGGGGCTCGCCGAGCCGGAGTCTCTGCCGACGATGGCCGAGGTGCTGGCCGGGATCGAGCATCCTGCGGCCCAGTTCTGGGCGCACGGGAGGCCGTTCGACATCCGACACGTCTCGTCGCCGGTGTTCCTCCGGGTCGAGGGCGAGCACGTCGCCCACCAGGCGCTCTGGATGAAGACCGTCGGCGCTCTGCCCGACGACCCGGGCGTGCACCGGGCAGCGCTCGCGTACGCCAGCGACCTCGGGATCCTCGAGCCGATCCTCCGGCGCCACGGTGTCGCCCTGTCGAGGCCCGGCATGAAGATCGCGAGCCTCGACCACGCCATGTGGTGGCACCGTGACGGGCGCGCCGACGAGTGGCTGCTGTACGCGATGGAGTCGCCGTCCGCGCAGGGCGGCCGTGGGCTCGCCACGGGGCGCTTCTTCGACCGCGGCGGACGCCTCCTCGCAAGCGTCGCCCAGGAGGGCATGACGCGCGTCCCGGGCGACGAGGGCGAGTAGCGGCGCCGGAGAGTCAGCGGCGGACCGTCAGCGGCGCCTGAGACTCAGCGCCGCCTGAAGGTCAGCGGCTCGTCGACGTAGGGCGCCCAGGCGGCGCGCTCCGACTCGGCGATTCGCCGCGGCCGCTGCGTCGTGGCGTCGACCAGCACCAGGGTCGACGCGGCCCTCGTGTGCAGCACGCGCGGCTCCACCCCCACCGGCGAGAAGACCTCGTAGAAGATCTCGAGGCTCGCGCCGCCCATGTGCCCGATCCAGAGCTGGATGTCGAGCGGGAGGCGCGTGTACGCGATCGGCGCCAGGTACTCGACCTCCTGCCGCGCGATCAGCGACCAGGTCTGGGTGTCGGGCCGGCTGTCGAGGATCGCGGTCGCCGACGAGTCGCCGGACTCCTCGCCCGCCGACCAGAACGCCTGGATGCGCGCCTCCTCGAGGAGGTGCAGCATCTCGGCGTTGTTCACGTGCCCGTAGGCGTCGAGATCGCCCCACCGGAGGACGGTGGGGACGTGGAGCCGCGCCACGCCTAGTCTCTCGTGAGCTTGCGGTAGGTGACCCGGCTGGGCTTCGCCGCATCGGCGCCCAGTCGCTCCACCTTGTTCTCCTCGTACGCCTCGAAGTTGCCCTCGAACCAGTACCAGTTGGCCGGGTTGTCGGGGGTGCCCTCGTAGGCCAGGATGTGGGTCGCGATCCGGTCGAGGAACCACCGGTCGTGAGTGATGACCACGGCGCAGCCGGGGAACTCGAGCAGAGCGTTCTCGAGGCTGCCGAGGGTCTCGACGTCGAGGTCGTTGGTGGGCTCGTCGAGGAGCAGCAGGTTGCCGCCCTGCTTGAGCGTCAGCGCCAGGTTGAGGCGGTTGCGCTCTCCACCGGAGAGCACGCCGGCCTTCTTCTGCTGGTCGGGGCCCTTGAAGCCGAACTGCGAGACGTAGGCCCGTGAGGGGATCTCGGTCTTGCCGACCTGGATGTAGTCGAGACCGTCGGAGACGACCTCCCAGAGGTTCTTGTTCGGGTCGATGCCGCCGCGGTTCTGGTCGACGTAGGAGATGTCGACCGTCTCGCCGACCTTCAGGTCGCCGCCGTCGAGGGGCTCGAGGCCCGTGATGGTCTTGAACAGCGTGGTCTTGCCGACGCCGTTCGGGCCGATTACGCCGACGATGCCGTTCCGCGGGAGGGTGAACGAGAGGCCGTCGATCAGCACGCGGCCGTCGAAGCCCTTCTCGAGGCCCTTCGCGTCGATGACCTGCTGGCCGAGGCGCGGGCCGACGGGGATCACGATCTCCTCGAAGTCGAGCTTCTTGGTGCGCTCGGCCTCGGTGACCATCTCCTCGTAGCGGGCGAGTCGCGCCTTCGACTTCGCCTGGCGGCCCTTGGTGTTGCTCCGCACCCAGTCGAGCTCCGACGAGAGGCGCTTGGCGAGCTTGGCGTCTTTCTTGCCCTGGATGTTGAGGCGCTCGCCCTTCTTCTCGAGGTAGGTCGAGTAGTTGCCCTCGTAGGGGTAGAGGCGGCCGCGGTCGACCTCGGCGATCCACTCGGCCACGTGGTCGAGGAAGTACCGGTCGTGGGTCACGGCGAGGACGGCGCCGTGGTACTGCTTCAGGTGCTGCTCGAGCCACAGCACGCTCTCGGCGTCGAGGTGGTTGGTGGGCTCGTCGAGGAGCAGCAGGTCGGGCTTCTGCAGGAGGAGCTTGCAGAGGGCGACGCGCCGCTTCTCACCACCGGAGAGGTTGGCGATCTGAGCGTCGGCGGGCGGGGTGCGGAGTGCGTCCATCGCCTGCTCGAGCTGGGAGTCGAGGTCCCAGGCGTCGGCGGCGTCGATCTCCTCCTGGAGACCGCCCATCTCTTCGAGCAGGGCGTCGAAGTCGGCGTCGGGCTCGGCCATGGCGGCGGAGATCTCGTTGAAGCGGTCGATCTTGCCCTTGATCGGGCCGACCCCCTCCTGGACGTTCTCGAGCACGGTCTTCGACTCGTCGAGCTCGGGCTCCTGCATGAGGATGCCGACCGAGTAGCCGGGCGAGAGCTTGGCCTCGCCGTTGGACGGCGTGTCGAGGCCCGCCATGATCTTGAGGATCGTCGATTTGCCCGCGCCGTTCGGCCCGACGACGCCGATCTTGGCTCCGGGGATGAACGACATGGTCACGTCGTCGAGGATCAGCTTGTCGCCGACCGTCTTTCGAGCACGGACCATCGAGTAAATGAATTCGGCCATGGTTCCAGTCTATTCGGGGGTTCGGAGGAGGAGGTGCGCCCTCGGCGAGCGGCCGAGCCGGTGCGGGCACGGCGTGCGACGGCGTCGCGCCGCGCCGCGACCGCGCTACCAGTCGATCGTGCGCGTGGCGCCGACGAGGCACTTGCCGGTGCCGAGCACCGGGGCGGAGGTGCTCGAGAACCCGGCCGAGCCGACCTGCCCGACGAGGCAGTCCTGCTTCTTCCAGAGCACCGAGAACTCGATCGAGTCGACGTTCCGGTCGAGCGTCGTCTCGTCGGGCGTCAGCTCCATCGCCTTCTTGTCGAAGCCCGCTGCGACCAGGGCGTCGACGACGTCGCGGCCGTGCGGCTGCGGGTCGCTCGCGAGACGCTTCTTGACCACGGCGGTGAACTCGGCGAGGGCGTCGGACGTCGAGGCGTCGGCGTCGAAGGAGGGGGCGGGAGCCGGAGACGCCGAGGTCGCTGCCGCGGGCGACGGGGCCACGGGAGACGCCGAGGACGCGACCGGCGACGGCGACGACCCCGTGCATCCTGCGAGCGCCACGGCGGCCGTCACGGCGACGAGGAGGACCCCCGCCGCGCGACCGGGACGGTGAGCTCGGAACGACACTCGACGAGTCTACGGTCCGCCGCCGCCGCCGCCCGGCAGGCCCGTCAGAACGGCGTCTCCTCCGAGCCGGTGTGCCACCCCGACGGAGCTCCGAGGCCGGGCGACGCCGCGCCGAACGACGCCCCGCCGACGCCGGCCCCGACCAGCTCCCGCCGGGGCTCGGGCTCGGTGCCGCCGGTCGCCTGCCCCGGGACCGGGCCGT
Source organism: Frondihabitans peucedani (assembly GCF_039537585.1). NCBI lineage: Bacteria > Bacillati > Actinomycetota > Actinomycetes > Micrococcales > Microbacteriaceae > Frondihabitans > Frondihabitans peucedani. The sequence continues at coordinate 187,948 of NZ_BAABAU010000003.1, forward strand.
CGGGAGCGGACGGCGGCGGCGACTGCTGGCCCGGGGTGGCCGGCCCGGGATCCTGCGCGCCCTGATCGACCCGAGGGCTGACCCGGGTGAACGAGGTCGTGCCGAACAGGAGGTCGGGGCCGAGGGAGTCGGCGTCGACCTCGACGTTGGTGCCGGAGCGGTCGCCGCTCTCCCAGGCGCGGACGCGGAGCCTGCCGGCCACGACGACGCGGTCGCCCTTGGAGAGCGAGGCCGCCGCATTGTCGGCCAGCTGCCGGAACGCGGTGACGGTGTACCAGTTGGTCTCGCCGTCGACCCACTCGTTCTTCGCGCGGTCGTACCGCCTCTGTGAGGAGGCGAGCCGGAAGCTCAGGATCGAGAGGCCCGAGGGCGTGTGCATGCTCTTGGGAGGCGTCGCGACGACTCCGACGAGGGTGATGTTGTCTGTCATGCCGCGAGTGTGTCGCGACCGACAGCGCCCCGAGAGCGCCTCTCGACGACCTGTGGAGGACGAGCGGCGGGGCCGACCTGGGGAGGAGCGGTCAGTGCTCGATGAAGTCGGGTCGGTCGACACCGGGCCCGAGCGCGGCGTGGAGGGCGCTCTTGGCGACGTCGAGGGTCGGGAAGTCGCCCCGGTACTCCGTCGCCGCGCCGACCCGGATCGAGAATCCGTCGCCGGTGCGGAGGATCGACCCCACGGTTCCGGACGGGCCGCTGGCGACCCAGGTCTTGGTGATGGTTGCGTCGTTGCTCATCGTCGAGCTCCTCTGTCGGTGGGTGGACCCGGTGGTCGACCGGGGGTCAGGAGGCGAGCACGTACTTTCCGTACGACTTGCGGATCTTGTTGACCTTGGGCAGCGCCACGGCCAGGCAGTAGCCCTGACCGGGGTTCTTGGCGAAGAAGTCCTGGTGGTACTCCTCGGCGTCGAACCACTCGCCCAGCGGCTCGATGGTCGTGACGATCGAGCCGTCCCAGTAGTCGGAGGCACGGTCGCGAGCAGCCTCGAACTCGGCCTCCTGCGCCTCGTCGACGAAGAACATGGCCGAGCGGTACTGCGTGCCGACGTCGGCGCCCTGCCGGTTCAGCTGGCGGGGGTCGTGGAGGGTGAAGAAGACGTCGAGGATGACGTGGGCCGGGATGACCGCAGGATCGAAGGTCACCTGCACGGCCTCCGCGTGCCCGGTCGTGCCGGTGCAGACCGCTTCGTAGCTCGGGTTCGAGACGGCGCCGCCGGTGTAGCCGGACACGACCTCGGAGACTCCCTGGAGGGTGCGGTAGACCGCGTCGAGGCACCAGAAGCATCCGCCCGCGAGCGTGAAAGTCGTCATGACGGCAACTGTACGCTCGGTGATCCTGCGTGAACGCTCACGCTACGCTGAATGCATGACCTCGCCCTTCACGCCGTACGTCGCGGACGCCGCGCGCTACGAGAAGCTGCCCTACGACCGGATCGGCCGCTCGGGCCTCCGCCTGCCGCGCATCTCGCTCGGTCTCTGGAACAACTTCGGGTCCGACCGCTCGCTCGAGACGCAGCGCGACATCCTGCTCCGCGCCTTCGACCGCGGCGTCACCCACTTCGACCTGGCGAACAACTACGGCCCGCCCTACGGCTCGGCCGAAGAGCAGTTCGGGCGCGTGTTCCACGCGAACCTCCGGCCCTACCGCGACGAGCTCCTCATCTCGTCGAAGGCCGGCTACGACATGTGGCCCGGCCCCTACGGCGACGGCGGCTCGCGGAAGTACCTCCTGTCGTCGCTCGACGCCTCGCTCGGCCGCCTCGGGCTCGACTACGTCGACATCTTCTACTCCCACCGTCCCGACCCCGAGACCCCGATCGAAGAGACCATGGGGGCTCTCGCGACGGCCGTCCGCCAGGGCAAGGCGCTCTACGCCGGCATCTCGAACTACGGTCCGGCCGAGACCGAGGCCGCCATCGAGGCGCTGAAGGCGGAGGGCGTCCCGCTCCTCATCCACCAGCCCCGCTACAACATGTTCGACCGGAAGCCCGAGCAGGGCCTCTTCGACACCCTGACGGCCAACGGCGTGGGCTCGATCGTGTTCTCCCCGCTCGCGGGCGGGCTCCTCACGGGCCGCTACCTCGACGGCACGGCGCCCGCCGGATCGCGCGCCGCCGAGGGCCGCTGGTTCACCGAGGAGGTGCTCTCCGACACCTACCTGTCGCGGGCGCACGCCCTGAACGACATCGCCTCCGCCCGGGGGCAGTCGCTCGCGCAGCTCGCCTTGCTCTGGGTGCTCCGCCAGGAGGCCGTGACCTCGGCGCTGATCGGCGCCTCGAGCGTCGCCCAGCTCGACGACAACCTCGACGCTCTCGACGGCGCTCCGCTCGGCGACGACGAGATCGCCGCGATCGAGCCGCACGCGGTCGACGGCACCATCCGCTAGTCCTGCGCCGCAGCGTCGCTCAGCCATGGGCGGCATCGCTCGCGACACGCAGAACGGCCCGAGACACCCCGCACGACGGGTGTCTCGGGCCGTTCTGCGTGTCAGCTCGCCTTCCCGCCGGCGATCGCCCCGAGCTTCGCCAGGAGCGGCGGCGCATCATCCGGGTGCAGGTGCGCCTCGATCAGCACCGCGCGGTCGGTCGCCCGGGCCGCCGCCTCGAGCGCTTCCTGCAGCTCGGCGGGCGTGCTCACCTCGGCGGTCAGCACCGGCACGTCGGGCGCCAGAGCGCCGGGCAGGGCGGCCCAGTTCCAGCGCGTGATGTCCTGGTAGACGGCCCTCGGGCTCTGGATGACCCGCTCGATCGTGTAGCCGTCGTTGTTGATCAGCACGATGATCGGCGTGAGCCCCCGGTGCAGGATCGTGCTGAGCTCCTGCGCCGTCAGCTGGGCGGCACCGTCGCCGATGAACAGGATGCTCCGGCGGTCGGAGGCGAGCGACGTGCCGAGGGTGGCGGGCAGCGTGTAGCCGATCGACGACCAGATCGGCGACGCGAGCAGGTCGGTCCCGGCAGGCATCTGGAGCTCGAGCGCGCCGTACATCGCCGTCCCGGCGTCTGCGATCGCGATCGACCGGGTGGGCAGCCACTCCTGGACGATGGCCCAGAGGTCGTGCTGCGTCAGCGGCTCCGGTCCGGTCGATGCCGCGGAGACGCGGTACGGCCAGCGCGCCTCGATGGGGGCGGAGACGGGGCGGGGCGATCCTGCGACGATCTCCTCGAGCACGGTGAGGCTGTCCTCGAGCCGGACGTCGTGGAACGTCACCGCTCCCACGCGCGCCGACGTGATGCCGAGCTCGACGCTCGCCTCGAGGTCGAAGCCCATGCTGTAGAAGCCGGTCAGCACGTCGCTCAGGACCGTCCCGGCCAGGATCACGACCGGAGCCTCGTCGACCGCGGTCCGGGTCGCGGGCGAGGGCGTCATCTGCCCCATGTAGACGCCGATGCTCGCCGGGTGCGTCTCGGGCAGCATCGACTTCGCGCTCGCCTGCGTCGCGACGCGGACCCCGTCGTGGCCCGCGATCGCCTCGAGGAGGTGCTCGGCCCTCCGACGGTGGATCCGTGGGCCGGCCAGGATCGTGACGGCGTCGAGCCCCGCGAGCGCCTCCCCCAGCGCGGTCCGCAGGTCGTCGACCGCGACCGGGTCGGACGGCGTCGCCCTGAGCGGCCTCCGCAGCGGCGCCGACGACACCGGGGCGGCCGCGATGTCCATCGGGATCCCGAGGTAGACGGGCTTCGACTCGTCGAGCGCCGCCCGGAGGACGCGGTCGATCTCGCGCGAGGCGTCGGCCGGACGCAGGATCGCCCCCGCCACCGTCACCTCCCTGTAGGCGCGGAAGAAGTGGTCGTAGTCGCCGTCGACCAGGGTGTGGTGCGACAGGGCGCCGGAGTTCCTCGCGGCGGTGGTCGGCATCCCGGTGATCTGCACGACCGGGACGTCCTCGGCGAAGCTCCCGGCGATCCCGTTGATCGCCGACAGCTCGCCCACGCCGTAGGTGGTGACGAGGGCTGCCACGCCCCGCGTCGTGCGCGCGTACGCGTCGGCGGCGTACGCGGCGTTCAGCTCGTTCGTGTTGCCGACCCAGTCGATCCCGTCGACTGTCAGCATCTCGTCGAGCAGCGTCAGGTTGAAGTCTCCCGGCAGTCCGAACACGTGCGGACCCCCGAGCTCGACGAGGCGGTGCGCGAGGTACTGACCGACGGAGACGACATCCGCAAACTCATTCATGGGCCAAGCTGAGCAGACATCCGCATTCTGATCAATCTGACAGCGTGACACTGATCGATATGATCAGAAACCGCCCGCAGGATGCACGGAGAACGGTGGAAACGCATGCTCGATCCCACAGACCGACGGCTCCTCGCCGCGCTCGACCGAGGTCCGCGTGCGGCGATCGCCGCCCTCGCCGACCAGCTCGGCCTCGCGCGCGGCACAGTGCAGCACCGGCTGGAGCGCTTCGCCGCCGGCCGTGACCTCCGCCCGCACTCCACCCGGGTGAGGCCGGCCGCGCTGGGGCTCCCGCTGCGCGCGGTGGTGACTGCGACGATCCTGCAGTCGGAGCGCCTCCGGACGATGGCGGGCCTCGCGGCGATCCCGCAGGTCGTCGAGTGCCTGGCCGTCACCGGGTCGGACGACCTGCTGCTCCAGGTGGTGGCCCGCGACACCGACCACCTGCGCGAGGTGGGCCTCGCGATCCTCGCCGTTCCGGGGATCGAGCGGACGTCGACGTCGGTCGTGCTCGAGGAGCCGCTGGCCTACAGGATCGCGCAGCTCCTCGACTGAATGTCGGTGGTCGCACCTATGTTCGAACCGTTCCCAGAGATCGGCCGGAGACGAACAGGAGAGATCGTGCCCACGATGACGCCCACCCCCACCCGTGTCCTCACCCCCGCACCCGCTCGTGCCCAGGCCCCCTCCCAGGCGCCAGCGGTCGACGAGATCCGGGGCGGGCTCCGGCTCGTCCAGCTCCACGACGACCTGGCGCGGGTCACCCTGCCCTCCGGCGAGGTCCTCGGCTACGTCGAGCGCTTCGACGACCCGCGCGGCGAGCGCTTCCGCGCCAAGCGCTTCCTGCCGAGGCAGCGGCGCTTCGTCGAGATCGGCGAGTTCTGGTCGAGGGCCGACGCGACCGACTGTTTCCGCTTCGCCTGAGGCGGAGAGCTCCGCGCGGAGTCATTTCCGGTGCCCTCGGCAGGAATCGAACCTGCGACCAAGAGATTAGAAGGCTCCTGCTCTATCCGCTGAGCTACGAGGGCGACTCGACCACGATACCGTGCAGCGCCAGGGGCCGGTCTCCGAGGAGACCGGCCCGTGGCGAGACCGGGCGCCCGCTGAGCGAGCGCCCGGCCTGACGCCGCTGCCGGCCAGCGGCCCTACTGGCTGACGGTGCTGGTCAGGTCGTACACGGTCACTCCCCCGACCGTCTGCGAGGCGAAGTTCGCGGTCACCCAGGCGGAGATCGCCGACGACGCGTCGCTCCCTCCATTCGAGCGGCCCACGGAGCCGCCGATGAAGTAGTGGATCTCGCCCTTCGCGACGTACGCCTTGAACTGGGCGAGCGTCGGCGAGGGGTCGCTGCCGTTAAATCCGCCGACCGGCATGACCGACTCCTCCGTGGCGAGCTGATAGGTCGCCGCCGTGTCGGAGCCGATCGCCGCCGCGACCCAGGTGTAGTCGCTCGAATCCGCCAGCAGGAGCTTCTTCAGCGACGAGCTCACGGTCGACGTGCGGCCGAAGAGGCCGCCGCCGCCCATCCGGCCGCCGGCTGCGGTGCCGCCGCCGGTCGCAGTTCCGCCGGTCGCGGTGCCGCCGCCGGTTGCCGTCCCGCCGGGCGCCGTGCCCCCGAACCCGCCGGGCGGCGTTCCGGTGCCCGTTCCCGTCCCGGTCCCCGTGCCCGCTCCGGCGCCGGGCCGCCCGGCGAAGCCGCCGCCCCCGAAACCGCCGCGGCCTCCGCCGCCCCCGAAGCCGCCCATGCCACCAGACACCGTCGGCCCCGCCGACGGGATCGACCCGGTGTGCGCCGTCGTCGCCGTCTCGATCGAGTAGGCGAGGGGTCCGAGGAGTCCGCCGACGAGCATCAGCGACACGGTGGCCGCAGCGAGAGCGCGGGCCCGCCGGCGGATGAGCGGCAGGACGAGCAGGAGCCCGGCCCCGAGGACGGACGCGACGACCACGACGACCTTGAGCCACGGCAGCCAGCCGGTGGCCCGCTCGAGGAGCACCCACGACCAGACGGCGGTCGTCAGCGACGCCGCGGCGAGGACGATCCTGGGCCACCAGCGGGCGCGGGCCTTCCAGAGAGTCGTCGCACCGATGGCGAGGGTCCCGGCGAGCGGCGCGGCGAGCGCGACCGTGTAGTACGGGTGGAAGATGCCGCCGGCGAAGCTGAAGACGAGGCCGGTCACGACCAGCCAGGTGGCGAAGAGCAGGAGGGTCGCTCGACGCACGTCGATCCGGTGCCGCCTCCCCATCAGCACGAGGGCGCCGACCATGACGATGAGCGCGGCGGGCAGGAGCCAGGTGATCTGGCCGCCGATGTCGGAGCCGAACAGGCGGGTGAGCCCCGTGGAGCCCCACGATCCTGCGCCGGCCGTCGTCGTTCCGCCGGTCACGCTCCCGGTCTCGTTGCCGGTGAGGCGCCCGAAGCCGTTGTAGCCGAAGGTGAGCTCCAAGAAGGAGTTGTTCTGCGAGCCGCCGATGTAGGGGCGCGACGACGCGGGCCAGAGGGACACGATCGCGACCCACCAGCCGGCCCCGACGACGACCCCGCCGACCGCTGCGAGCAGGTGCCCGAGGCGGGCACGCCACCGGACGGGTGCCGCGAAGAAGTAGACGGCGGCGAGCTCGGGCAGGATCACGAACGCCTGCAGCTGCTTGGTGAGGAACCCGAAGCCCACCACGACCCCGGCCCAGATCACCCAGCGGATCCTGCCGCTCTCGATACCGCGGAGCGTCAGGTAGACGGCCAGCGTCATCAGCAGGAGGAGCATCGCGTCGGGGTTGTTGAAGCGGAACATCATCACCGCGACGGGCGTGAGGGCGAGGGCGCCGCCGGCGAGGAGCGCTGCTCCGGCCGAGAAGTGCCGCCGGACGATCACGTAGACGAGGAAGACGGTGGCGACGCCCATCAGCGCCTCGGGCAGCAGGATGCTCCACGACGACAGCCCGAAGAGGCGGACGGAGAGCTCCATGATCCACAGCGACGCCGGCGGCTTGTCGACCGTGATCGAGTTCGCCGCGTCGGACGACCCGAAGAAGAAGGCCTCCCAGTTCGTCGACCCGGCCTGCACCGCAGCCGAGTAGAACGAGTTCGCGTAGCCCGAGATGGCGAGGTTCCAGATATAGAGGACGCCCGAGAGCAGGATGAGGGCCCAGAGGGCAGGGCGCTCCCACCGGGGTGCGGTGGTCGGCCCCAGAGCGAGGCGGCGGGCCGCTATGCGGAACCGCGACGGGGGCTCGTCCCGGAGGACGGCGGGCTGCGGAAGGGTTGCGGTGCTCATCGTGAGGTCGCTTTCGTGAGGCTCTCGGAGGTCGAGGGGTCGGACGGGACGGAGGGGTCGGACGTTTCGGACAGGTCGGGCGAGGCCGACGGGACGGACGAGTCCGGCGGCGCAGTCGGGTGAGAGGTCGCGGGGTGCGAGGCGTCGGCCGGGCGGGCGTGCCTCCGGAACACCCACGTCCGCAGCAGCACGAAGCGCACCACCGTCGCGACGAGGTTGGCGACGGTCAGCACGACGAGCTCGAGGTGGGGTCCGGCGTCGGGCGCGACCCGGTGGAGCCCCAGCAGGGAGCCGGCGGTGATCAGCCAGGCGACCCCGAAGACGACGAGGCCCTGCGCCTGGTGCTTCGCCGCGCCGCCCTGCCCGCGCACGCCGAAGGTGAACCGGCGGTTGGCGGCGGTGTTGCCGATCGTCGTGAGGAGGAGCGCCAGGAAGTTGGCGGCCTGCGGCGGCACGACCTGCTCGAAGAGGAGATAGACGAGGGCGTAGGCGGCGGTCGAGAGCACTCCCACGACTCCGAACCGGACGACCTGGCCGAAGAAGGTGGGGCTGGCGGGCGGGGAGTACGGGTGGCGGCCGATCTCGTCGTAGACCGCGGCGACCGGGATCCTGCCCCGCGCGATCCCGGTCGCCACCCGCACCATGCCCCTGAGGTCGGCGGTCGCGGTGGCGACGATGTCGACCGAGGAGTGCGGGTCGTCGATCCAGTCGACGGGCACCTCGTGGATCCGGAGGCCCGACCGTTCGGCCAGGATGAGGAGCTCGGTGTCGAAGAACCAGCCGGTGTCCTCCACGAGCGGGAGCAGGCGCTCGGCCACGTCGCGGCGGATCGCCTTGAACCCGCACTGGGCGTCGCTGAACGAGACGCCCATCGTCTGCCGGAGCAGCAGGTTGTAGGTGCGGGAGATGAACTCGCGCTTGCCGCCGCGGGCCACCCGCGACGAGCGGTCGAGCCGGGTGCCGATCGCGAGGTCGGAGTGGCCCGAGAGAAGGGGCGCGACGAGCGGCCCGAGGGCTCGGAGGTCGGTCGAGAGGTCCTCGTCGAGGTAGACGAGCACTCGGGCGGGCGAGGCCGACCACACCTGCTTCAGCGCGCGACCGCGGCCCTTCTCGGCGAGGTGCACGGCCGTTACCGAGTCGAGCTCGCGGGCCAGCCGGTCGGCGAAGGGTCCGGTCGCATCGGTCGAGGCGTTGTCGGCGATCGTGATCCGCCAGGTCTCGCGGACCTGATCGGTGAGGAAGCGGTGCAGGGCGCGGACGCTCTCGACGAGCGTCTCCTGCTCGTTGTAGACGGGCACGACGATGTCGAGGTCGAGGATCTCAGGCGAATCGGACATGCGCCCACGATGCGTGGCGCCCCGATGAGCGGTCCTGGCGAGCCCGATGAGGGCGCTATGAGATGCACGGCGTCCGCTGTGAGCACGGCGTTCGCTGTGAGCACGGCGTCCGCTGTGAGAGTCGCGCCGCCGGGCTGCGGGTCAGGCCGCGGGGAGGTGCGCGGCGATCGCGTGGAGGAGCTGAGGCACCGTCGGAGCCCCCGCGGCACGGAAGAGCTCGGAGCCCTCGTCGTCGGTGAGCACGATCGTCGGAGTCGAGACGATGTCGCGGGCCTCGGCCCGGTCGGGGTCGGTCGCCACGTCGACGTCGACGTGCTCGAGCCCCGGGACGAGCCGCTCGGCGTCGCCGACGGCGGCGCGCGCCGCATGGCACGCTCCGCAGAACGCCGACGTGTACAGCTCGAGCCTCATGGTGCCTGGAACGCAGGATGCCACGATGCCATTCCCGAGGGAACGGCCCGTGGCATCCTGCGTGCGCCGGGAGACGGGGTCAGTTGACCTCGTCGTTGCGGTCTTCGGGGTCGGGCACGGGGTCGCTGTCGCTCGAGTCGAGCGAGTAGTGCACCTGCAGCTGCTCGCCCATCATGTGCGCCCGCGTCGCCTTGTAGACGATACCCGTCTCGGTGCCCTCGATCAGGACGTAGTCGGTGATCTCGTCGTCGTACGACCCGTCGGTCGACACGCGCGTGTCGGTGCGGCCGTCGCTCGGGCCGCCCTCGAAGAACACGACGTACTCGGCGCCTTCGGCGATGGTGGGTTTCTCGTCAGTCATGGGTCCTGTCTACCAGTGGCGACTGGACACCGCTCCGGCATAGCCAAGTTATATACTTTGGCTATACACTTGGAGGACCATGAGTTCCCAACCGACCGACATCCTCGAATCCCTCATCTCGTCGACCACGCGACTGGTGCGCTACGCAGCTCAGGCGTCGGGTCGCAACATGTCCTCCGCCACCGCGCGCACGCTCTCGATCCTGAGCGCCGAAGGCCCCCTCCGCACCGGCGACCTCGCCCGTGCCAGCCGGATCAGCCAGCCCGGCATGACCAAGCTGCTCCGCACCATGCAGGGCGACGAGCTCGTCTCGCGCATCGCCGAGGTCGACGACGCTCGCGCCTGGCTGATCCAGATCACCCCCAGGGGCCGCGCCGCGCTCGTCGAGTGGCGGAGCGTCCTCGCCACCGAGATGAGCCCGCTCTTCGGCGACCTCGACGAGACCGACTGGCAGACGCTCGAGGCGGCCGCGACGCTCCTCGAGGAGCGCAGCCGCCGGGAGGTGGTGTTCGCGTGAGCGGCAACGGCACCGGCACCGGCACACCGTCCCGCGCTTCCGCGCACGCTCCCGCTTCCGCGCACGCTCCCGCTTCCGCGCACGCTCCCGCTGAGAGGCAGTCGATCCTGAAGCAGCCGACCGCCGTCTGGGCCATCGCGTTCGCGTGTGTCGTGGCCTTCATGGGCATCGGCCTCGTCGACCCGATCCTGCCGACCATCGCCGCCTCGCTCCACGCGACGCCAACGCAGTCGGAGTACCTCTTCACCAGCTACCTGCTCGTGACCGGCGTCGCCATGTTCTTCACGAGCTTCGTGTCGTCGCGCATCGGCCCGAAGAAGACCCTCATGATCGGCCTCGCGCTGATCATCGTCTTCGCCCTGCTCGCCGCCACGTCGGGCAGTGTCCAGGAGGTCATCGGCTTCCGCGCGGGCTGGGGCCTCGGCAACGCGCTCTTCATCTCGACCGCCCTCGCCACGATCGTCGGTGCCGCGTCGGGCGGAACGGCCAGCGCGATCATCCTGTACGAGGCGGCACTCGGTCTCGGCATCGCGATCGGTCCGCTCGTCGGCGGCCTCCTCGGATCGGTGTCGTGGCGCGGACCCTTCTTCGGCGTCTGCGTGCTCATGGCGATCGCCTTCATCGCGATCGCGGTGTTCCTCCGCGGCGAGACGGCCAGGCCCGCCCCGTCGAAGCTGTCGGCGCCGTTCCGCGCCCTCGGGCGGCCCGCTCTCGCCACGCTCGCGGCGACCGCGCTGTTCTACAACATCGGCTTCTTCGTCCTGCTGGCCTACACGCCCTACCCGCTCGGCTTCGGCGCCCTCGGGATCGGCCTGACCTTCTTCGGCTGGGGCGTCGGCCTCGCGATCACCTCCGTCTTCGTCGCGCCGCGCCTCACCGCCCACCTCAAGCGGACCACCGTGCTCAGGATCGCGCTCCCCCTCCTCGCCCTCGACCTCGTCGCGGCCGGCGTGTTCGTCCACGTGCAGGCCGGGCTCGTCGTCTGCGTCGTCATCGGCGGTCTGGTGCTCGGCATCCTGAACACGGTGCTCACCGAGTCCGTCATGGAGGCGACCGACCTGCCCCGGGCCGTCGCGTCGTCGGCCTACTCGGCCGTTCGGTTCATCGGCGGGGCCATCGCGCCGCCCGCCGCGACAGCCATCGCCGACGCGGTCAGCCCGTCCGCCGCCTACTGGTTCGCCGCGGTCTCGGTCGCCGTCGGATTCGTGATCGTCGTCGTCGCCGGCCGGAACCTCCGCCGCATCGACGACGGCCCCGAGCCGGAGCCCGTCGAGGCCCGCGCGATCGTGGTCGGTGGCGCTGCCTGATCCTGCTGCTGTTGGTGGTCCTCCTGGTCCTGCCCCTGCTCTGTACATATGGACGGAGATTCTCGGACGATGCCCCTCCGATCCCCATGAAGTCGGCGGAAAATCGAGGATCTCCGTCCATATGTACGGACAGGACGTGCAGGATGAAGGATCTCCGTCCATATGTACGCGGGGTAGGAGACAGGCACAGAAGTGACGCCCAGCAGGGGCCGTCGGAGGCACTCGCTAGACTCGGCGCATGGCATCAAGCGCTGACAGACTGGTCTGGATCGACTGCGAGATGACCGGGCTCGACCTCGGCATCGACGAGCTCGTCGAGGTCGCCGTGGTCATCACCGACTTCGATCTCGTCCCCGTCCACCCGGGGTTCGACATCGTCATCAAGCCCGACCAGACCGCCCTCGACAACATGGGCGACTTCGTCACGCAGATGCACACGCACTCCGGGCTCATCACCGAGATCCCGAACGGCAAGAGCCTCGCCGAGGCCGAGTACGAGGTGCTGAACTACATCCTCGAGTACGTCCCCGACGCCGGCCAGGCGCCCATCGCCGGCAACACCATCGGCACCGACCGCACGTTCCTCGCCAAGTACATGCCCCGCGTCGACGGCCACCTCCACTACCGCAGCGTCGACGTCTCCAGCATCAAGGAGCTCGCCCGACGCTGGTTCCCGCGGGTGTACTACAACGCCCCGGCCAAGAACGGCGGCCACCGCGCCCTCGCCGACATCCTCGAGTCCATCCGCGAGCTCGAGTACTACCGGCTGGCTGGCTTCGTCGCCGAGCCCGGGCCCGCCACCGAAGACGTCCAGGAGATCTCGAGAGCAGTCGTGGACAAATGGGCTCCGCGAGTGGGATAGACTCGTCGGGTTGCTTCGTTCGTCACGCTCTCGCCAGCGCGGCGGGCGAAGTCGCATGGTGGGTATAGCTCAGCTGGTAGAGCGCCTGGTTGTGGTCTAGGAGGCCGCGGGTTCAAGCCCCGTTACTCACCCTGAAGGAGAAGGTCCTGCCCCGGTCGGGGTGGGGCCTTTTTCCGTTACCGCACGTCCGTTCTCGCGCGCCCCGACCCCCAGCAGGATCGCGTCGCTCCGCAAAACCCTCGCGATCGGCTAGCGCGGTGGTCCTAGGACCACCGCGGCGGCCGATCGGGAGGGTTTAGGGCAGGGGCGGGGGCACGTGCCAAGCTGACCGGGTGGACGATGTCACCGCAGCGGAATTCGAACGACTCGTGATCGACGAGCTCGATCTACTCCCCGACGACATGGTCGACGGCCTCGAGAACGTCGCGTTCATCACCGAGGACCGGCCGGAGGACGGCTCGCTCGACCTCCTCGGACTCTACGAGGGCATCGACCTGACCGAGCGCGGCCAGTACGGCTTCGGCGAGCTCCCCGACCGCATCATCCTCTACCGCGAGCCGCATCTGGCCGCCGTCGACACCCTCGACGACCTCCGCGGCGAGATCCACGTCACCCTCGTGCACGAGATCGGGCACTACTACGGGTTCGACGACGACAAGCTGCACGAGCTCGGCTGGGCCTGAGCACCGGCACCGGCGACTACCTCGCCACGACGACGTCGGCGAGCGAGCGCGGGTCGGCCACGCGCAGGTGGTGGTCCTCCTGCTCGGCCCACATCCGCCACCAGGGCGCGTACGCGTCGGCGTCCGAGCGACCGGCCACTCGTGTGCGGCGCGTCTCCTCGTCGAGCTCGACCCAGATCCGGAACGTGGCGAGCGCGGACGACGCGGGGGTGAGCGATCCTGCGCCCTCGACGACGAGGGGCCGCGACGGGTCGAGGCTGCGCCAGGTCGAGGCCTCGGCCAGCTCCCAGTCCCAGCGCCGGTAGCCGGGTTCTGCGGGGCGCAGGATCGTGGTCACCACGGCCTCCGACGCCGCGGCCAGCCCGTGCCACCCGGGGTAGACGTCGTCGAGCCCGACCAGCTGGGCGTCGCCGACGAGCGGCGCCAGCGCCTCGCCGAGCGTCGTCTTGCCGGACCCGGAGCGCCCGTCGATCAGCACCACGGGCCGCCGCGCCGCAAGGCGCTGCCCCGCAGCCGACGCAGCCGCAGCCGCAACCGACGCCGACGCCGACGCAGCCGACGCGGCCGAAGCCGACGCCAGCGCCCGCGCGGCGAGCTCCCGCAGCAGCCCCGGATCGACGAGCTCAGGCAAGGACGAAGCTCCAGGTCCCGGCTGCGACGGCCACGGCGATCGAGACGCCGGCGATGACGACTCCGATCCCGATGAGCACCCACTCGGCGCGGCCGAACGTCGACGGCCTCGCCCAGGTGCGCGGGAGGTCGCTGCCGAAGCCCTTGGCCTCCATCGCGGTCGCGAGCTTGCTGCCGCGCCGCACCGAGAGCACCAGCAGGGCGAACGCCATGCCGGCGCTCCGGCGGACGGCGCCGACGAAGCCGCCGCTGTCGGCGACGCCGCGGGCCCGACGCGCGAGACCGAGCTGCCGCCAGTCGTCGACGAACAGCCCGACGAGCCGGATGCCGGCGAGGGCGCCGAGCACGAACCGGGCGGGGAGCCGCAGGATCTGCCCCAGCCCGTCGGCGAGGTCGGTCGGGTCGGTCGTGGCGAAGAGGACGATCCCGGGGATGCCGACGGCCAGGATCCTCAGTCCGATGGCGAGTGCCAGAGCGACGGACCCCTCGGTGACGGTGATGAAGCCGAGCCGCAGGAGGACGCCGCCGGAGTCCTGCCCGTAGAGCGACGTGGCGACGACCGACACGGGAGCGGCTATCCAGAGAGCGAGGGTCCGTCGCCAGAAGGCCCGCCAGCCGAGGCCGGCCCAGGCGAGGAGCACCGCCTCGAGCACCAGCGCGACGCCGGCGGACACCCAGTCGATCGACAGCAGCAGGCTGAGGCTCAGGATCACGGCCGCCCCGAGCTTCGCGACGGGGTTCACCCGCCCGACGGCGCGGGTGGTCTCGACCGGTGCGAGCAGCGTCACGAGAGGGCTCCGGCCGCTCGCGACGCCGAGGTGCGAGCGGCGGCGACCGCGTCTCCGGAGCCGCCGAGCACGAGGACGTCGTCGGCGAGCACGTCGACGAACTCGGCATCGTGTGTGACGGCGACGAGGGCGCTGCCGGCGTCGAGCAGCTCGGCCGACAGGGCGACGAGCTCCCGCCAGGTGCGGGCGTCCTGCCCGAAGGTGGGCTCGTCGAGCACCAGGATGCCAGGCCTCGCCGCCAGCACCGTGGCCACCGACAGCCGCCGCTTCTCGCCTCCCGACAGGGTGAACGGATTCGCACCGGCCAGGTGGTCGAGTCGCAGCCGCTGCAGGAGGTCGTCGACGCGTCGGGTGGTCTCGGCCTCGCCGAGCCGCAGCGCTCGCGGCCCGACGGCGAGCTCGTCGCGGACTCTGGAAGCGAGGAACTGGTGCTCCGGGTCCTGGAAGACGGTGCCGATCCTGGTCAGGAGGTCGCGCGACCGCCAGCGGATCGGGGAGGGCCCGGCGCCTTTCGCGAGAGCGGGGGACGCCGCGAGGGATCCTGCGACGGGCGGGAAGAGGCCGGCGAGGGTCAGGGCGAGGGTCGACTTGCCGGCGCCGTTCCGGCCGGTGACGGCCAGAGCGCGACCGGCGGCGACTCGGGCCTCGATGCCGGAGGCGACGGCGCGGCCGCTCCGCCCGACGGCCAAGCCGTCGGCGCTGAGCAGCCGGTCGGCAGCGAGCGGGGCCCCGGACGACGGCCCCGACGGCACGCGGACCGGCAGGAGCGGCGGGCGGCCGGGCACCCACACGCCGGCCTCGGCGAGGGCCGCGCCCTGCGCCTGGAGCACGTCGTCGGGGCGTCCGTCGGCGAGGACTCCCCCGCCGGCCGCCAGCACGACGACGCGGTCGACGAACGGGAGCCACACCGATACGCGGTGCTCGACGACGACCAGGGTGGCGCCGGTCTCGGCGACGGCGCGGCCCACCGACCGGCTGACCTCGGCGACGCCCTCCGGATCGAGGTTCGCGGTGGGCTCGTCGAGGAGCAGGAGGCCCGGCCGGAGGGCGAGCGCACCGGCGAGCGCGAGGCGCTGCTTCTGGCCGCCGCTGAGCGCGGAGGTCGACTGATCGAGCGGCAGGTCGAGGCCGACGGCGCGGAGCGACTCCTCCACGCGACGCCAGATCTCGTCGCGCGGGACGCCGAGGTTCTCCGGACCGAACGCCACGTCGTCGCCGACGCGCGCGAGGACGACCTGGGAGTCGGGATCCTGCAGGACGAGGCCGACGCGGCCGCGGACGCTCGCGGGCGGCACCCCGTCGACGAGGAGCTCCCCCCGGTCGTCGCCCTCCTCGTCGCCGCCGAGGACGCCGGCGAGGCCGGCGAGCAGGGTCGACTTGCCCGCGCCGGAGGCACCGAGCAGGAGGACGCGCTCGCCGGGCCCGATGTCGAGATCGAGGTCGGAGACGGCAGGACGGAGGCGGCCGGCGTGACGCCACGACCAGCCTCGCGCCCGGACGCTCGCGCCGGCGGTGCCGTGAGCGCCCCGGTCTGCCAGGGCGCTCACGGTCAGACCCGGGTCTGGGCGGCGCGCCCGGAGGCGAACCGCGACAGGGCTCCGGTCCGGGCGAGGCCGCGGACGGCGAGCCAGGAGAGGAGGCCGGCGAGGAGGACGCCGGAGGCGACCGAGCTCACGATGTAGACGGCCTTGTAGGAGGCGGCGAAGGCGGCGATGCTCGAGAAGTTCGTGTCGAGGAGCCCGGTCACGAGCCCCGCGCCCGCACCGGCGAGGAGGGCCGTGCCGAGCCTCCACGACCTGTAGAGGAACAGCGCCAGCACGATCTCGGCGCCGAGGCCCTCGAGGATCCCCCAGATGAGAGTGGAGAAGCCCCACTGGGTGCCGACGAGCATGGACACGACGGCGGCGACGATCTCGGTGTAGAGGGCGGCACCGGGCTTCCGGATGACGAGCCCGCCGAGGACGCCGGCGAACAGCCAGCCGCCCGAGAGGAGCCCCTCGAGACCCGGCGAGAACGACAGGAGCCCGCTGAGCGGGGTCCAGGCGAGGCCCCACAGCCAGAAGATCACTCCGGCTGCGACACCGAGAACCGACGCGGTGACGATGTCGACCACGCGCCAGCGGCGGGTCGACGGGCGGCCCGACTCTCGGGGGGCACGACTCGACTCCGACGTTCCGGAGGGCTTGACGGACGTAGACATGTTCTCTCCTCCCTGCGCTGGCATTACCCAGATCAGGTTCGACGGTCGAAGCGTGGTTCGCTTCCTCTCAGCCCGGCTCACCGGACTCCCGTGTGTTGTGGCTCGAGTGTAGCGCTCGCTGATCCTGCATGTCCCTGTGCTAAGCACGCTGCATGAAGTTCCGGAGGTGGCCGCACGGTCTCGCTGCGCTCATCGCCCTCTGCATCGCGGTCCTCGTCCTGGTCTCCGTCGAGACCGGCTCGGTCACCCGCCCCACGGCCGCGACCACGACCCGCCCGCTGCCCGGCCTCTCCCCGACGGAGCCGCCCGTGCCGGGGTCGAGAGGCGGTGCCGGGCGCGAGGGCGAGGGGCACCAGGCCGCGACCGGGGGCAGCGGCGTGGTCGCGGGGGGCACCGATCCTGCGTCCCGAGACCTGACGATGAACCCGTTCAACTTCCGGCTCGGCCTCATCAACGGCACGGTCGTCAAGCCCGACGCCCGCGACTGGGCGGCCCGCACCGTCGAGACGGGCCCTCTGCTGCTGTTCCTGCCCGCCACGGGGCACGTGCCGAACAACTACCGGAAGTTCCTGACCGTCGCCGCCGAGCAGGGCTACCACGTTCTCGGGCTCGACTTCTGGAACCAGGGGAAGTCGGTCGCGAAGACGTGCGGCGTCGACGCCCGGTGCTACACCGAGGTGCAGCGGAACCGGTTCAACGGCTACGGCCCCTCGCGATTCAGCAAGGTCGACGAGGCCAACTCGGTCCTCGCCCGCCTGCACGCCGCCCTCGACTACCTGGTGAAGCACGATCCCGACGGCGGCTGGGACCAGTACACGACGGACGAGAGCATCCACTGGAACAGGATCGTCGTCGCCGGCCACTCGCAGGGCGGCGGCGAGGCGGCCTACATCGCCCACCGCACCCGGGTGCTCGGTCAGCTGACCTTCGCGTCGCCGATCATCACGGACGAGGACACCCGGGCGTCGTGGCTCCGCCAGAAGGGGAAGACGCCCACCAGCGTCATGTACGGCTTCGACGACCGGGACGACATCTACTACCCGCGGATCGAGGCCTCGTGGCGCGAGCTCGGCATGGGCCGGCACCCGTTGACCGCCCGGGTCCCGGTGCCGTCCGCCACGACCGCGAAGACGGTCCACACGCTCGTCACCACCGCCGACATCGGCGACCCGCACCTGTCGCACCTCCGGACGATCACCGATCTCACGCCGATGACGTCGAAGGGGCGGCCGCTCTTCCTGCCGGTCTGGGAGTGGATGCTCCGCGCCGTCTACCCGACGCCCTCGGCAGACGAGAAGGGCGTCAGCAGGGCAGAGTGACGCGCCCCTCCGCGCGGAGCCACGCGAGGCCGTCGAGGACCGCCTCGACCGTCGTGAAGCGCGGCGCGTAGCCGAGCAGGGTGCGCGCCTTCTCGATCGACATGGAGTGGCTCCTCGAGGCGTGCTGGAACGACGCCTCGGCGCTCTCCGCCGAGATCGCCCCGCGCAGCTCGTCGAACGAGACGAAGCGGAGGTTGGGCTCCTGGCCGTAGTGGCGGGCGATCGCGGTGGCGAAGCCGCGGAGGGTGATCGCGCGCTCCGAGACCACGTGGAAGCTCTGCCCGACGGCCTGCGCCTGGTGCGAGACGGCCCGCTCGAACGCCTGGGCGACGTCGTCGGCGTGCACGTGGTGCACGGTCTCGAGGCCGAGGTTCGGCAGGAGCACCTCGCCGCCGGTGGCGAGGGCCTCCCAGACTCCGAGGTCGAGATTGCCCTGCGGGTTGATCATCTCCCAGCCCGGGCCGGTGATGTGTCCGGGATGCAGGATCACGCTCCGCAGGCCGCCGGGGCGCCTCGCCTCGTGCTGCAGCAGCTCCTCGATCGCGGCCTTGCCGGTGCCGTAGTCGCCGAACGGGGTCCGCTCGGCGTCCTCGGTGACGGGCACCTCGACGCTCGGGCCGTGCACCCAGATGGTGCCGCAGTGCACGAGGAGCTCGACCCGGCCGCGGAGTGCCTCCACGAGCTGCGAGGCCGACTCGGGCGTGAAGCAGACCATGTCGATGACGACGTCGGCACCGAGCTCGGCGATCGCCGGTGCGAAGGTGCCTGCGGCGTCGCCCGCCTCCCGGTCGAGGACGACGCGCTCGACCTTCTCCCACGCGGCGTCGGCGTGGTAGGGCCGACTGGTGCCGCGGCTGACGGCGACGACCTGGTGGCCCTGGCGGACGAGCCTCGGGACGAGGAAGCCGCCGACGTGGCCGGTGGCTCCGATGACGACGATCCGCACGGGTACTCCTTCGAACGAGACGGGGATGCCCCGACCCTACGCCGGACACCCTCAGCCGATCGCCTCTAGGGTGGACCGAGTCCTAGACGGAGGTTCGATGATCACCTGGCCCGGCAACCCGTACCCGCTCGGTGCGAACTACGACGGAAGCGGAACGAACTTCGCCATCTACAGCGAAGCGGCCGAGCTCGTGCAGCTCTGCCTGTTCGACGACGCCGGAGTCGAGACGCGCGTCGACCTCCTCGAGGTCGACGCCTACGTCTGGCACGGCTACCTGCCGAGCGTCCAGCCCGGTCAGCGCTACGGGTACCGCGTCCACGGGTCGTACGACCCGGCGTCCGGGCACCGCGCGAACCCGAACAAGCTGCTCCTCGACCCGTACGCGAAGGCGACGAGCGGCGAGATCGACTGGGACGAGGCGCTGTTCGCCTACAACTTCGGCGCGCCCGATTCCCGGAACGACAAAGACTCCGCGCCGCACATGATGATGAGCGTCGTCATCAACCCGTTCTTCGACTGGCAGGGCGACCGGCCGCCGAAGTACAGCTACGACGAGTCGATCATCTACGAGGCCCACGTCCGCGGCCTCACCCAGACGCACCCCGACATCCCGCAGGAGCAGCGGGGCACGTACGCCGGTGTCGCGCATCCTGCGATCATCGAGCACCTGAAGGGGCTCGGCGTGACCGCCATCGAGCTGATGCCCGTGCACCAGTTCGTGCAAGACAACACGCTCCTCGAGAAGGGCCTCCGCAACTACTGGGGCTACAACACGATCGGCTTCTTCGCGCCGCACCAGCAGTACGCCTCGGTCACCGACCACGGCCAGCAGGTGCAGGAGTTCAAGACGATGGTCCGCGTGCTCCACGACGCGGGCATCGAGGTCATCATCGACGTCGTCTACAACCACACCGCCGAGGGCAACCACCTGGGCCCGACGCTGTCGTTCAAGGGCATCGACAACGCCGCGTACTACCGGCTCGTCGAAGACGACAAGCAGTACTACATGGACTACACCGGCACGGGCAACAGCCTGAACGTCCGGCACCCGCACTCGCTGCAGCTGATCATGGACTCCCTCCGCTACTGGGTGACCGAGATGCACGTCGACGGCTTCCGCTTCGACCTCGCAGCCTCCCTCGCCCGCGAGTTCTACGAGGTCGACCGCCTGTCGACCTTCTTCGAGCTCGTGCAGCAGGACCCGATCGTGTCGCAGGTGAAGCTCATCGCCGAGCCGTGGGACGTCGGCCCCGGCGGCTACCAGGTGGGCAACTTCCCGCCGCAGTGGACCGAGTGGAACGGCAAGTACCGCGACACCGTCCGGGACTTCTGGCGCGGCGAGCCGGCGACGCTCGGCGAATTCGCCTCCAGGATCACGGGGTCGGCCGACCTCTACGAGCGCGACGGCCGCCGCCCGGTCGCCAGCATCAACTTCGTCACCGCGCACGACGGCTTCACGATGCGCGACCTCGTCAGCTACAACGACAAGCACAACCAGCAGAACGGCGAGAACGGCAACGACGGCGAGAGCCACAACCGCTCGTGGAACTCCGGCGAGGAGGGCCCGACGAAAGACCGGGCGATCGCGGAGCTCCGCCGCCAGCGGGTGCGGAACTTCCTCGCGACGCTCCTGCTCAGCCAGGGCGTCCCGATGATCCTGCACGGCGACGAGCTCGGCCGGACGCAGCGGGGCAACAACAACACCTACGCCCAGGACAACCCGATCAGCTGGATCGACTGGTCGAAGGCCGACACCGACCTGGTCGCGTTCACGACGTCGCTCATCGAGCTGCGCCGCAAGCACCCGACGTTCCGCCGCCAGAGCTACTTCGACGGCCGGAGCGTGCGGCGAGGCGTCGGCGACCCCCTGCCCGACATCGTCTGGCTGACGCCCGACGGCGACGCGATGCAGCCCGAGGAGTGGGACTCCGGCTTCGGCCGCTCGATCGGCATGTTCCTGAACGGCAGCGGCATCCACGGGCGCGACTCCCGAGGCGGCCGCGTCACCGACGTCAACTTCGTCCTGTACTTCAACGCGCACGACGACACCGTGACCTTCACCCTCCCCTCCGACGAGTACTCCGAGTGCTGGGAGCTCGTCATCGACACCACCGATTCCCCGAAGCCCGAGCACGTGCTTCACGCCGGCGAGAAGCTCCCCGTGGCGGGCCGCTCGATGGTCGTCCTCCGAGCCGCGGTCGAGGACGACGCATGAGCATCAGCCACCACCCGAGATCCACCTACCGCCTCCAGATCCGCCAGTCGTTCCCGCTGAACGCCGCGGCCGACGTGGTCCAGTACCTCCGCGACCTCGGCGTCGACTGGGTCTACCTCTCCCCCGTCCTCGAGGCGGAGGCCGGGAGCGACCACGGCTACGACGTCGTCGACCACTCGCGCGTCGACCCCGCCCGCGGCGGAGAGGTGGGCCTCGCGACCCTCGCCGACCGCGCGCACCTGTTCGGCCTCGGCGTCCTGATCGACATCGTCCCGAACCACATGGGCGTCGCGACCCCGCACACCAACTCCTGGTGGTGGGACCTCCTGACCCACGGCCGCGAGTCGAAGTACGCCTCGGCCTTCGACGTCGACTGGAAGGCCGGCGACGGCAGGCTCCGGCTGCCGGTGCTGGGCTCGGGCGGCGACGACCGCTTCGACGACCTCCGCGTCGAGGACGGCGAGCTCCGCTACTTCGACAACCGCTACCCGATCGCCCCGGGCACGGCCTCGCCCGGCGACTCGGCCGTCGACGTCCACTCCCGCCAGAACTACGAGCTGGTCTACTGGAAGCGCGCCGACAGCGAGCTCAACTACCGCCGGTTCTTCGCCGTCAACACGCTCGCCGGCATCCGCGTCGAGGAGCCCTGGGTCTTCGACGAGTCGCACGCCGAGATCGCCCGCTGGTTCCGCGACGGGATCGCCGACGGCCTCCGGATCGACCACCCCGACGGCCTGGCCGACCCCAAGGGCTACCTCGACCGCCTCCGCGAGCTCACCGGCGGGGCGCACGTGCTCGTCGAGAAGATCCTCGAGGGCCCCGAGGAGCTCCCCCACGACTGGGCCGCCGACGGCACCACCGGCTACGACGCCCTCGGCGAGTTCGACCGCGTGCTCACCGACCCGCGCGGCGCCGAGCGCCTCGGCCGCCTCGACGCGGTCCTCCGCAGCAGCGACGGCGACGAGCACCCCGCCGAGCTCTACTGGCACGACATGATCCACGGCTCGAAGCGCGAGGTCGCCGACGGCATCCTGAACAGCGAGGTCCGCAGGATCGCGCGCCTGCTCACCGACGGCACCGAGCCGCCGCGCGACGAGACCGTCGACGCGATCGCCGAGCTGCTGACGTCGTTCCCGGTGTACCGGAGCTACCTCCCGCTGGGAGCGGAGCAGCTCGCGAGCGCTGCCGCCGCGAGCCGCGAGGCCCGCCCGGAGCTCGGCGACGAGATCGACCGGGTCGTGGCGGTGCTCCGCGACCCCGCGCATCCTGCGGCCGTCCGCTTCCAGCAGACGAGCGGCATGGTGATGGCGAAGGGCGTCGAGGACAGCGCCTTCTACCGATACAGCCGCCTGGTCTCGCTCAACGAGGTCGGCGCGGAGCCGGGTGAGTTCTCGCTGACGGCCGACGCGTTCCACGCCCGGCAGCAGCGGCGCCTCGCGACGTTCCCCCACGCGATGACGACGCTCTCGACGCACGACACCAAGCGGTCCTCCGACGTCCGCGCCCGCATCGCCGTCCTCGCCGAGGTCGCCGACGAGTGGGCTGCGACGCTGTCTCGGCTCCGCGAGCTCGCGCCGGTGGGCGACGGACCCTTCGAGAACCTGCTCTGGCAGAGCATCGTCGGCGCCTGGCCGGCCTCGCGTGAGCGCCTCCACGCCTACGCCGAGAAGGCGTCGCGGGAGGCCGGGCAGTCGACCACCTGGACCGAGCCCGACGAGGCGTTCGAGAACAGGATGCACGCCCTCGTCGACGCCTGCTTCGACGACGACGCCGTGGCGAGCGAGCTCGAGCGGATCGTCGACGTGGTCCGGCAGCCGGGCTGGTCGAACTCGCTGTCGCTCGCGATCCTGCAGCTCACCGGCCCCGGCGCGCCCGACGTCTACCAGGGCACCGACCTCTGGGACTACTCCCTCGTCGACCCCGACAACCGCCGCCCGGTCGACTTCGCCCTGCGGAGGCTCTACCTGTCGGCGATCGCCGAGGGCGCCCTGCCGGAGGTCGACGAGACCGGTGCGGCGAAGCTCCTGGTCACGCAGCGGGCGCTCACGCTCCGCCGCGACCGGCCGGAGCTCTTCTCCCGGTACGCCCCGCTCCCCGTGTTCGGCGAGGCGGCCGACTCGGCCGTCGCCGTCGACCGCGGCGGCGCCGTCGTCGTGGCGACCCGCTTCCCGGTCGCTCTCGCCGAGGCCGGCGGCTGGCGCGGCACCGAGGTCCACCTGGCCGACGGCGCCCGCGTCGACGTCCTGACGGGACGCCGCTTCGACGGCTCCTCCCTCCGCCTCGCCGAACTGCTCGACACCTACCCCGTCGCGCTCCTCGTCCCCGCAGAACCCGACTCCACCCCCGAAAGCGACTGATGACCCTGTACGACGTCTGGGCCCCGATCCCCGCACGCGTCCGCCTGACTCTCGACGGCGACATCCACGACCTCACCCGCGACTCCGACGGCTGGTGGCGCGCACCCGACGACCTCGACCGAGGGCCGGGCCACCGCTACGGCTTCCTGCTCGACGACGACGAGACCCCCAAGCCCGACCCGCGCTCGCTCCGCCAGCCGGACGGCGTCCACGGCCTCAGCGAGACCTACGACCCGGCCGCGTTCGCCTGGACCGACGCGTCCTGGCGAGGCCGCCCCCTCGCCGGGGCCGTGATCTACGAGCTCCACATCGGCACCTTCACCCCGGAGGGCACCCTCGACTCCGCGATCGACAGGCTCGACCACCTCGTCGACCTGGGGATCGACTTCGTCGAGATCCTGCCGGTCAACGGCGTCAACGGCACGCACAACTGGGGCTACGACGGCGTCGACTGGTTCACCGTCACCGACAACTACGGCGGGCCCGAGGCGTACCAGCGCTTCGTCGACGCCTGCCACGCGCGCGGACTCGCCGTGGTGCAGGACGTCGTCTACAACCACCTCGGCCCCTCCGGCAACTACCTGCCGACCTTCGGCCCGTACCTCACCGACAAGCACGCCAGCACCTGGGGCATCGGTGTCAACCTCGACGACGAGGGCTCCGACGAGGTGCGCTCGTTCATCCTCGACAACACCGAGCTGTGGCTCGACCAGTACCACGTCGACGCTCTCCGCCTCGACGCCGTCCACGCGCTGGTCGACGACTCCCCCGTGCACCTGCTCGAGCAGATGGCCATCCGTGCGGCACGGCTCAGCGCTGTGACCGGCCTCCCGAAGACGCTCATCGCCGAGAGCGACAAGAACGACGCCTCCCTCGTGACGCCGCGCGAGGCGGCCTCGCACGGCGGCAGCGCGTTCGGCATCGACGCGCAGTGGAGCGACGACTTCCACCACTCCGTCCACGTCTCGCTCACCGGCGAGACGAGCGGCTACTACGAGGACTTCGCCCACCTCGACGCCCTCCACAAGGTGCTGACCCGCGGCTTCTTCCACGACGGCACCTGGTCGTCGTTCCGCGAGACGTACCACGGGCGCCCGATCGAC
Organism: Frondihabitans peucedani; assembly: GCF_039537585.1. Taxonomy (NCBI): domain Bacteria; kingdom Bacillati; phylum Actinomycetota; class Actinomycetes; order Micrococcales; family Microbacteriaceae; genus Frondihabitans; species Frondihabitans peucedani. Next base: position 212,423 of record NZ_BAABAU010000003.1, read on the forward strand.
ACCGAGCGCATGCCCGGCTGGCGGCTCGTCGTCGCCAACCAGAACCACGACCAGATCGGGAACCGGGCCACCGGCGACCGTCTCGCGGCGACCCTCGACGACGGCCAGCTCGTCATCGCCGCCGCCCTGACGCTCACGGCGCCGTTCACCCCGATGCTCTTCATGGGCGAGGAGTGGGCTGCGTCGACGCCCTGGCAGTTCTTCACGTCGCACCCCGAGGCCGACCTCGGCAAGGCGACCGGCGAGGGCAGGATCGCGGAGTTCGCCAAGATGGGCTGGGATCCTGCGGTCGTCCCCGACCCTCAGGATCCTGAGACGTTCACCCGCTCGAAGCTCGACTGGAGCGAGACCGCCGGCGGCCGTCACGCGCTCGTGCTCGACGCCTACAAGCGCCTGATCGCGCTGCGGCGGTCGGAGCGGGAGCTCCTCGATCCTGCGCTCTCGAACGTGTCGGTGGAGCACTCGGAGGAGGACCGCTGGCTGGTTCTGACCCGCGGCACGATCCGCGTCGCGGTGAACTTCGCCGCGGAGGAGCAGACGCTCGACGTCGCGAGCCGCGAGGTGCTGTTCGCGAGCGACGACGCGGTGGTGGCTGGCGGCGCGTCGCTGACGCTCCCCGGGCACTCGGTGGCGGTCGTCCGCTAGGTCGCGTCGCGCGGCTCTGGCGGTCTGTGGGGCCGCCCTTTCGGCGCGGAGCTAGGCGCGGGAAGAGGACGCGTACGCGTCGACGTACTCCTGGCCGGACATCGCCCGGACGGTCTGCATGATCTCGTCGGTGACGGCCCGGAGGCGCGGGGCGTCGTAGTCGCCCTCGACGGTCTCGAACTGCAGAGGCCGGCCGAGCTCGACGGTGATGCCGCCGCGACGCGGGAGCCGCTTGCCGGGCACGAAGATGCGGTCGGTCCCGGTGACGGCGCAGGGCACGACGGGCACGCCCGACGCGAGGACGAGCCGGGCCACTCCGGTGCGACCGCGGTGCATCTTGCCGTCTCGCGAGCGCGAGCCCTCGGGGTAGATCCCGATGAGGCCGTTCTCGGACAGCACCTGGAGCCCGGTCTCGAGCGACGCCTTCGAAGCGGAGCCGCCGGAGCGGTCGATCGGCAGCTGCCCGATCTGCCGCAGGAACCAGCCGAGCAGCCGCCCGCCGAAGCCCGACTTCTCGTAGTACGTGCTGGCGACGAGGTAGGTCATCGGCCTCTTCACGACCCCGGGGATCACGACCGAGTCGATGAACGCCAGGTGGTTGCTCGCCAGGATCACGGGACCGCGCTTCGGCACGTTCTCGAGCCCCACGACCTTGACGCGGAACCACCAGAACAGGACGGGGCGCACGACCAGCGCGCGGAAGAACGCATACACGACAGTCAGCGTACGGGGTCGGCAGCGCGGCGGGCAGCGCGGTGTCAGTGGGTGGGCTTCGTCGCCGATGTCAGGTCGGCCGAGACGATCAGGTTCTCGTCGTAGTGCCCGATGGCCGGGTTGAACACTCCCCCGCAGGTGATGAGCCGGAGCGTCGGCGTCGGGGTCGTCCCGTAGACGTCGCTGGTCGGGAACTGCGACTTCAGGGCGCTGCGGCTCCCGCTCACGGTGAACGTCTCGACGGCGCCGGAGGACAGCGTCACGCGGACGGTGTCGCCGGGCTTCAACTCGTGCAGGTGGAGGAAGACCGCCGGGCCGGTGGGCGAGTCGATGTGTCCGGCGATGATGGCCGGGCCGACGGCGCCGGGGACGACGCCCTTCGCGTACCAGCCGGCCGAGAGCCACGCCTTGGGCGGGTCGAGCTCGCCCTGGGGGCCGATGGCGAGGTCCTCGAGGCCGCTCGTCACGCCGATGGCCGGGATCTCGACCTTCACGGGGACGACGCCGGCGGTGGGGACGTCGCCATAGCTCGACGTGTCGGGATCCTGGATGCCGGAGGCCGCCCCGGGGCGCGGGGTCGGCGCGGCCGACGACGACTGCTTCGGTTCAGCGTGGGGCTCTGCGGCCCGCGAACCGCTGCCCGAGCAGCCGGCGAGACCGGCGACGAGCAGCCCGGCGACGATCGCGGCCACGGCGGCGGAGGCACCGGAGCGGGCGCGCCGGCCGAGACGGCGGCGGAGCGGGAGACGCGTCATGTCACTGCCCCTTCGGCGAGGCCTGCGAGGCGAGCGGCGAGCACGAGCCGAGCGAGTCGGTCCGCAGCTGGAGGGCGCCGAGGGCGTCCCAGGCGTCGCCGTAGTAGGTCGGGGTCGAGCGGGCGAGGTCGTCGGCCTTCCGGAGGTCGGACTCGGCCGCCTCCTGCTGACCGGAGGCCGCGCGAGCGGCCGCCCGGGCGACATACCCGAGGGGGTTCTGATCGCCGTTCGTCGCGGTGCCGCCGAGGTCGAGCTGCATCGGCAGGGGGTCCTTGCCCGCGAGGGGCGCCGCGAGATCGGCGGCGAGCGCCACGTCGGTGCTCGAGCACGACTCGGCGTAGCGGACGGCCAGGCGTCCGGCGTCGTAGCCGTACTGGACGGTCCCCCCGTTCCCGGTGGCGCTCGGCAGCGGCACCACGGTCCCGTCGAGCCGCACCTGCGCCCAGTCGCTCGGAAGAGCAGCACCGCGCAGGATCTTCGCGGTGACGGCCCGCGAGCCGGTCGCGAGCTCTGTCCACCTCGGGTCCTTCGTCGTGCGGGCCATCAGCGCGAAGGTGGCCGGGGCCGCGTACGAGGGGTTGTACGACCAGGGGCCTGCGCCGTCCGCCCAGGGTCCGGGGAGCAGGATCCTGCCGTCTGGGGTCTCCACCGTCATCTCGTCGAGCAGGTCGCTCCCGAGGGCGGTGCCCGCCTTCGTGAAGGCAGGATCGCCGAACGCCGTCCCGGCCAGGACGAGCGCGCGGGCCGCGTCGAGGTCGGCGTCGGAGGCCGGCATGTCGTCGACCACCTTCCCGTCGTCCCATCGCCAGGCGAGCAGCCCGTCGGAGCGCTGCAGGTGCTTCCTCGTCCAGGTCCAGATGCTGCGGAATGTCTTCTCGTCGCCCGTCCCGACAGCGACCAGCATCCCGTAGGCCTGGCCCTCGCTCACGGTGTCGCCGCCCTGGTCGCGTCGGACGACGCGGCCGGCTCCCGAGCCGGAGCGGTCGACGTACTCGGCGAGGAACGCCCGGCCGATCGCCGTCGCCGAGCGGACCGTCGTCGCCCCCGCGCCCGACGTGGGCGTCGAGGACGCGGCGGGGTCGCCGATTGCGGCGGGGTCGGCGGCCTCGCGGTGCGGGAGGCCGATGGCGAGGGCCGCGACACCCGCGGTCACGAAGAGGGCGAGGACGACGGCGAGGACGGTGAGGGTGCGGATCCGGGTGGTCATCGCGCCCTAGCGGCGGAGCTCCGGGAAGAGCGCCGGGGTCGGACCGACGAGGTCGAGGCCCGCGCGCGTGGCCTCGTAGCCGCCGCCCGTCTGGACGCCGCCCTTCGGGGTCGTCGTCGTGGCCGCGCTGTCGACGGCGGGGACGATGGTGATGCCGCCCTTGGAGTTGTCGAGGATGAACAGCGTGTTGATGCTGCCGGAGGCGAGGGTGAGGCTCTTCGTGGCCGTCGCCGCCTTCTTCTTGCCCTGGAGGTCGAGGGTCCACTTGCCGGCGTCGACGGACGCGTAGCCGGAGGCGCTGCCGTAGGGGGCGTTCTCGGCGATCGGCGTGCCGGTCGTCGTCTCGACGCTGACCGACTTCGAGACGGTGGCAGCCTGCACGAGGCGGATGCGGGCCTTGTCGTCTGCCGGCTTCGTCAGGTCGTCCTCGAAGACCGTCGTCTTGAGGTCGGCGTTCTTGCCGTAGGCGACCACGGTGATCGGCTTGCCCGAGGCGACGGTCACGGAGGCCGAGATCACCGGGGTGGAGGTGACGGCGGCGCCCGCGGGGACCATCGACACCGAGTAGGTGCCGACCGGCAGCCGCTTGTAGGGGCTCACCTGCCCGTAGGTGACGTCGTCGAGCTCGTAGGCGACCTGGCCGCCGGAGAGGGCGGTGAGCCGCACGTCGACGCTCTTCGTGTCGGGCGAGAGGTGACCGACGCGGACCCAGCCGGTCGCGGATCCTGCGGCCTCGGCCGACGGAGCGTGGAGGACGCCGGCGCCCACCGCGAGGACGGCGGCGGCAGCGACGGCGAGGACGACGCCGAGGCGGGCGGGGCCGCTCCGGCGGGTGCGGGGAGCCTTCGTGGACTCCGGGGAGATGGTGGACATGGTGATTCCTCTCGGGCGGGACTTCGGGTGATCGGGTCGTTCGGGTGCTGCGGGTCGTTCGGGTGATCGGGTCGTTCGGGTGCTGCGCGCGCTGCCGGCCGGGTCAGCCGGCGAGCCCCGCGGGTTCGACGGCGGGGAACAGGATCGTGGTCGTGCCGCCCCGCTGGGTCACGGACGACGGCGCGTAGGTCGGCCCGACCTTCTTCAGCCAGGTCACGAGGCGGCTGCCGGGCTCGCCGGCACTCCTCGTCACGACGATCTGCCGGAAGGCGGAGCCGTCCTCGCCGGGGAGGGCCCGGAGCTCGTCGACGGCCACTGGGCCGGTGGCGAGGAGCTGCCCGAGGATCAGGCTGCCGCGCGCGTCGAGCTGGCCGGCGCGGAGCTGCTTCTTCAGGGCGGCCGAGCCGACGAGGTTCGGGTTGTCGGCGAGCTGGGTGCCGGCGGCGATCAGCGAGGCCTTCTCGTCCGCGGCCTGCGCCTTGGCCGCTCGGGCCCCCTCCGGGTGGATCTGCCGCACGTCGACCAGCTGGTCGGCGGTGCCGAACGACGCCACGATCGTGGAGTTGGCCAGAGCATCCTGGACGTCACGGCTGCCCCGGGCGGAGGTCCGGACGGAGTCGGTCGTGATGATGTAGTCGCTGTCGCGCCAGCCGTTCGGCGACTGGGCCTCGACGGCCCCGTCGGTGTCGATCTTGTAGAACCAGATGACGTTGTCGCGCGCGAAGCCGTCCTTGACCAGGTCGACCCACATGGAGTCGTCGACGAGCAGGCGGCTGTCGTGGGGGACGTTGTCGTCGACCCACTTCTCCGCGCTCACCATCGGGGAGTCGAGGTCCGACAGGAGGAATCCGCGCAGCTGGACGGTCCAGAGCGGGACGAGGGCCGCGATCGCGACCGCGGAGAGCACGAGCCAGGCCGTGGCGCCGGTGCGGCTGAGGGCCGTGGTGACCCTCCCCGCGCGGCGAGCGCGGAAGGCCTTCACTGCGATGTCAGCGACTCCTGCGACGAGCAGGGCTCCGAACGGGATCAGCATGATCACGTACGGCACCGGCACATAGCTGTTCGGGCGGAACATGATGGCGACCGAGAACAGCACGAGCACCGCGAACGGGCGGAGCCTCGTCAGGAAGAGCCCGACGACGGCCGCGACCAGGGTCATGACGATGAAGACCTGGTCGAGGTTCCACCACTGGTCGACGACCTTGAAGAAGAGGCTCTGCGGGTCGAGGATCGAGCCGCTCGCCGCTCGCGTGCCGAGCTGGAACGTGAGGCCGCCGATGAGGCTGGTGTGGCCCTTCCCCGGGACGAGCTCCCCGCGGACGGCCGCGAACACCACGTAGCCGAGGCCGACGAGAGCGAGGACCGCCCCGGAGGTCGCGAGCGTGTAGCGCCGGGTCGACCGGTCGGAGTTGCGGATCATCGTCCAGGCGAGGAACGGCAGCGCCAGGAGGAAGGTCTCCTTCGACAGCACCGCGATCCCGAACGCGAAGGCCGAGCCGATGAAGCCGGCCAGCTGGGCCCGCCGACTGAGGGCCAGGAGGAACGCCAGGAGCAGCCACGGGACCGCCACGTTGTCGAGGTAGACGGTCCGGTGGAACTGGACCGCGAGGGGCGAGACGCCGAACACCAGGGAGGCGACGGCGGCGGCCGGGCGGCTGAGCCCGATCCTGCGCGCCAGGAACCACATCAGGACCGTCGCGACCAGCGCGAAGAAGAGCATCGCCTCGCGCCCGGCCATGACGGCCTGGTCGTAGCGGCCGAACGCTCCGGTGGCCCCGGTGTAGCCGGCGATCTGCAGCCAGCCGAGCGGCGGGTGGTCGTACCAGTAGGTGTAGTGGGTCAGTTCGCCGAGGTGGCCGATCGCCCAGGCCTGGGCGGTGTAGGTGCCCTCGTCGTCGATCCGCTGCGGCGACCCGGCCATGTTGATGCGCTGCACGACGCCGACGACGGCGAGGACGGGCAGCAGGATCGCGAGCGTGCCCCCGTGAGCGCGGAGCCACGTGGCGATCCCGGACGGACGGCGCCCGGAGTCCTGCGGCGTCTCCGGGGCGGAGGAGCGCGGCGGCGCCTTGACGGGGCGTTCGATCGTGGAGGTCATCGCTCGTCTCCCGACGCGAGGAGGAGGGCCGGTTCGGGCTGGAGGGCCGGCTCGGGCTGGAGGGCCTTCTCGGGCTGGAGGGTGCGGGCGGCACCGATCGGGGTCACGGTTCCGGTCTCGACCGGCGCCTCGGCGTCGCGGTGCGCGCCGGTGTGCTCGGTCTTCTCCCAGCCGTTCTGCCCGCGGAGCTGCCGGTAGACGGCCCGCACGGCGCCGAGCGCGAGGAAGATCTGGTACGGGATGAGCCCCCAGATCAGGCGGAAGTAGTCGAGCGCGCGGACCTTCGTGCCGTAGGTCCGGCCGAACTCGGCGAGGCCGGTGATCTCGACGGCCAGCAGCACCAGGGTCGGGGCTACCGGGATGAACGTGATGAGCGCGATCCCCGTCGGCACCTTGACGGTGAAGATCAGGAGGACGGAGACCGGGATCAGGAGGCCGGTGACAGCCTGGATGAACGGCATCGTCAGCAGGTAGCGGGCGTAGAAGCGCTGACGGAACGTCGGCAGCTTCTTCCACTCGCCCTTGCCGAGGACCTGCATGAAGCCCTGGTTCCAGCGAGTGCGCTGCTTCAGGAGCGACGTGAACGACCCGGGGGTCTCCTCGCGGGTGACGACCTCGGGGCTGTAGGCCACGACGACGTTCGCGCCGGCGCTCGAGAGTCGGACGCCGAGCTCGCAGTCCTCGGCGAGGCATCCTGCGTCCCAGCCCTCCGACCAGTCGAGCCACTCCTTCGTCACGAAGACGGTGTTGCCGCCCAGCGGGATGAACTTCGACTTCGCGTGGAAGTGCAGGCGCGAGCGGAACCAGAAGTAGTACTCGAGCACGTTGCGGAGGCTCCACCACGACGTCTGGAAGTTCATCAGCTGCACGCCGCCCTGCACGACGTCGGCGCCGGTCTCGGTGAACTTCGAGTCGACCAGGCTGAGGAGGCGCGGGTGCACCTCGTCCTCGGCGTCGAACACGCCGACGATCTCGCCGGTCGCGGTCTTCAGGGCGAGGTTCAGCGCCTTGGGCTTGTTCTTCGGCACCGAGTCGTCGACGATCACGCGGATGAGCTCAGGATGACGCGCGGCCGCCTCGCGGGCGACGCGCTCGGTCCCCGGGTCGTCGTGACCCACGATCGCGATGATCTCGAAGCCCGGGTGATCCTGCATCGCCAGCCGGTCGAGGGTCTGGCCCATGACCTCCTCCTCGTGGCGGCCCGGCACGAGGAGCGTGAAGGTGTGCGACGGAGCGAGGGGCTGCTCGCTGAACGACGTGCCCTTCAGGTTGTCCTTCGAACGCCACGCGTGGAGCATCCACCAGAGAGTCGACACCGCCACGGCGGTGAGCAGGAGGCTGACCAGGACGAGGGCGGAGTAGCCGAGCCACTCGCCGAGGGTCCAGGCGGGGAAGTGGAAGCCGAGAGCCTCCCCGGCGCCGCCGGTCGAGAATCCGCGGTTGGGGATCACTCCGCCGTCGGCGGGCGCCTGGGGAGTGAGGAGAGGTGCGGGTTCGCCGGCCGCCGTGAGGGTGTGGGCGGTCGACATCGGGTTGGGTGACACGGGTGACTGGCTCCTTCGCAGGATGGAAACGGGGTAAGCGCCGTTGCTCAGATCGGGTGCTTCGGGTAGCACCGGTCGGTCGGACCCCCCCGGACGAGGGTCGGCGGACATACCCAGCCTTCGTCGTCCTGGGCGTGAGCGTTTGCCTCGGGTACAGGCATTTCCGCAAACTGCCAGGGTACGGACACGTCTCGTTCACACGAGACGGGCTGTCGGGGGACGAATACAGTGGCGTCATGGAATTCAGACACCTCGGCAACTCAGGGCTCAAGATCTCCGAGATCACCTACGGCAACTGGCTGACGCACGCGGCCCAGGTCGAGAACGACACCGCGACCGCGTGCGTCCGGGCAGCGCTCGACGCGGGGATCTCCACCTTCGACACCGCCGACGCGTACGCGAACACCGCCGCCGAGAAGGTCCTCGGCGACGCTCTCAAGGGCGAGCGCCGCGAGTCGCTCGAGATCTTCACGAAGGTCTACTGGCCGACCGGGCCGCGCGGCCACAACGACGTCGGGCTCAGCCGCAAGCACATCCTGGAGTCGATCGACGGGTCGCTCCGCCGCCTCGGGACCGACTACGTCGACCTCTACCAGGCGCACCGCTACGACAGCGAGACGCCCCTCGAAGAGACCATGCAGGCCTTCGCCGACGTCGTCCGCCAGGGCAAGGCCCTCTACATCGGCGTCTCCGAGTGGAACGCCCAGCAGTTGAAGGCCGGGCACGACCTGGCGCAGAGGCTCGGCATCCAGCTCATCTCGAACCAGCCGCAGTACTCGATGCTGTGGCGCGTCATCGAGCAGGAGGTCGTACCGGCCAGCCACCAGTACGGCATCTCGCAGATCGTCTGGTCGCCCATCGCCCAGGGCGTCCTGACCGGCAAGTACAAGGCCGGTCAGCCGCTCCCGGCGGGCTCTCGCGCCACCGACGAGAAGGGCGGCGCCAACACGATCAAGCGCTTCCTCACCGACGAGGTGCTGACGGCCGTCGCCGAGCTCGAGCCGATCGCGCGCGACCTCGACCTGTCGATGGCGCAGCTCGCAGTCGCCTGGGTGCTGCAGAACAAGAACGTGGCCTCGGCGATCATCGGCGCCTCCCGCCCCGAGCAGGTCTTCGACAACGTCAAGGCCGCCGGGGTGACGCTGCCGGCCGAGGTCCTCTCGCGGATCGACGCCGCCGTCGGGCACCTGGCCGAGCGCGATCCTGCGAAGACCGTCTCCCCCGAGAGCCGACCCGCCTAGTCCACTCGCCGTTCACATCTCGATTGCCGGGAATAGCCGGCAAGTAGATACGATTGCATCAACCGTAGGTCGGTGTCATGTCATCGACCTGACCGACCGTCACGACCTCTTGGAGACAACAATGGCAATCAGCACCGCAACCATCCCCGGCTACGTCGCAGGCACCTGGACCCTCGACCCCGCTCACTCCGAGATCACCTTCTCGGTCCGCCACCTCGCGATCTCGAAGGTCAAGGGCAAGTTCGAGTCCTTCGACGTGAACGTCACCACCGGCGAGAGCATCGTCGACTCGACCATCAAGGCGACCATCGACGTGGCCTCCGTCACCACCGGCAACGCCGACCGCGACGGCCACCTCCAGTCGGGCGACTTCTTCCTGACCGAGGAGCACCCGCAGCTCGTCTTCCAGTCGACCAAGATCACTGAGGACGGCGACGACCTCCTCATCGACGGCGACTTCACGATGCGCGGCGTCACCAAGCCCGTCACCCTGAAGGCCGAGTTCGGCGGCATCGTCACCGACGGCTACGGCCAGACCAAGGCCGGCTTCTCGGCCAAGGGCAAGATCGACCGCACCGAGTTCGGTGTGAACTTCAACGCCGCCCTCGAGACCGGCGGCGTCCTGCTGTCGAACGACGTGGCGATCGACATGGAGATCCAGCTGGTCCTCGCCAAGTAGCACCCTGTTCTGCCGAGGGGCCCGTGCCGTGTGGCGCGGGCCCTTCGTCGTGCTCGCTGCCGGTACTCGGTCGCGGCGGCCGTGCCGCCTGCATTCGACGCCCGAGAGCCCCGACAGCGAGGCTCACGACCGGCCGCGCCTGCGACTGAGGTGGCGCCGTCTACGCGCAAGTCGAACGGTGAGCATCAGTCGTCTCCTCACCGACTGGAGCCGCTCCCGGAACAACCACGCGGCGGCGAACGCCAGGAGCGCGAGGGGAAGGAGCTCCGGCGCGAGAAGGAATGCACCGAAGACCACCTCGGCCATCTCGAATCCGATGAACGACAAAGCCGCGACCCAGACCCAGCCGCTGAACAGGGTCGAGCGTCGCGAGGCCTCTCGGCGAAGGCGTCGGCATCGCGTGAGGAGGACGCGGGCACGGCGGAGCGCAGGATGCCAAAACCGCGGGGCCGGGCGAAGTCGCGTACGTGGACGGAATGGCGCGAAAAAAAGGCGAGGCAAGAAGGGTCTCCGAAAGTCGACGGGATCAACTGGCATCCGTCGCACCGAGGGCGGACTCTTTGCCGACGCCGCAGACTGGCGAGCGAGCGAGCGAGCGAGCGAGCGGATCGGTCTAGGGCAGAGAAAGAGCGGCAGCCCCGGTCGACGGCGCGGTGACTCCCGGCGCGCGAGCCCCGTGCCCGCTGGCCAACAGCACGCTCTTCGGACCGCCGACGGAGCCCCGTGCCCGGACCCGCAGTCGCGCAGGCGCAACGCGGCAGAGTGGTCGGAGGAGCACGACTCGAATCACTCGATCGAAGGCTGCCACCGAGAGGAGGAGCGCGGCTGCCCCGAGCAGAGCCGCCGTCACGTCCGCGGTCGTCGCGAGAGGGACCAGGTGCACCCACGTGTCGAGCGCCACGGCGTAGGGAAGGCAGAACCAGGCCAGCGAAGACACGGACGCCCCCCTTCTCACTCCCGCTCCGTCACGCTCATGCTAGGGCTTCACCGCGAGGCGCGCCCAGGGGGGGGCGCTACTCACGACCGAGGAAGCGCCTCCGCGATGCGCTGCGCCACCTCGGGCGGAGACAGGTGCGAGGTGTCGACGACCTGAGCCTCGTCGTGAAGCCAGGATCGCGCGGCCTGGGAGTAGACATCTGGGCCCCGTTGGCTCTGCCGGCCGTCGACCGCAGGATCATGAGGACACACGTCCCCTGGCTCGGGGTCTGCCCGGCCACTGTCCCCGGCTAGACGTCTAGAAGGCGCCCCGGAGACCTCGCCTCAGGCATCCGACCACGAAACCGAGCCACACCACGCTGAGAGCACCCAGCACCACGCCCGCCTGCAGTGCCACGTTCCCCAGAGGCTGTGGCTCTGGATTGATCGCGATCACGAACGAGGACGACTCCGTGTAGACACTGTCTCCTCCGGACGGTGCGGTCCGAGGCACTCCGCCGACGAACAGACCGTGGCGCGCCGCCCCGATGAGCGCGATCCCGACCGCGGTCGTGACGAGCGCCACCACCACGCGGCGCACCGTCGTCGAACCCGCCCCGCGGAGGAACGCCAGAATCACGAGACCCGCGACCACCAGCACCACGCCGACGTCGACCTGCGGCTCGGCGAACGCAGGGACGGCGGGCCCGGCGGCAGGACCGCGGACAGGCGAGTACGGGTACCAGCCGGGAGCGTCGGCGGACGCGTGCGACCAGGCGACGAGAGCCACGGCCGCGACGAGCAGCAGGACCGCGGCGACGGCCGAGGTCGTGACGCGCTCGGTGATCCTGCGCGCGTCGGGGTTCCGGCCGAGGCCTGCGGTGACGCGGCCGGCCCGGAGTGCGAGCGTGCCGAGACCGACCGTCAGCAGGACGAAGGCGAGCACGGTGAGGAGCGCCACCGCCGTCGGAGAGAGGGTCGCCCCGGCGATGAAGGCGAAGTCGGTCGGAGGCTTGCCGGAGAAGGCGGAGCCGTAGAAGACGTCCTGGCGGAGGCCAAGAGGCAGCGTCGGCCCGACCAGCAGCGCCAGCCCGGCCAGCACCGCCGTGACGGCGAGGGCGAGGAGCCCGGCGCGACGGCGCAGGAGAGCCCGCGGACGGCGCCGCAGCCCGAGACCCCGGAGCGTCCCGGCCCAGAACGCGCCGACCACGAGTCCGAGCGCGATGAGCCCCGCGCTCGGCAGGGCGCTTCCGCCCGGGCCGGGGGTGAACACGGTGTCGCTGAGCGGCGCGTAGGCGAACCAGCCGTAGGAGGTCTGCGCGGTCTGCGCGACGACGAGCAGGACACCGCCCACCAGGATCGCGACGGCCGCCGCCACCAGGACGGCGCGCCGTGGGCGAGCCGCCGGCTCGCCAGCCGCTCCCCCGCCCGCGCTCATGTCAGAAGTGTGGCATAGCCGCGGGCGGCGGTCCGGAGTTAGAGTCGAGAGCGTCGGCAGGGGCCGACCACGATCACGAGACCAGGTACAGACGATGATGTCTTCCCGCTTTCGACGCGCCCTGACGGCTCTCGCCGCCGCAGCGCTCGTCGCCACCTCCGCGACGGGTCTGGCGCAGGCCGCCTCGGCCGCTCCGGCACCCGCGCACGCTGCGCATCCCGGGCACGCCGCGCATCCTGCGCCCTCGCGTGCGCCGGACCTCGGCCCGAACGTCCACGTCTTCGACCCGAGCATGTCGACCGCCTCGATCCAGGCCGAGGTCGACGCCGTCGCCGCGCAGCAGATCGACTCCGAGATGGGCACCGGACGCGTCGCCCTCCTCTTCGAGCCCGGCACCTACGGGACGGCCGCCGATCCGCTGGTGTTCCAGGTCGGCTACTACACGGAGGTCGCCGGCCTCGGCCAGTCGCCCACCGACGTCACCATCAACGGCGCGGTCAACGTCTACAACCGCTGCCTGACGGCCGACAACTGCATCGCGCTCGACAACTTCTGGCGGTCGATCTCGAACCTCACGATCAATCCGACCGGCGGCACCGGCTGCCGCACGAACACGGAGTTCTGGGCCGTGTCGCAGGCCAGCCCGATGCGGCGCGTCAACATCACCGGGCAGCTGAGCTTCATGGACTACTGCACCGCCGGACCGCAGTACGCGAGCGGCGGATTCCTCGCCGACTCGAAGACGCAGGCCGTGACGAACGGCAGCCAGCAGCAGTTCCTGACCCGCAACAGCCAGATCGGCTCGTGGTCGAACGGCGTCTGGAACCAGGTGTTCGCGGGCGTCGAGGGCGCTCCGGCGCAGTCGTTCCCGAAGCCCGACCCCTACACGACCCTCGCCGCGACTCCGGCCAGCCGGGAGAAGCCCTACCTCTACGTCGACGCGAAGGGCTCCTGGCGGGTCTTCGTCCCGACGGCGCAGACGGACTCGTCGGGCACGACCTGGGCCGACGGCCCCACGGCCGGGCGCTCCCTGCCGCTCAGCGCCTTCTACGTCGCGTCGCCCTCCGACTCCGCCAAGAGGCTCGACTCGCAGCTCGCCCGCGGCAAGAGCCTGCTGCTGACGCCCGGCGTGTACTCGATCGACCGCAGCCTGCACGTCCGTCGTGCCGACACCGTCGTCCTGGGACTCGGCATCGCCACGCTGACCGCCGAGCGGGGAGCCGTGCCGCTCGTCGTCGACGCCGACCGCGGCGTCGACATCGCCGGCATCATGATCGACGCCGGCGCGACGAACTCGCCCGCGCTGCTCCGCCTCGGGGCCGCGAAGCCCGCCCACACCCACCGCTCGCCGGTGCAGTCGGCTCGCGCCGCAGCCGACCCGGTGGCCCTGCAGGACGTCTTCTTCAGGATCGGCGGACCCCACGTCGGGCGCGCCACGGTGAGCCTCGAGGTGAACGCCGACCACGCGATCCTGGACGACATCTGGGCCTGGCGGGCCGACCACGGCCAGGGCGTCGGCTGGACCTCCAACACCGCCGACACCGGCGTCGTCGTGAACGGCGACGACGTCACCGCCACCGGCCTGTTCGTCGAGCACTACCAGAAGTACAACGTCATCTGGAACGGCGAGCGCGGCCGCACGGTCTTCTTCCAGAACGAGCTGCCCTACGACGCGCCCTCGCAGGCGGCGTGGCAGCACGGCGGCGTCGACGGCTGGGCCGCGTACAAGGTCTCCGACCGGGTGAAGACCAACGAGCTCTGGGGCGGAGGCTCGTACATCTTCACGAACGTCGACCCGAGCCTCCACGCCACGCGCGGCTTCGAGGTGCCGGTGAGTCCCGGGGTGCGGCTGCACGACATCCTGACGGTCAACCTGGGCGCCGGCACGCTGGACCACGTCGTGAACGACACCGGGGATCCTGCGACGGTCGCGAACACCGGCACGCCGGTCTCGCTGGTCAGCGGGCCGTAGCCGCCTCCGCGAGGGTCGCCACCCAGGCCTCGATGTCGCGCTGCGAGCGCAGGCGGACGATCCGCAGCGCAGGATGCTCGCGCTCGGCATCGAGGACCCTGGCGGCGATCGTCCGGCGGCTCTTCCAGCCCCAGCGGATGATGTGCTCGGGGTCGGTCAGGATCGTGCGGAGCGGCGGCTCGACGTTGCCGTTCCAGAGCTCGGTGCGGCGGAAGCGCCTCGAGAGGGTCCGCCGCACCAGGCGCGTCATGTGCGTCGCCGCACGGAGGTCGAGCCAGACGACCGTGTCGGCCCGGCTCGGCAGCAGGTCGCCGAGCTGCGACGCGTACTGCCACTCGGTCACCCACGCGGGCGCCGCCGTGAAGGCGTCGACCTCCTCGACGAAGCCGGGCAGGATGCTCCACTCCGGCCCGTGGAACAGCGCGTCGATCTCGGTGTGCGGCAGGCCGAGCACCTCGTCGACGCGTCTGCCGAGGGTGGTCTTGCCCGTGCCCGACGCGCCCGCGACGAGCACGCGGCGCGGCGTCGGGACGAGCGGGTCGCGGGGTCCGAGCATCCTGCCAGCCTAGGCGGCGGGCCCGCTCGGACCTCTCGCGGCCCCGTCTCCGATCAGATGTCGAGGGTCTCGCTGAAGATGCGCTTCACCGGCGGGGCCGCGACGATCTCGCCGAGGCGGTTCTGGCCCTCGGGGGTGGTCCGCCACTCGGCGTAGGCGGCGTGGTGGGCGGTCGACTCCCAGGTCTCGACGACGACGAGCTTGGCGCTGTCGTCGTCGTCGACGAGCACCTCGATGCCCTCGTTGCCGCTGTAGGCGCGGGTCTGGGCGAGGGTCTCGCTGATGATGCTCTGGGCCTCCGTCGCGTCGGGTCGGAGGGTCATCTCGAGCAGAACGGTCATCGACATTCGTCGTCCATTTCTTCAGGCGCCGCCGTGGTGCGGGCGCTCCTCCATCATGGCCCCGCCGCAGGCCGCTCGTGCTGCTCGCTCGCAGGGGGTCGGCGGGGCGTGTCGGCAGCGGCACCGCGCCGCGGCGCGGTGCCTGCGCCGACGCGCGGCGCCGTGCTCGACCGTCAGAGCCGGAGGACGCGATACGTCTCGTCGACGGCGAAGCCGGACCGCGCGTAGAGCGGCACGGCTCGCGCGCTCGAGTGCACGCGCACATACTGGCAGCCGTGACCGCGCGCGTCGTCGATCAGGGCTGCGAGCAGGCGCGATCCTGCGCTCTCCCCACGGAGCTCCGGTACGACGTACACGGACTGCACGTCAGCAGAGAAGCGCCCGAGATCGTTCGGCGTCGGCGGGCGGTCGGTGTAGGCGATCCACGCCATGCCGACGATCTCGCCGTCGTGCTCGGCCACGAAGCAGCGGTGGGACGAAGGATGCGCTGCCCAGAACGCCACTGTCGCGTCGCGGTAGCCGACCGGATCCGTCACGGGCCGTACACCTGCCTCATCGACGCTCCACCGCCAGCGGAGGTCCGCCACCGCCCCCAGCTCGTCGGATCGGGCCCGACGGATCACGAGATCGTCCATTCGACCACTCTGTCACTCCGCGCCGGATCACTCGTGGGCCAGCAGCGGGGCGCATCGGCAGCGGCACCGCGCCGCGGCGAGGTGCCTGCGCCGACGCGCGGCGCCGACGGGCGCCGGGAACAACCCGAGCACCCCGACAGTTGTCGCAAGCCCACGCCCCACCCCGAGAGGATCCCCATGCCCGAGAACTGGATCGCCCTCCTCCGCACCGCCCACACCGAGTTCGCGGCGCGCATCGCCGCCGTCGCCGACTGGGACGCCCCGACCCCCGACACCGAGTGGACCATCCGCGACCTCGTCGCCCACGTCACCGAAGACCAGCAGTGGGTGCCCGAGCTCCTCGCCGGCCGCACCACCGCCGAGGCCGAGCTGAAGGTCACACCCCTCGGCGACGACCTCGCCGCCGAGTGGCGGAGGCACGCGGCCGCGGCCCTCGCCGCATGGGAGGCAGCCGACCTCGACGCCTCGGTGCACCTGTCGTACGACACGGTCCGGGCCGCCGACTACCTCGCCGAGCAGGTCGGCGACATCACGATCCACACCTGGGACCTCGCCCGGGCCACGGCCACCAGCGAGGAGCTCGACGACGACCTCGTCGACGCCGTCTGGAGCGTCTTCGAGCCGCAGGCCGGACTCCTCGAGGCGAGCGGCCTCTTCGCCCCGGCCGTGAGCGTGCCGGCCGACGCGTCGCTCCGCGTCCGGCTGCTGGCGCTGACCGGGCGCGACGCCGGCTGACGCAGCAGCAACTCAGCCGCACGCAGCACCACCCCAGCAGCACCAGCCGGTCGCGCGCGCGAGCGACCGCGTGGAAAGCTGGTCGCATGTCCGATGACGTACAGAGCCCTCCGTCCACCCGTCCCTGGTCGTCCAGCTACGCCGAGGGGGTGCCGCTCGACATCGAGCCGGTCACGGGCACCCTGGTCGACCTGATCGACGAGGCCCGGGCGGCCTACCGCTCGCACGCAGCGCTCGAGTTCTTCGGACGCACGACCAGCTACTCGAGCCTCCACGACCAGATCCTTCGCGCCGCGGAGGGCCTCCGGAGGCTCGGCGTGAAGCACGGCGACCGCGTCGCGCTCCTGCTGCCCAACTGCCCGCAGCACGTCGTCGCGTTCTACGCGATCCTGCGCCTCGGAGCCGTCGTCGTCGAGCACAACCCGCTCTACACCGACCGCGAGCTCCGCCACCTCTTCGAGGACCACGGCGCGCGGGTCGCCGTCGCCTGGGACAAGCTGGTCGACCGCCTCGCCGAGATGCCCCGCGACATCCGCTTCGAGGCCGTGGTCAGCGTCGACCTCACGCGCGAGATGCCATTCGGCAAGCGGGTCGCCCTGCGGCTCCCCCTCGGGCGAGCGCAGGATGCCAGGTCCGCCCTGACCACGCGCGTCGCGAAGCACCGCACCCTCCGCGTCGTGCCGTGGAAGCACGTCGTCGGGGCCCGGCCCCTCCGCGCCCGCCACGAGCGGCCCGCCCTCGACGACGTCGCCCTGCTGCAGTACACCAGCGGCACGACCGGCCTGCCGAAGGGCGCGATCCTGAGCCACCGGAATCTGCGGAGCAACGTCGAGCAGGCGCGGGCCTGGGTGCCGGGGCTCGCCGACGGCACCGAGACGTTCTACGGGGTCCTGCCGTTCTTCCACGCGTACGGGCTCACCCTCTGCCTGACGGTCGCGATGCGGATCGGCGCTCGAGTGGTGCTGTTCCCGAAGTTCGACGTCGACCTGGTGCTCGGCGCGGTGAGGAAGAGCCCGCCGACGTTCCTGCCGGCCGTCCCGCCGATCTACGAGCGACTGGCGGAGGCTGCCAAGAAGCGGAGGGTCGACCTGTCGAGCGTCCGCTTCGCGATCTCGGGGGCGATGAACCTGCCGCCGTCGGTCACCACGGCCTGGGAGGAGGCGACCGGCGGCATGCTCGTCGAGGGCTTCGGACTCACCGAGACGTCGCCGATCGCCCTCGCGAACCCGGTGGGCTCGACCCGGCGCCCCGGCACGGTCGGCGTCCCGTTCCCGTCGACGGAGGCGAAGGTGGTCAAGCGGAAGCACCCCGACGTCGAGGTGGCGCCCGGCGAGAAGGGCGAGCTGCTGCTGCGCGGCCCGCAGGTGTTCCAGGGCTACTGGAGGCGGCCGGACGAGACGGCCGCGGTCCTGATCGAGGGCGGCTGGTTCCGCACCGGCGACGTCGTCACGATGAGCGCCGACGGCTACATCACCATCGTCGACCGCATCAAGGAGCTCATCGTCACCGGCGGCTTCAACGTGGCCCCGTCCGAGGTCGAGGAGGCGGTGCTCGGCGTCGCGGGCGTGGCGGAGGCCGCCGTGGTCGGCGTGCCGCGAGACGCAGGAGGCGAGGACGTCACGGCGGCCGTCGTCCTGAAGCCCGGGGCGCGCTTCGACGAGGAGGAGGCCCGCGCCCACTGCAGGGCGCACCTCGCCGCCTACAAGGTGCCGAGGCGCTTCGTCGTCGTCGACGAGCTGCCGAAGAACCTCATCGGGAAGACGCTCCGCCGGAAGATCCGGGAGTCGCTGATCGCGGCGGAGTGACGCCGGCTCGGGCGCGCTCTCGGTCGCGCGTTCACCCGCGCGTGGAATACTCGGGCGTTCAGAATTCCGCACTCTCGACGAAAGGCGACCCGATGGCCGGCCAGAAGAAGCTCGAAGCGTCCGCGAAGAAGGCCCTGAAGAAGGCGAAGGAGGCCGTCGGCGAAGCCGAGGCGAAGGCGAAGAAGGCGAGCAAGCAGCGCAGGATCGCCGCGGCCGACCTCCGATCCGACCTCCAGAAGACCGTGGCGAAGGCGAAGCTCGAGAAGGCCCAGCTGAAGGACGCGAAGCAGGCGGTCGAGAAGAAGACGGCCGTTCTGAAGAAGACGTCGTCGAAGAAGGCGAAGGCGGCCGAGGCTCTGGCCGACGTCCCCACCCCGCCCGCCGCCTCGGCGTCGACGCGCGACCTCCCGCTCCCCCACGAGGTCACCGTGGACGTCCCCACCGCCGACGGCCGTTCGGCCGCCGCCGACCTCTCGTCGCTCACGATGATCCAGCTCCGGCACCTGGCACGGGAGAAGAAGATCCCCGGCTACTCGCGCCTGTCGAAGGCGACGCTGGTGGAGCGTCTGCAGGAGGCCTAGGCCGCCGGCTCGTCGACGACGCCGAGCCGGGCCCGCCGCACCTTGGCCGCCTTGGCTGCCGCCGGCTCCGGCCCGAGCAGCGCGCCGATGCCGGCGAGCATCACGGAGGTGGCCGGCCTCGTCGGCAGCGTGATCGGGCCGAGGTGCGGCAGCTCCAGGCCGAGCAGCTCGCGGTGCCGCGGCGTCAGCGTGCCGACGGCGCCGTCGAAGAGCACCGGGTAGCCGGCGCGCAGCACGGGGAAGAGCGGCGGGCGCTTCAAGAACCGCACCACCTCGTCGGTCCGGGCCGAGCGCTCGAGGACCCCGTCGGAGTCGTACGCGTCGAGCTGGGCGCGGAGGGCGGCGGCCGACCGGGGCGGATCCTGCACGCCCATGAGTTCGCCCGCGATCGCCCACTCGCGGACGTAGGCGTCGGCGCCGCCCGGGATCGGCGTTCCCCACGCCAGCGCCGTCGCCAGGAACGAGTCGGCGAATGCCAGGTGCACCCACCTCAGGAGCGCCGGATCGTTCGCCGCGTACGGGTGCGTGACGCCGTGCCGGTCGTCGTAGCTGCCGGTGACCTTCTCGTGGAGCCGGAGCACCCAGTTCGAGGCGTGAGTCGCGGCCTCCTGACTGCCGTACGAGACGGTGAAGATCCAGCGGATCGTGCCGGCCAGGCGCCCGAGGGGATCCTCCCGGTAGCGGGAGTGGTCGTGGACACCGGCGAGAGCACCCGGGTGGAGGGCCTGTACGAGGAGCGCCCGCACTCCCGCAGGGATCGTCGACATGCCGCCGTGGACCGCCCAGACCGCCGACCCGGGGCCGAAGAAGCCGGGGTCGTCGCCCTTCTCGAGGTCGCTGACCCACTCCGGGATGCCCGTCCTCTGGCCGTTGAACGTGTACTGGAGGCGGGCCCGGATCGGTTCGGTGAGCGCCGGGAGGAGCGCGGTGGCTGGCATCTGTCCAGTAGATGCCAGCCACCTGGAGAAGTGCCCTACTCTCCCTGTGCCTCGAGAGACACGTCGTGCCACTCGTTCCAGAGGGCCAGGCGCGACTCGTAGTCCTTCGTCGCGATCTCGAGCGGGGCCGCGCCGAGGAAGATCCGCAGCGGCGGGTTCTCGGCGTCGACGATCTTCAGGATCGGGCCGCGAGTGGCTCCCGGGGTGCCTCGCTTGGCCGAGACGCTCGGGCGGTTCTTCATCGCCTCGTGCGCCGCCTCGTACGCGGGGAGCTCGTCGCTGTGCTTGGCCGACGGGCCCGCCCAGTCGGTCGAGAAGCCGCCGGGCTCGATGGTGGTGACCTTGATGCCGAAGCCCTGCACCTCCTGCGCCAGCGACTGCCCGAGAGCCTCGAGCGCCCACTTCGACATGTGGTAGGCGCCGATCCCGGGGAAGGCCGAGATCCCGCCGATGCTCGAGACGTTGATGATGTGGCCGGACCCCTGCTCCCGGAGGAACGGCAGCGCGGCCTGGGTGACCCAGAGGGCGCCGAAGAGGTTCGTCTCGAGCTGCGCGCGGACATCCTGCTCGCTCAGCTCCTCGATCATGCCGAAATGGCCGTAGCCGGCGTTGTTGATGACGATGTCGAGCCGTCCGAAGCGCTCGTGCGCGGCCTTCACCGCTTCGAAATCGGCCTCGCGGTCGTCGACGTCGAGCTGCAGCACCAGGAGGGTGTCCGGGTACTGCTCGGCCAGATCGTCGAGCGCCTCGGGCCTCCTGGCGGTCGCCGCCACGCTGTCGCCGCGCTCGAGGGCGGCCTCCGTCCACTCGCGGCCGAAGCCCTTGGACGCTCCTGTGATGAACCAGACCCTGCTCATGCGGTGTTCCTCTCTCGTGATGATCCCGGATCAGCCAACTCCCCGGCTGGCCGGGACGCACGAGAACTTGCGCTGGCGAACCTCCTAGAGTGGTGAGGTGACCATCGACACCGAACGTCCCTGGCTGGCCTCCTACGCTCCGGGCATCCCCCACGACATCGAGCCCGCCACCGGCTCGCTGATCGACCTCGTACGACTCACCGCCGAGAAGTACCCGAAGGCGACGGCGCTGGAGTACTTCGGCGCCGAGACCAGCTACGAGAGCATGGTCGAGCAGATCCAGCGCGCCGCCGAGGGCCTCCGCGCGCTCGGCGTCTCGAAGGGCGACACCGTCGCCCTGATCCTGCCGAACTGCCCCCAGCACGTCGTCGCGTTCTACGCGGTCCTGCGTCTCGGCGCGATCGTCGTCGAGCACAACCCGCTCTACACGCCGCGCGAGCTGCAGCACCAGTTCGAAGACCACGGGGCCCGCTTCGCGATCGCCTGGGACAAGGTGGTGAAGACGATCCAGGGCTTCCCCGCCGAGGTGCCGATCGACGGCATCGTCTCCGTCGACGTCACGAAGGCCATGCCGCTGTCGATGCGGATCCAGCTGCGACTGCCGGTCAAGAAGGCCCGCGAGTCGCGTGACCGCCTGACCACGCAGGTCACCGGCACGACGCCGTGGGAGAAGATCGCAGGATCGTCCAGGATCGTCGCGTCGCACCCCCGCCCCGCCACCGACGACCTCGCGCTGATCCAGTACACCTCGGGCACGACCGGCAGCCCCAAGGGCGCGATGCTGTCGCACGGCAACCTGATGTCGAACGCCGCGCAGTGCCAGGCCTGGATCCCGCAGATCAAGGAGGGCTCGAGCGTCGTCTACGCGATCCTGCCCATGTTCCACGCGTACGGGCTGACGCTCTGCCTCACCTTCGCCATGCGCATGGGCGCCCGCCTGGTGCTCTTCCCCGCCTTCGAGCCGTCGCTCGTGCTGACCGCGATGAAGAAGCACCCGCCGACATTCCTCCCGGCCGTGCCGCCGATCTACCAGCGCCTCCAGCGCGCCGCCGACGACGCTGGGGTGTCGCTGAAGGGCATCGACATCGCGATCTCAGGAGCCATGCCGCTCTCGGCCGCGGTCGTCGAGCCGTGGGAGGAGCGCTCCGGCGGCTGGCTCATCGAGGGCTACGGCCTGAGCGAGACCTCGCCGGTCCTGATGGCCAACCCGGTGTCGGACGCGAGGCGCGCCGGCACGGTGGGGCTGCCGTTCCCGTCGACCGAGGCCCGCGCCGTCGACCCCGACGACCCGACCAGAGACGTGCCGCGCGGCGAGCCCGGCGAGCTGCTCGTGCGTGGCCCGCAGGTGTTCTCCGGCTACTACCACCGCCCCGAGGAGACCGCCGAGGTGCTGATCGAGGGCGGCTGGTTCCGCACCGGCGACATCGTCACCATCTCGGACGACGGCTTCGTCGCGATCGTCGACCGGATCAAAGACCTCATCATCACCGGCGGCTTCAACGTGTCGCCCTCCGAGGTCGAGGACACGCTGCGCCAGTTCGACGGCGTCGAGGACGTCGCGGTGGTCGGACTCCCGAGCGCGTCGGGCGAGCAGGTCGTGGCCGCGGTCGTCGTCGAGAAGGGCGTCGAGCTCGACCAGTCGGCGCTCCGCGAGTTCGCGCGCGAGAACCTCGCCGCCTACAAGGTGCCGCGCCGGATCGTCGTCGTGAACGAACTCCCGAAGAGCCTCATCGGCAAGGTCATCCGCCGGAAGGTCAAGGAGCAGCTGCAGAAGAAGTGACCCCGAGGTGCTCGGCGACCGCGTCGTAGACGCGCTGCTGAGCCGCGAGCGACTCCCGCCAGCCTCCGGGCACGAGCAGGCCGTGGTCGCCTCCCGGGACAGTCACGACGCGGGCGTCCGTTCCCTCGAGGCGCTCCGGACGCCAGAGGTCATCGGCCTCGCCGCCAACCACGAGGTCGTCGCGGGTGGCGGCTGCGAGTGCCTGTGCGACCGGCTCGTCGGTCAGGATCGGCGTGAGCCACACGCCCCGCACGCCCTCGCGCCCCGCCCACGGCGCAGCCAGGGTCCCGAACGACTTCGCCACGACGAGCCTGCGGCCGGCCCCGGGAGTCGACGGCTCCGCCGCAGAGAATCCGTCCTCGACGGAGCGCTCCACGAACTCGACGGGCGTGACATCGGCTCCGCCGCCCTCACCCCAGGTCGCGACGCGGACCTGCCACCCGGCCCCCTCGAGGAGCCGAGCGCACCAGTAGAGGAGCGGTGCCTGAGCGGTGTAGCCGGAGCCGGGCAGGATCAGGGCCACGTCGGCCGAACCCTGGCCGGCGACCGTCTTCCAGGTCGTCGCGATCATGCCGGAACGCTACTCCGCCGCGCCGCCCTCGACCAGCCAGGCGAGCCGCTGCAGGGCCTCGCGGTTGCGGACGTTCAGCACCGGCTCCATCAGGAGCGGCGGCACGAGTGTGCCGGGCCCCGACCTCGCGTACTCGGTCATCGTGACGAAGCAGCCGCCGGAGCGATCCTGCACCTCGATGGTGACGTCGGCCTCGCCGAGCGGCCAGCCGCGGGCGACGAACTCGGCCCGGACGGGCGGGCTCCAGTCGACGACGGAGGTGGAGTCGTCGATCACGACGGGCCAGACGCCGAACGAGTGGTGGATCTTCGAGTCGACAGCGGGCCACGCCTCTTCGACGTCGCGGATGCGCGAGGCACCGACGACCCAGCTCGGGAAGAGCCAGCCGTTGGCGAGGACGGCGAACACCTCGTCGGGGGTCGCTTCGATGAATCGGTGGATGGTCGACATCAGACTCCTCCTTCGGATTCGGGCGAGAGGTCGGGAAGGCTGTGGATTCCGAACTCGTGGCGCAGGGCGCTCCGCGCGGCGTAGGCCCCGCCGAGGCCGTGCACGCTCGGGCCGGGCGGCGCCGACGAGGAGCCGAGGTAGACGCCCTTCGCCGGAGTGCGCCACGGCTCGACGTCGACGACCGGACGGGCGATGAGCTGCTTGACGCTGGGGGCGCCGCTCGCGATGTCGCCGCCGATGTAGTTCGGGTCGTAGTTCTCGAGGTCCTTGGCGGTGCGAGCGGACGAGGCCAGGATCGTGTCGCGGAACCCGGGCGCGTACCGCTCGATCTCGCGGATGATGACGTCGGTCTGGTCGATGTCGGAGTCGCGCGGCACGTGCGTGTAGGCCCAGAGCGTGGCCTGCCCCTCCGGTGCCCGGGTGGGGTCGATGGCGCTCTGCTGCACGGCGAGGACGAACGGGTCCTCTGCGTGGCGACCGCGGGCCACCTCGCGCTCGGCGGCGGCCACCCGTTCGCGCGAGCCGCCGAGGTGGACGGTCGGCGACCCGGCGATCTCGGGGTTCTTCCACGGCACGGGCTCCGACAGGGCGAAGTCGACCTTCGACGCCGCGTTCCCGTACTGGAACCGCCGGAGCGCCCGGGAGTACCAGGCGGGGAAGCGGTCGCCCGCGATGTCGGCCATCGCCCGGGCGCTCACGTCGAACACCGCCGCCCGAGGCGAGCCCAGCTGGTCGAGCGAGGTCACCTCGACGCCGGTCTCGATGACGCCGCCGTGCGCCCGGACGTCGTCGGCCATGGCGTCGACGATGCTCTGGCTGCCTCCGCGCGGGACCGGCCAGCCTCGCGCGTGCGCGTGCACGGCGAGTGCGAGCCCGGCGGCTGCGGCGGACAGGCTCGGCATCGGCCGGATCGCGTGCGCCATCACGCCCGCGAGCATCGCAGGCGCCTCCTCGCCGCGCCACCGCTCGTTCCACCAGGGGCCGCCCTGATCGAGCATGGCGAGGCCGAACAGGGCGATCGTCGCCGGGTGCCTCGGCACCTGCAGCAGCGACGAGAGGCTGAACTGCGCCAGCTCCGCGTCGCGCTCGACCAGGTCGCGGAAGAGCGTGTCGTACGACCGGCCGTCGCGGCCGAGGCGCGCCACGGTCCGGTCGAGGTCGCGGAACGCGATGCCGGCGCGGCCGTCGGGCAGAGGGTGCGCGTAGGAGATGTCCGGGGTGAGCATCTCGATCCTGCGCTCGAGCCCGAAGGAGCGGAAGAACCCGGAGACCGCGCCCATCGGGTGGACGGCCGAGCAGATGTCGTGCAGGAAGCCGGGGAGGGTCAGCTCGGCGGTACGGGCGCCGCCGCCGATCGTGTCCGCCTTCTCGAGCACGCGCACGGAGAGTCCGGCGCGGGCGAGCACGACGGCCGCCGCGAGCCCGTTCGGGCCCGCGCCGACGACGACGGCGTCGTCGGTCATCGCCGCCGGAGTCCGGCCGTGAGGGCTGCGACGCCGCCCAGCAGGGCGCCGGCCGCGGCCGCGTAGCTGACGCGCCGGTGCTGGGTGTACCAGATCTGCGGGCTGGTCTCCTTGGCCTTGTCGCTGAAGATGCCCCGCGACCCGTGGTCGCCCTCGACGGGCGCGTAGAGGTTGTCGGGCAGCATCGGCTGCTTCTTGTCGGGCGCCTGCTGCCCCGAGTACCCGGTCTTGGCCAGGTACACGTCGAGGAACGGGGCGACGAAGCGGTTGCCGAGGACGGTCATGACCGTGGGCTCCCCGATCCAGCTGCGGCGACGCGGGTGGTCGGCCACGTCGGCGACGGCGCGGGCGCACGTCTCGGGCTGGAAGATCGTGGGCACCGGCTGCGGGTGGTGCGGCAGCTGCGACTTCACCCAGTTGAACTGGATGGTGTTCATCGCCGGCATGTCGACCTGCGAGATCTTCACGTTGCTCTTGTTGTGGAGCAGCTCCGTCGTCACCGACTCGGTGAACCCGGTGATCGCGTGCTTCGAGGCGCAGTAGGCGGCCTGCAGCGGGATGCCGCGGTGCGCGAGTGCGGAGCCGATCTGGATGACGTGGCCGCTGTCGCGCGGCACCATGCGCTTGAGGGCCGCGCGCGTCCCGTTCACGAAGCCGAAGAAGTTGACCTGGGTCGCCCGCTCGAAGTCGCCCGGCTCGGTGGTCAGGAACTCGCCGAAGACGCCGACCATGGCGTCGTTCACCCAGAGGTCGATCGGGCCGAGCTCCTCCTCGACGCGCGTGGCGGCCGCCTCGACGGCGGCGTCGTCGGACACGTCCGTCGAGATCGGCAGGGCGCGCCTGCCCGCCTCGGTGACGTCGCGCGCGGCCCCCGCGAGGCCCTCCTCGCCTCGGGCGAGGATCGCGACATCCCAGCCCCGGGCGGCGAGTTCGCGGACGATGGCCCGCCCGAGTCCGGCGGTCCCTCCGGTGACGACGGCGATCCTGTCAGGCACGTGGCTCTTCGATGGCATTCGGCTCCTCAGCTCGGACGGCCGCGCTCGGCGGCCGAGTGGCCCACGCTAGTCGCGCCACGCTCCACATGTGCTTCCGCGCCGTGCACACGGCGTACCCCGCTACGAGGTAATCTCATACCGCTGGCCCGGTTCCCTGACCCCGGATCGAGCCCGGAGACGTAGGAGAAAAATGGGATCCCTGATCTATGGCTCGACCGCCATCGAGATCGAATTCGAAGATCGCACCCTCGAGCACCTTCAGATCGTCATCGCGACGAAGCTGCGCCGGCGCGAATCGTTCTTCTTCTCCTGGCGCGACCCGCAGAAGGTCGGCGACGGCCGCTCGAGTCTCTGGATGGACGCCAGCATCCCGCTGTACTTCAAGTACAACGGCGGGCGCGTGCCGACCATCAGCCGGTCGTGGCTCGCCGAGCTCACCAACAGCGCCAACAGCTCGTCCGGCCTGGTGCTCACCGACGAGCCCGCGCTCGACAACAGCGCCAAGCCCTAGGCGCGGCGGCGACGGGAGCCGGCGCTAGGCGCGGGCTGCCCTCCGGCGCTTCGCCAACAGGATCGCGAGGGCACGCCAACCGATCAGGAAGACCGCCAGCACGACCGTCGCCACGATCACGAAGCTCACGGCGACGCCCTGGTCGCTCGAGTGGCGGAGCAGCATGCCGACCAGCACGGTCACGACCGTCACCACGGCGCCCGACAGCACCGTGACGAAGGGCCAGCGGAAGCCGACCAGCACGAGCCAGCCCAGCACGAGCCCGGAGACGAACGGCCAGGCGGTCGTCAGGATGCCGGTCAGCGCGTCGGACTCGTCGTGACTCCGCCGCCCGATCAGGACGAACGCGAGCACGAGCACGAGGTCGAGAACGAACGACCACCACGGCGTCCTGCCGAACACGGTCTTGGGGATCACGAGCGCGACCTCGGATTCTCGAGGGCCTGCGAGAGCTCGCGGAGCAGCTCGTCGATCTGCGGCTCGACCAGGCGGTCGACAGCGTCGGCGATGCGGCGGCGGTGCTCCACCAGGGCCAGGCACACGGTGGTGCCGACCGTCCGCGCGTGGTCGTCGGCCAGTTCGAGTTCTCGGCGCAAGGCTGCCTTCGCTTCGTCGGAGTAGGTGGTGGGCGGCGCAGGATCGGCCGGCACCTCGGCGGGCTCCACCGAGCGGCGGTCCTCCTCGGCGAGCTCCTGCAGAGTGAAGAGAAACGGCTGCCCGGGCTCCGGCTCGGGATCGATCTCGAGCCCCTGGAACTCCAGAGCCAGGCCCTCGTCGGGGCGGTAGCCGTGGTGGTGGTCGGGATGCGCCCTGGCGAGCTCACGGCTGACCATCGGGAGGTTCCTCGCCGTGTACTCGTCGACCGCCTCGTCGACGATGACGCGCATCCTGCTCAGGAGAGCGTGCTGGACCGCGTGCGGGACGTCGTGGTCGAACCCGGCGGCCGTGGCGACCGGCGACCCGAGGCAGAGGCGGCAGACACGAGTGCGGGCCTTCGAGGTGCCGAGCTGCCACCTCGGGAGCCAGCGCAGGAAGGCGTCGACGGACGAGCGCACGCGCCCCTCGATCGAATCGGCCATGCCTCATTTTAGGTCGCCCGGGGTCGGAATCCTGGGTCCCCGCGCCGGATCCGGGGGTAGCTTGCAGGCGAGACGGGCGCCGGTGGCGACCCGCAGCACCGACGACGAGGAGCACCCCATGACCGATCACCCCGACGACGTCGAGGCCCTCGACTCCGAGCCCGACGCCGAGGCCCGCCGCGGCGACTCCGCGGACGAGGTCGCGCAGACCGACCACGACATCACGAACCCCTCGAACAACCTCCCCGAAGAAGAAGTGAACGACCTGCTCGGCGGGAGCTTCCCGCTGCGCTGACCGGCGCTGGAGGGCGGCCGTCAGGCCAGGACGCGGTCCTTCTGGATCGCGTCCTTCTCCATGAGGCGCCACCGCCCGCCGCTGAGCGGGGCGAGGCAGACCCCCACGTAGATCACCCCCACGATGCCGAAGGTCGTCGAGACGCCCCACGCCGAGGCGGCGAAGCCGCCGAGCAGCCCGCCGAGCGGCACGCCCGCCCACGCGGCAGCGGTCAGGAGCCCGAAGACGCGCGCTCGGAGGTGCTCCGGGATCCGCTCGAACTGGACCGCGCCGAGGATCGGGTTGAGCGACCCCGCGGCGAGGCCCGACACGACCATCCCCGCGATCAGCCACGGCACCGGGAGCCCGAGAGCGAAGACGCAGAGCGACGGACCGCCCGCCAGGACGAAGCACACGGAGAACGTGACGCGCCGCGGAACCCGGTGCGCGACGAAGCCGAACAGCACGGACCCGACCAGCGCGCTGCCGCCGAAGCAGGCGACGATCCAGCCCAGCGCTCCTGCCCCGCCGAGCCGCTGGTCGGCGTAGAGCGGCAGCAGCGTGTTGCTGCGGGCCGCGTCCAACAGGTTCGTGACGAGCACCAGAGCGACCAGGATGCGGAGGAGGGGGTCGTGGACGACCGCCCGGAACCCCGCGCGGAGATCAGCCCAGTAGCCCTCCTGCACCTCGTCCGAGGCCGTGACCGACACGGGCGCGTCGACGAGGAGGACCGTCACCAGGGCGGAGAGGGCGAATCCGGCGGCGGTCGCGTAGAGCGCCTCGAACGGCCCGAGAGCAGCGACCAGGATGCCGGCCAGCGGTGCGCCGATCAGCCCCGACAGGCGGGTGGCCGCGTCGATGAACCCGACCGAGCGCTCGAGGCGCACGCCGGCGAGACCCGAGATGTCGGGGACGAGCACGCGTCTCGCCGTCTGACCGGGGGTGTCGAGCAAGCCGCCGACGAAGACGAGCCCCAGCAGCGCCCAGAACGGCAGGCCGACCGTGACCGCCAGGATCGGGATCAGGACGATCGCAGCCCCGTTCACGACGTCGGCCAGGATGCTCGAGCGCTTGTAGCCGATCCTGCCGACCAGGACTCCCCCGAGCGGGCCGCCGATCACGATCGGGACCGTCGCGACGAACGAGGCCACGCCGACCTGGACGGGGCCGCCGCCGGTCGCGAGGACCGCGAACGGCACGGCGAAGAGCGTGACGACGTTGCCGGTCTGCGACAGCGCGTGGGCCGTCAGGAGAGCGGCGAGGGAGCCGACGGCGCGGCGGCGGGTCACGATCGCGCGCCGGTCATGCGCGACGGTGCATCGTCGTCAGCAGGGCGACGGTCTCGGCGCCCGGGGCGTCGGGGGCGCTGTCGGCGAGCTCCTGCCAGCGGTCGCCGAGCGCGAGGAGCTCGTCGCGGAGCTCGGCGGCCTGCTCGGGAGTGAGCCGCAGGAGTCGGTCGTACGCGACGGCGGCGGAGCGCCACTCCGGCGGCTGCTGCGGCAGCGAGTCGATGAAGCGGTCGTACGAGTGAGCCCAGGCCTGCGAGAACGCGCGCTCCAGCACCAGGGCCGAGGCGAACTTCTCGGGGTCGTCGACGAGGCTCGCAGGATCGACGCTGGTCGTCTCGTGCGCGGCCCGCCACCAGCGCTCCCGGCCGTCGGTGCCGTGATCCTGCGCCTCCTCGATCAGCCCGGCCGAGGCGAGCCGGCCCAGGTGGTAGCTGACCGTGCCCGGAGCCTCGTCGACCACGTCGCCGAGCAGGGCCGCCGTCTGCGGGCCGCGCTCCCGGAGGAGGCCGAGGAGCTCGAGGCGGGTCGGGTGGGCGAGGACGCGCATGCGGGCGGCGTCGTCGAGGGTCACGGTGGTGCGGCGGCGGGCTGGCATGGAGCCATGCTAGATGCACAAGAGTCGTTGTGCAAGAGCTGTTGTGCAATGCTTCTTGTGTACTGCGTCTTGCGCAGTGCCTCGCGTGCTTCGCGCTCTCTCGGGTTCAGGCGGCGGGCGGCACCGAGTTGACCATCCACTCCACGCCGAAGCGGTCGGTGAACATGCCGAAGCGGTCGCCCCAGGGTGCGACCTCGAACGGCATCGTGACGTTCCCGCCGGCGGAGAGGCCGTCCCAGTAGGCCGCGAGCGTGTCGGCGTCGTCGCCGGAGAGCGAGACGGTGACGTTGTTGCCGACCTCGACGGGCATCGTCGACGGCGCGTCGGAGCACATCAGGGTGAGGCCGAGGGGCGTGCTCAGCTCGCCGTGCATGACGAGGGAGCCGTCGTCGTCGGGCAGGTGCTCGGCCATCCCGCCCTCGGCGAAGGTCGTGACGCGGGGCTCGCCGCCGAGGACCGACGCGTAGAACGCGATCGCCTCCCTCGCCTCCCCGCGGAAATTCAGGTACGGGTTGAGTGTGATCGACATGGAGCCTCCTCGATGAGCCTTCGCGTGCGGCCAGTCTGGACCGCCGGGAGGGCCACGGCAAGAGCCACGTACGATGGACCGATGTCGAGAACACCGCGGGAGTCGTCCTGCTGATCCTGCGTGCCCGTCTCGTCGGGGCAGCCCTCGTGGCCGTCGCGGGCCTGAGCGGGATGTCGATCGGCCCTGCTGCTGCTGCTGATGTTGGTGCTGGTGCTGGTGCTGCAGCCGCTTCTGCGCCGTCGAGCGCTGCCGACTCGAGGGCCCCTGCCGCCGGCCTCGACTACGTGGCGCTCGGCGACTCGTACGCTGCCGGCTTCGGGCTCGGCGACCCGACCGGTCGACCCGTCGGAGCGTGCGCGCAGTCGGCCGAGGACTACCCGCACCGGGTCGCCACGGCGCTCGATCTCGACCTCACCGACGTCAGCTGCTCCAGTGCGACGACCGCGAACGTCGTCGACACGAGGCAGTCGGGAGCCGCACCCCAGGTCGACGCGCTGGGGCCCTCGACGAGGATCGTCACCGTCTCGATCGGCGGGAACGACGCGGACGTCTTCGGCACCGCGGCATCCTGTATCGCCCTCGGGCGCACCGGGCCGGTGTTCGATGCGAAGGCGACCACCCGATCCTGCAGGGAGACCCTCGACGCCGGCGGCGACGACAGGCTCACGCGGGCGATCGACAGCACGACCGCGACCGGCCTCCGCCGGGCGTTCACCGCCATCCGCGCCCAGGCGCCGAATGCGCGGGTCTTCGTCGTCGGGTACCCCGCCGTCTTCCCCGATGCAGCGCACACGCCGGTATCGGGCTGCTTCCGGCCCGTCATCGACGGCACGAGCCTCAGCGAAGGACTCCCCCGCAACGGATTCCCCTTCACCGACGTCGACGTCGCCTACCTCTCCGGAGTCCAGGCGCACCTCGACGCCGTGCTGAAGAGGGCCGCCGCCGCCGCGTCGTTCACGTACGTCGACACCCTGCCCGGGTCGCAGGCGCACTCCGCCTGCTCGAGGGCCGACCCGTACATCGAGGGCGTCTCCCTCGTCGCGTCGGCCGGCTTCACGAAGATCAGCCTCGAGCCCGGCGCTCTCCACCCGAACGCCCGCGGCGCCGCCTACCTGGCCGACCAGACCGCCGCCGCCATCACGAGGTCGCTCGCGTCGACGCCTTCCGCTGGTGCTGGTGCTGGCAATGGCGCGGGCGCGGGGGTTGCTTTCGGGCTGCCTGTCGCCGTGTGGCTCGCGCTCGGGCTGGGGCTGGCGCTTATCGCGGCGGCGGTCGTCGCGCTGCTCGTCGCTCGTCGTCGTCGCGGCCGTCCCTCCCCCGACGCGCGCGACACCCCCTAGCGCCGCCTCTGCGCCGCCACCCGCCGGGTCGCCGAGATCGCACTACCCGTCGCCTCGAGCCTCCCCCACCCGACACCTACTGCGATCTCGCGGCCCGGGTCGCCGAGATCGCACTTCGACACGCCTCCCGCTCCCCGACCCCTGTCCAACCGCGATCTCGGCTGCCCGACCTGTCCGGCCTGGGCCCCGAGATCGCACTAGCCGTCGCCTCGAGCCACCCGCACCCGACATCTACTGCGATCTTGCACGCACGACACCGCGCGACACGAGCAACTACGGGGCAGTCACGAAGTCGATGAGCTCCTCGACGCGCCCGAGGAAGGCGGGCTCGAGGTCGGCGAAGGTCCGGACCTGACCCAGGATCCGCTGCCACGCCCGCGCGATGTCGGCCTGCTCGGCGTGCGGCCAGCCGAGCGCCTCACAGATGCCTTGCTTCCACTCGATCGACCTCGGGACGACCGGCCACTCCTTCATGCCGAGGCGGGCGGGCCGGACGGACTGCCAGACGTCGACGTACGGGTGCCCCACGACGAGCACGGAGCGGCCGAGCGGGGAGGTCGCGATGGCGTCGGCGATCCTGCTCTCTTTGGAGCCCTTCACCAGGTGGTCGACCAGGACTCCGACGCGGCGCTCGGGCCCCGGACGGAACTGCCGGAGGACCGCCTCGAGGTTGTCGACGCCCTCGAGGTACTCCACGGCGACGCCCTCGATGCGGAGGTCGTGGCCCCAGACCTTCTCGACCAGTTCGGCATCGTGGCGGCCCTCCACGAAGATGCGGCTGGGCAGGGCCGTCCGGGCCTGGGCGTCGGTCACCGCGAACGAGCCGGACGCCGAGCGGAGGCGACCGGCGGGCGCGGCCCGAGGGAACTGCAGCCGGACGGGCTCGCCGTCGATGGCGAACGACGCCGTCAGCGGGAACGCCCGGACCCGGTCTTTCCAGTCGACGAGCTCGACGGTCTGGGCCTCGACGCGGACGATCGCGCCCGTGAACCCCGACACGGTCTCTTCGACGACGAGGTCGCGCACGGCGTCGACGAGGCGGGGCGGCGGCTTCCGGCCGGCCTTCTTCCAGTCGCCCGAGAGCACGTCGCCGGCGTACCGGTCTGCACCGAACCCGGCTGCACCAGGCCCGGCACCGTGCCCAGCGGCACCGAACCCGGCCCCGCGGTCAGCGCCCGGCACTGCCCGCCGCCCTCTGCGCGGCCTGTCGCTGCGGCAGCCGGAACCCGTCGGCGAACACCCACACCGCGAACACGAGCAGGATGACGACGAACAGCAGCGACACGACCACCGGGAACCACGGGATCTCGAGGAGCCCGTTCCGCTGCGAGACGATCGCGACGACGACCTCGGCCGCCACGAACCAGTAGGTGATGCCGATCGCGCGGGAGAGGTAGGTCGCGTAGCGTCGACGCATCTCGGCGGTGCGGCCGGGCGCCTTCCAGTAGGCGGCGTTCGGGACCAGGAGGTGCCGTGTCGGCATCAGCGTGAGGAAGAGCCCCGCGACGATCCAGACCGCGAAGACCACCAGGCCGATGATCAGGATGCCGATCTCGAAGTCGCTCCGGGAGGCGGCGAGGCCCCGCTTGCCGACGGCGGACCAGATGACGATCGTGTGCTCGGGCAGCGTCTTGGACGCGACGAACGCGGCGACGGCGAGAGCCGCCATGCCGAGGAGGAGCGGCCGGAGGGGCGTCAGCCACCAGCCGACCCCGCGGGGCGGCTGCTGGGAGCGTGTCTGCGCGTTCACGGTCGGGGAAGCCGAGACGGTGCCGGAGGCCAGATCAGGCCTGCGCCCGCTCGAGGACCAGTTCGCGCACGCGAGCCGCGTCGGCCTGGCCCTTCATGGCCTTCATGACCGCTCCGATGACCGCACCGGCCGCCTGGACCCTGCCGTCGCGGATCTTCTCGAGCACGTCGGGCTGCTGGGCGAGCGCGGCGTCGATGGCCTCGATGAGGGCTCCGTCGTCGGAGACGACCTTGAGGCCGCGCTTCTCGACGACCTCGGCCGGGGTGCCCTCGCCGGCGATGACGCCCTCGAGGACCTGGCGCGCGAGGCGGTCGGTGAGCTCGCCGGAGTCGATCAGGGCGATCAGCTCGGCGACCTGCTGCGGGGTCACGAGCGACGAGGGCTCGACGTCGGGCCCGGCGAGGTTCGCGAGGCGGGCGATCTCGCCGGTCCACCACTTGCGGGCGGCCTGCGGGGAGGCGCCGGCCGTGACGGTCCCGACGATCTCGCCGAGGAGCCCGGCGTTCTTGACGTCCTGGAACTCCAGGTCGGTGAAGCCCCACTCGCCCTTGAGACGGCGCCGCATGACGGCGGGCGACTCGGGCAGCGCGGCGCGGAGCTCCTCGATCAGCCCGGTCGACGGCTGCACGGGCAGCAAGTCGGGCTCGGGGAAGTAGCGGTAGTCGTCGGCGTCGCTCTTCGGACGGCCGGCGGAGGTGCGGCCGGTGTCCTCGTGCCAGTGACGGGTCTCCTGCGTGATGGTGCCGCCCTTGGCCAGGATCGCGGCCTGCCGCTGGATCTCGTAGCGGATGGCGCGCTCGACGGCCCGGAACGAGTTGACGTTCTTGGTCTCGGTGCGCGTGCCCAGCTTCTCCTGGCCCCGGGGGCGGAGAGAGATGTTGGCATCGCAGCGGAGATTGCCGCGCTCCATGCGGGCCTCGGAGATGCCGAGGCCGCGGACGATGTCGCGGATCGTCTCGACGTACGCGGCACCGAGCTCGGGCGCGAGCGCCTCCGCCCCGATGATGGGGTGGGTGACGATCTCGACGAGCGGCACACCTGCGCGGTTGTAGTCGACCAGGGAGTACTCCGCGCCCTGGATGCGGCCGGTCGAGCCGCCGACGTGCGTCAGCTTGCCGGCGTCCTCCTCCATGTGCGCACGCTCGACAGGCACCGTGAAGGTGTCGCCGTTCGGGAGCTCGACCTCGACGCTGCCCTCGAACGCGATCGGCTCGTCGGACTGCGAGATCTGGTAGTTCTTCGCCAGGTCGGGGTAGAAGTAGTTTTTCCGGGCGAAGCGCGACGACCGAGCGATCGAGCAGCCGAGCGCGAGGCCGAGGCTGATCGCGTACTTGACGGCCTCGCCGTTGACGACGGGGAGCGAGCCGGGCAGACCGAGGTCGACCGGCGTGATGTTCGTGTTGGGCTCGCCGCCGAACTCGTTGGGGGCGTCGGAGAACATCTTTGTCTTGGTCGACAGCTCGACGTGGACCTCGAAGCCGACGACGGGCTCGAACATCTCGAGCGCCTTGTCGTAGTCCATCAGTTCTGGGCGGGCGGCCATCAGACGACTCCCTCGGTTGCGGCGGACTGTTCGGTGACGCTGAGGCTCGGCGCCCGCGAGATGAGGGTGTGGCCCCAGGAGCTCTCGAAGAGCTGCTCGAGCGCGGCGCCGTAGGTGTACAGGCGGGCGTCTTCACGGGCCGGGGCCATCAGCTGGATGCCCGTGGGCAGGCCGTCTTCCTCGGCCAGGCCCATGGGGATCGAGATGCCCGGGATGCCGGCGAGGTTCGCCGGGATCGTGGTGAGGTCGTTGAGGTACATGGCCAGCGGGTCGTCGATCTTCTCGCCGATCGGGAACGCGGTCGTGGGCGCCGACGGCGAGATCAGGATGTCGACCTCGTCGAACAGGCGGGCGAAGTCGCGCTGGACGAGCGTGCGCACCTTCTGCGCGCTGCCGTAGTAGGCGTCGTAGTAGCCGGCGCTCAGCGCGTAGGTGCCGAGGATGATGCGGCGCTTCACCTCGGGCCCGAAGCCCTGCTCGCGCGTGGCCGCCATGACCTGCTCGACGGTGCCGCCGCCCTCGGGGTTGACCCGGAGGCCGAAGCGGACGGAGTCGAACTTGGCGAGGTTCGACGATGCCTCGGCCGGCAGGATCAGGTAGTACGCGCTGATCGCGTACTCGAAGCTCGGTGCGGAGAGCTCGACGATCTCGGCACCCGCGCCCGAGAGAAGGGCGACCGCCTCGGCGAACCGGCCCTTGACGCCGGCCTGGAAGCCCTCGCCGTTGAGCTCGGTCACGATGCCGACCTTGACCCCGCGGAGGGAGTCGGGAGCGAGGCCGGCGCGCGCGGCGTCGGCGAACGAGGGCCACTCGTCGGTCAGCGAGGTGGAGTCGCGCTTGTCGTGCCCCTTGATGACGTCGTGCAGGAGGCCCGCGTCGAGCACCGTGCGGGTCACCGGGCCGACCTGGTCGAGGCTCGACGCGAGTGCGATCGCGCCGTAGCGGCTGACGGAGCCGTAGGTCGGCTTCACGCCGACGGTGCCCGTGACGGCGCCCGGCTGGCGGATCGAGCCGCCGGTGTCGCTGCCGAGGGCCAGGGGCGCCTCGAACGCGGCCACGGCTGCGGCCGAGCCGCCGCCCGAGCCGCCGGGGATGCGGTCGAGGTCCCACGGGTTGTGGGTCGGGCCGTAGGCGGAGAACTCCGTCGACGAGCCCATCGCGAACTCGTCCATGTTGGTCTTGCCGAGCGGCACGAGGCCTGCGGCGCGGAGCTTGGCGACGACGGTCGCGTCGTAGGGCGGGATCCACCCCTCGAGGATCTTCGAGCCGGAGGTGGAGGGCATGTCGAGGGTGCAGAGCACGTCTTTGATGGCGATCGGGACGCCGGCGAGAGCGCCCAGCTCGTCGCCCGCAGCCCGGCTGGCGTCGATCGCGGCAGCGGTCTCGAGAGCCGCGGCGTTGACGTGGAGGAACGCGTGGACGTCGCCGTCGACGGCGGCGATCCGGTCGAGGTGGGCCCGGGTGGCCTCGACGGCCGACACCTCGCGCGAGGCGAGCTTCTCGGCCAGGTCTGCGGCGGACAGGCGGATCAGGTCGTCGCTCACTGCTCTTCTCCCAGGATCGCGCTCACCTTGAAGCGGCTGCCGTCGTGCTCGGGTGCGCCGGCCAGCGCCTGCTCCTGCGTGAGGGTCTCGCCCACGACGTCGTCGCGGAACACGTTCGCCAGCGGGATCGGGTGGCTGGTCGCCGGGGTGTCGGCCGACACGGCCTCGGTCACCTTCGCGATGCTGTCGACGATGTGGCCGAGCTCGCCCGTGAGCTTGTCGACCTCGTCGGAGGTGAGGGCGATGCGGGCGAGACCGGCGAGGTGCTCGACCTGCTCGCGCGTGATTTCAGACATGCGGCTCCGTCACGTGTTCTGTCGGGGGTACCCCGAGAGTCTATTCGGGTGCCGCCTGGGCCGATGCCCGACGCCGCCGTGCTGTGGAGAAGTCGGTGCCGTGCAGAAGTCAGTGCTGTGGAGAAGTCGGTGCTGCGGAGAACTCGCTGCCGTGGAGGACGGAGCGCAGGATCCGGGCCCGACCGGCCACAGCATCCTGCTCTCCCCGCTCAGGCGCCCAGCGACTCCCGGTTGACGTCCTGCGGGCGGACGAGCGCGAGGGTCGGCTGGTCGGTCGGCTGCGGCCCTCCCGGGATCGGCTGCCGCCCCTCGGCGAGGTCTCCGTGGCCCGTGCCGATGAGCGCGAGGTTGCGCATCGACTGGCTTCCGGGCGTGAAGTAGCGGTTGTGGGTCAGGACGGCGGACAGGGACTGCTCGGTGAAGGGGTCGGTGCCTCCGGCCACGTCGAGGAGGGTGGCTCCGTAGAGGGTGGATCCGGGGTCGGCCCCGAAGAAGCCGCTGCCGGCGACCGGGTCGAGGGCGGCGGCCGCGGCGTAGACCTGGCCGCGGGTGACGGCGAGGTCGCCGGCCTTCGCGACCACGCTGCCGGGCGACCCGAGTGCCACGAACGAGTCGACGTGGATCTTCCCGGAGGTGAGGGCGATGCTGGCGGTCGTGGAGCCGTAGGAGTGCGCGATCAGGGTGACGTGCGGCTCCGATCCTGCGCGCGCCGCCGTCAGCCCCTGGACGGCGTCCTCCAGGTGCACGGCGCCCGCCTCGGCCAGCGACAGGCCGAGGACGTTGGTCAGGTCGGGCGTGCGGTAGCCCATCCAGGCGATCGTCGCGTTCGTCGCGGCCGAGGCCGTCGCATCGGTGGCGAGCGTGCTCGACCAGAAGTCCTGCGCGGAGTGGAGGTCGGCGGCGCGGTCCGTCCACCAGGTGATCTGGTTCGACACCGTGTAGAGCATGCCGGGGACCATCATCGTGACGTTGTCGGCGGTGTCGACGTCGCCGACGGCCACCGCGGCCTTGCCCGGGAACACCGTGTCGAGCGACAGGAGGCTCCGCTTCGCGTCGTCGCCCTCGCGTCCGCGGTCGAGCGCGATCTCGACCTGCTGCAGCATGACGAGGCGCCGCGAGTCCGCGGACGCCCCGAGGAACCCGCTGCCCTGGGCATCGACCTCGCCGCGGAGGTGCGCGACCGTGGAGCTGAGCGTGAGCCGGTTGGCGAGGTCGCGGGTGTCGTAGGGGACGCCCTCGAGGTTGCCGACGACCGAGGGGAGGTCGGCGACCAGCTCGGTCTGCCGCGCTGCGGTCAGGTCGTGCCACCAGACGCTCGTCGCGGTGGCCGACCCGCGCTCGCCGAGCGCCGTCGCGAAGGTCACCGCCGACGAGTCGTCGGAGTCGAACGAGCGAGCGAAGCGGCCGAGGACCGCCGGCTCGACGTCGGCGAGCTGCGACAGGCAGGCCGACGCCCGGATGTCGCCGGACGTCGTCGCGGCCAAGGCCGTGCCGTCGACGGCTCCGCAGGAGGAGAGGTCGGTCGAGCTCTCGGGGACGCCCTCCACGGGCGCGGACAGCTCGACGGCGGTCGAGCGCTGCGGGAGGACCTCCGCGCGGCGGACTGCCGACACGAGAGAGACGGTCACCGGAGGCGCGTCGGACACCGCCTGGTGCACCGGCACGGCAGGCGACCCGGCCACGCCGAACACGTGGACCGAGGAGTACAAGATGGCTGCGACAACTAACAGCACGTCGGGAATCCCCTACTAGCGCACCTGGGTCTCGTACCCCTACAGACGAGATCGATGCGCTAGCACACAGCTTAGGGAGCCGCGTGTACCCCTGACCAGCCCAGGGCCGGATCCATCAGAAACTGTCCCCCTAAATGGGGGCCGCCTCATCCCCCGCACTGGGGGCGTCGAGAGCGTCCGGCCCGTCTTTCACGAGGATCGCGAACTGCGCCGCGTCGATGATGCGTACCCCGAGCGTCTCGGCCTTCGTGAGCTTCGATCCGGCCCCCGGACCGGCCGCGACGAAGTCGGTCTTCTTGCTGACACTGTTGCCGGCCTTGCCACCGGCCAGCAGGATCGCCTCCTGAGCGCCCTCGCGGCTGAAGCCCTCGAGCGATCCGGTCGCCACGACCGTCAGCCCGGCGAGCACTCCCCCGGCCGCCTCGGCAGCGCCCGGCCCCGGGTGGCCCGGGGTCGAGAACTGCACGCCGGCCGCCGTCCAGCGGTCGATGATCTCGCGGTGCCAGTCGACCTCGAACCAGTCGAGGAGGGCGTCGGCGATGATGCCGCCCACGCCGTCGACCGCGGCCAGCTCGTCGCGGGAGGCCGCGCGGATCGCGTCGAGCGACCCGAAGTAGTCGGCCAGAGCACGCGCGGCGACCGGCCCGACGTGGCGGATGCTCAGCCCGACGAGGATGCGCCAGAGCGGACTCGTCTTCGCCTTCTCGAGGTTCTCGAGGAGCACCTCGGCGCGCTTGGACGGGACGGGCGACCCGTCTTCTCGCGTCTTCGACACCCGGAACGGCGTCATGACCTTCGGCCGGTCGCCGTCGAGCTTCTCGAGGCCCGTCTCGGAGTCGCGGACGACGACCCGGATGGGCAGGATGTCGTCCATCGTCAGATCGAACAGCCCCGCCTCGGTCGCGAGCGGCGGCTCTGCCGGCTCGAGCGGCTGGGTGAGGGCGGCGGCCGCGACCTCGCCGAGGCCCTCGATGTCGAGGGAGCCGCGGGACGCGATGTGCTCGACGCGCCCGCGGACCTGCGCCGGGCAGCTCTTCGCGTTCGGGCAGCGGAGGTCGATGTCGCCCTCTTTCGCCGGAGCGAGGCGCGTGCCGCACTCGGGGCAGTCCTCGGGCATGACGAACTCGCGCTCGGTGCCGTCGCGGAGCTCGATGACCGGCCCGAGCACCTCGGGGATGACGTCGCCGGCCTTGCGGAGCACGACGGTGTCGCCGATGAGCACGCCCTTCGCCTTGACGACCTGCTGGTTGTGGAGCGTCGCCTGCCGCACCTCGGAGCCCGCGACCTCGACCTTCTGCATGACGGCGAACGGGGTCGCTCGCCCGGTGCGGCCGACGCTCACGACGATGTCGAGGAGCTTCGTGTTGACCTCTTCGGGCGAGTACTTGAAGGCCGTGGCCCAGCGTGGGGCGCGGCTCGTCGAGCCGAGCTCCTCGTGGAGGCCGAGGTCGTCGACCTTGATGACGATGCCGTCGATCTGGTGCTCGACCGAGGAGCGCTGCTCGCCGTAGCGGGTGATGAAGGCGTCGACCTCCTCGACCGTCTCGAAGACGCGGAAGTGCGTCGAGATGGGGAGGCCCCACGTCTCGAGGAGGCCGTAGATGTCGGACTGGCTCGTGACGCCGGTGGAGGCCTCCAGCTCGGGGACCGGCCAGGCGCCGATTCCGTGCACGAGCATCCTGAGCCCGCGCAGCCGCTTCGTCATGAGCGCGAGCCGCTCGGGGCTCTTGCCCTCCTCCTTCTGGCGGAGGGAGCCGGCGGCGGCGTTCCTGGGATTGGCGAAGAGCCGCTCGCCGGCGGCCGCCTGAGCCGCGTTCAGGGCGTCGAACTCGGCGACCGGGAAGAAGATCTCGCCGCGGACCTCGACGAGCGGCGGGTGCCCCTCGCCCTTCAGGCGGTCGGGGATGGTGCCCATCGTGAGGACGTTGCCGGTGACGTCTTCGCCGACGACCCCGTCGCCGCGGGTCGCCGCCGTGACGAGCACGCCGTTCTCGTAGCGCAGGTTGATGGCGAGGCCGTCGATCTTGAGCTCGGTCAGGAACCGGACGCGCTCGGCGCCGGCGTCGCGCTCGACCTTGCCCGCCCACTCGGCGAGCTCGTCGAAGCTGAAGACGTTGTCGAGGCTCAGCATGCGCTCGGCGTGCTCGACGGGGGCGAACTGGGTGGTCTCGGCGCGGCCGCCCACGGTCTGCGTGGGGCTGTCGGGCTTCTGCAGCTCAGGATGCTCGCGCTCGATCTCGTCGAGACGCCGCACCATCGCGTCGTACTCGGCGTCGGACACCGTCGAGCCGTTGCCCTCGTAGTACTGGTCGCGCAGCTCGAGGATGCGGGACGTCAGGCCGGCAGCCTCGTCGCGCGCCGCCTCCAAATCGGATTCAGAGGTGGTCATGCTGGCTCCTAGAGAGAGGGAACGGGGACTGCGGCCGGCGCTGGGGCTGCCAGCGCGCTCACGGTGCGGTCGATCGTGCACTGCCCGAGCACCCGCGTGCCGACGTAGACGACCGCGGTCTGCCCGGGAGCGACCCCGTTGAGAGGCTCGCGCGGCGTGATGACCAACTCAGTTCTACCGTCGACCACCGACACTCGGGCCACCGCGTCGACAGGATCGGCGTGCGCGCGGATCTGCACCTGGCAGTCGAAGGGCTCCGTCGGGTCGAGAGGGGCGATCCCTGCCCAGCTGAACGTCGATCCTGCGATCTCGGCGATGTCGAGAGCCGCCTTGGGGCCGACGACGACCGTGTTGTCTCTCGGCCGCACCTCGAGCACGAAGCGGGGCTTGCCGTCGTCGGACGGGAAGCCGATGTTGAGGCCCTTGCGCTGACCCACGGTGAAGGCGTGCGCACCCTCGTGCCGACCGATGACGGCGCCCGTGCGGTCGAGGATCTCGCCCTGCTCAGCGCCCACGCGGTCGGCGAGCCAGCCGCGGGTGTCGCCGTCGGGGATGAAGCAGATGTCGTGGCTGTCGGGCTTCTGCGCGACGGTGAAGCCGCGGGCGGCCGCCTCGGCGCGCACCTCGGCCTTCGAGGGGGTCGCCCCGAGAGGGAACATCGAGTGGTCGATCTGCTCTTTGGTGAGGACGCCGAGCACGTACGACTGGTCTTTCGCCCAGGCGGCAGCCCGGTGGAGCTCCTTGTTGCCCGCGGAGTCGGTGACGATGGAGGCGTAGTGGCCGGTCGCGACGGCGTCGAAGCCGAGTGCCAGCGCCTTCTCGAGGAGGGCGGCGAACTTGATCCGCTCGTTGCAGCGCATGCACGGGTTGGGGGTGCGGCCGGCCTGGTACTCGGCCACGAAGTCGTCGACGACGTCGAGCTTGAAGCGCTCGGAGAAGTCCCACACGTAGTAGGGGATGCCGATCATGTTGGCGGCCCGCTGGGCGTCCATCGAGTCCTCGATGGTGCAGCAGCCGCGGCTGCCGGTGCGGAGCGTGCCGGGCATCCGGCTGAGCGCGAGGTGGACCCCGACCACGTCGTGACCGGCGTCTTTCGCACGCGCCGCGGCCACGGCGGAGTCGACTCCGCCGCTCATCGCTGCCAGGACCTTCATGCGTCCAGTGTAAACGAGCCGGGTTTAGGCTCGATCCGATGACTTCTCCGGCCGCCTCCTTCTCGCTGCGGTCCGTCGCACTCGCCGCCTTCCTGCCCGCCGCGCTCTTTGCGATCGGCGAGGGCGCCATCATCCCGATCATCCCGGTGGCGAGCGACAACCTCGGCGCCTCGCTCGCGATCTCGGCGTTCGTCGCCTCGCTGATCCTGGTGGGCGAGCTCATCGGCGACATCCCGAGCGGCTGGCTGGTGTCGCGCATCGGCGAGCGGACGGCGATGATCGGCGCGGCGCTGATCAGCGTCGTCGGGCTGCTGGTGAGCGTCGCGGCGCCGAACGTCTGGATCCTGGCGCTCGGCGTCTTCCTGATCGGCCTGTCGACGGCCGTCTTCGCCCTCGCGCGGCACGCCTACATGACGACCTTCGTCCCTCCCGAGATCCGGGCGCGCGCCCTGTCGAGCCTCGGCGGGGTCTTCCGCTTCGGCTACTTCGTCGGCCCGTTCCTCTCCGCCGGTCTGATCCACCTCACCGGCTCGGTGCAGTCGGCGTTCTGGATCCACATCGGCGGCTGCCTCGCCGCGGCCGCCGTCCTGATCTTCATCAAGGACCCGGGCCTCGGCAGCACTCCCACCCGGTCGCTCGCTCGACCCGCGGCGCCGCGCTCAGCGGGCGAGGCGGAGGTGGCGCAGGAGGCTCAGGGCCTGTTCCCGACGCTGTGGAAGTACCGCGGGGTGCTGGTGAAGCTCGGCAGCGGCGCGGCCCTCATCGGCGCCATGCGCGCGGGGCGCCAGGTGATCCTGCCCCTCTGGGCCGTCTCGATCGGCATCGGCTCGTCGCAGACCGCCCTCATCATCGGC
This sequence comes from Frondihabitans peucedani, assembly GCF_039537585.1. Taxonomy (NCBI): domain Bacteria; kingdom Bacillati; phylum Actinomycetota; class Actinomycetes; order Micrococcales; family Microbacteriaceae; genus Frondihabitans; species Frondihabitans peucedani. The sequence continues at coordinate 255,091 of NZ_BAABAU010000003.1, forward strand.
ATCGCCGGCGCCATCGACTTCGGCCTCTTCTACACGAGCGGGCAGATCATGGACCGCTGGGGCCGGATGTGGAGCGCGATGCCCTGCATGGTCGGGCTCGGGATCTCGTACGTCGTGCTGTCGCTGACGCACGATCTGCCGACGAGCGTCACCTGGTTCATCGGCGTCGCCATGTTCATGTCGGTGGCCAACGGGATCGGGTCGGGGATCCTGATGACCCTCGGCGCCGATCTGGCCGACAAGGCGAACCCCGCCCCGTTCCTCGGCGCGTGGCGCTTCACCGGCGACTTCGGGAGCGCCGCCGCACCGCTGCTGATCTCCGGCCTCACGGCCCTCGTGTCGATCTCGCTCGCGAGCGGCGTGATGGGCATCCTCGGCTTCGTCGGGGCCCTGATCCTGCTCCGCTACGTGCCGCGGTACAGCCCGCACCAGCCGCACCTGAAGCGGTAGGCCGCCCGGGGCCGCCGCTACACTCGTCGGTGTCGCGGGAGTGGTGGAATCGGTAGACACGCAGGATTTAGGTTCCTGTGCTTTCGAGCGTGAGGGTTCAAGTCCCTTCTCCCGCACTCCCCTCGAGCACTCGGGTCAGCCCCACTGTGGCGGCCTCCGCGGTCCGTTAAGCTGGCCGGGATCACAGGCTCTCGAACGACAGCTGCGAATCGATCACCGGAGAACTCCTGATGCTGCCGCTGGCCACGCTTTCCTTCCTCGATCCCGAGGCTCTCATCCACGCTTTCGGCGCCTGGGCGGTGCTCGGCATCTGCGCGATCATCTTCGCCGAGACGGGCCTGCTCGTCGGCTTCATCTTCCCGGGCGACACCCTGCTGGTGCTCGCCGGCGTCATCGCCGCCAAAGACTCGTACGGCCTCGGGCTGCCGATCTGGCTGATCGCCCTGTGCATCGCCGTGGCGGCGTTCCTCGGCGGCGAGCTCGGCTACCTCATCGGCCACAAGATCGGTCCGCGCATCTTCGAGCGGAAGGAGAGCGGCCTCTTCTCGTCGGAGAACGTCAAGCGCACCAACGCGTTCTTCGAGAAGTTCGGCTCGTTCGCCGTGATCCTGGCCCGGTTCGTCCCGGTCGTCCGCACGTTCACGCCGATCGCGGCGGGCGTCGCCCACATGCACTACCGGAAGTACTCGCTGTACAACGCCATCGGCGCGGTGGCCTGGGGCTTCGGGATCACGATGCTCGGGTTCGGCATCGGGCACATCCCGCCGGTCGCGAAGTTCGTCGAGGACTACATCGACCTGATCCTGCTCGGGGCCGTCGTCCTCTCGGTCGTACCGGCTCTGCTGCAGGTCTTCCGCACGAGCCGCAAGGCGAAGCGCGCCGCGGCCGCGGACGCCGACGGCACGTCGCCCGCTCAGCCGTAGCGGGAGCCGCGCCGCAGCCGCAGCGCAAGCCGCGCCGCAGCCGCACCGCAGCCGCAGCGCAAGCCGCGCCGCAGCCGCACCGCGACTGCCGGCGGCGGGCTACTCGGCCGACGCCAGCGCCGCGATCCTCGGCGCGAGGGCCCGGAACGCCTGCGACCGGTGGCTCGTCGCGTCTTTCTCGGCGACGGTCAGCTCGGCCGCCGAGCGGTCGGCGTCGTCGGGCCGGAAGACGGGGTCGTAGCCGAAGCCGCCTGATCCTGCGGGGGCTGTCAGCACGACCCCGGGCCACTCGGCGAGCTCGACCGACTCGTCGCTCTCAGCGGCCTCGGCGGGGCCGTCGGGCCCGACCGCGCCCACGGGCGGCGGCACGACGAGCGCGGCCGCGCACACGAAGGTCGCTCGCCGGTCGGTCGCGTCGCCCAAGTTCTCGAGCAGGAGGCGCAGGTTGTCGCCGTCGTCGCGGGTGCCGGCGTAGCGGGCCGAGTGGATGCCGGGAGCGCCGTCGAGAGCCGCGACCGCGATGCCCGAGTCGTCGGCGATGGCGGGCAGCCCGGTGTACGCGGCGGCCGCCCGGGCCTTGATCAGCGCGTTGGCCTCGAAGGTGTCGCCGTCTTCGACCGGCTCGGGACCCTCGTACGTCACCAGCTCGATCCCCTCGAGGGCCTCGCCCAGGATCCGCCTCAGCTCGTCGACCTTGTGCGCATTGTGCGTGGCGAGCACCACCTTCACCATCAGGCGCCCGCGCCGTCGAGAGCGGTGGCCTCGAGGGTCGCCCGCTGGATGCCTGCGAGGTCGACGGCGCCCGCGAGCGCCAGGTCGAGCAGGAGGTTCAGCTCGTCGCGGTCGAAGGGGGCGCCCTCGGCGGTCCCCTGCACCTCGACGAACTTGCCGCTGCCGGTGACGACGACGTTCATGTCGGTCTCGGCCCGGACGTCCTCGACGTAGGCGAGGTCGAGCATCGGCTCGCCGTCGATGATGCCGACGGACACGGCCGAGACGCTGTCGAGCAGCGGCGTCGCCTTCTGCCCGATGAACTTCTTCTCGCGGCCCCACTCGATGGCCTGCGCGAGGGCGACGTAGGCGCCGGTGATGGCGGCCGTCCGGGTGCCGCCGTCGGCCTGGAGCACGTCGCAGTCGAGCACGATCGTGTTCTCGCCGAGGGCCTTCATGTCGACGACGGCGCGGAGGCTGCGGCCGATCAGACGGGAGATCTCGTGCGTGCGCCCGCCGATCTTCCCCTTGACGCTCTCGCGGTCGTTCCGGGAGTTCGTGGCCCGCGGCAGCATCGCGTACTCGGCGGTGACCCAGCCTTTGCCCTTGCCCGTGAGCCAGCGCGGCACGCCGTTGGTGAACGAGGCGGTGCAGAGCACCTTCGTGCTGCCGAAGCTGACGAGGGCGCTGCCCTCGGCCTGGGCGCTCCAGCCCTTCTCGATGGTGACGCGGCGGAGGTCGTCGGCCTGGCGGCCGTCTTCGCGAGTGGTCATGGTGTCTCCTTGCGTCGGTGCTGTGGTTCAGCGGTGCCCGCGGGCGAACCCCGCGGGAAGATCGATCGTGCCCGTCTCGAGGTGGCTGACGGCCTGGACCTCGGGGCCGAGGAAGCGCTTGGCGAGCCGGATGAAGCCGGCCTGGTCGGCTCCGGTCGCCTGGAAGTCGTAGCCCGGCGGCTCGGGGCTCTCGCGGAGGAGGTCGTGCGCCACCAGGGTCGAGTAGACGTCGGCGGCCGTCTCCTCGGCGCTCGACACGAGCCGGACATCGGGCCCCATCACGTACTGGATCGCAGCCGACATCAGCGGGTAGTGCGTGCAGCCGAGCACGAGGGTGTCGACGCCCGCGTCGCGGAGGGGCGCCAGGTACTCCTCGGCCACCGCTCGGAGCTCGGCGCTCGAGGTGTCGCCGGCCTCGACGAACTCGACGAATCGGGGGCAGGCGCGCGTCAGCAGCTCGAGGTCGGGAGCGGCCGCGAACGCGTCCTCGTAGGCGCGCGACCGGATGGTGCCGGCGGTGCCGATGACGCCGACGCGCTGGGTGCGGGTCGCCTTCATCGCGGCGCGGACGGCGGGCTGGATCACCTCCACGACGGGGATCCCGTGCGGGCCCGTGTAGCGCTCGCGCGCGTCGCGAAGCACCGCCGCGGAGGCCGTGTTGCACGCGATGACGAGGAGCTTCACGCCCTGCGCGACGAGGTCGTCCATGACGGCGAGCGCGTACTCGCGCACCGCGGCGATCGGCTTCGGCCCGTAGGGCGAGTGCTCGGTGTCGCCGACGTACAGGATCGACTCGCGCGGGAGCTGATCGATGATCGCCCGGGAGACGGTGAGCCCGCCTACTCCCGAGTCGAAGACTCCGATGGGTGCGTCCGTCACGGTGCTCAAGCCTACCCGGCGGCCTAGGCTGGTCGGGTGACCAGCGCGCTCCTCACCGACCGGTACGAACTCACGATGCTCGACGCGGGGCTCCGCGACGGGACCGCCCTCCGGCGGAGCGTCTTCGAGGTCTTCACCCGGCGCCTCCCGGCCGGCCGTCGCTACGGCATCGTCGCCGGCACCGGCCGGTTCCTCGAGCAGCTCTCGCGCTTCCGCTTCGGCGACGACGAGCTGGCGTGGCTGGCCGAGGCCGACGTCGTCGGCAGCGAGACGCTCGACTGGCTCGCCGACTACCGCTTCACCGGCGACATCCAGGGCTATCGGGAGGGCGAGGTGTTCTTCCCGAACTCGCCCCTGCTGGTGGTGGAGTCGAGCTTCGCCGAGGCCGTCCTGCTCGAGACCCTCGCCCTGTCGGTGTTCAACTACGACTCGGCGGTGGCGAGCGCCGCCGCCCGCATGGTGTCGGCCGCCGACGGCCGCCCGCTGGCCGAGATGGGCTCCCGCCGCACGGGCGAGTGGAGCGCCGTCGCTGCTGCGAGAGCCGCCTTCATCGCAGGATTCGGCGCGACCAGCAACATGGAGGCCGGGCGCCTGTGGGGCGTCCCCACCATGGGCACCGCGGCCCACGCCTTCACGCTGCTCCACGACTCTGAGGAGGACGCCTTCCGCTCCCAGGTCGACGCCCTCGGCCCCGGGACGACGCTGCTCATCGACACCTACGACATCCCGAAGGCCGTCGAGACGGCGGTTCGGGTCGCCGGGCCCGAGCTCGGCTCCGTCCGGATCGACTCGGGCGACCTCCCCCAGCTGGTCGCCGAGGTGCGCGCCCAGCTCGACTCGCTCGGTGCGACCGGGACGAGGATCACGGTCACGAACGACCTCGACGAGTTCACCATCGCGGCCCTCCGCGCGGCACCCGTCGACAGCTACGGGGTCGGGACGAGCGTCGTGACCGGCTCCGGGCATCCTGCGGCGTCGATGGTCTTCAAGCTCGTGGCGCACCACGACGCGGACGGCCGCTGGGTCTCGGTCGGCAAGAAGTCGGCCGAGAAGGCCACGGTGGGCGGGCGGAAGTTCCCGGTGCGAGCGCGCCGAGGCGGCATCGCCTCGGCGGAGATCGTCCGGGTCGGGAGCCAGGAGGTGGGTGCCTCGGAGCGCACCCTGCTCGTGCCGCTCGTGACGGGCGGCGAGATCGACCCGCGCTGGCTGGGCCCGGAGGGCGTGCTCGCCGCTCGGAGCCACCGGGAGGCCGCCGTCGGCGAACTGCCGCCGGCCGCGTTCAGCCTGGGCCGCGGCGAGGCGATCATCCCGACGCGGTACGAGGTGGTGTGAGAGGGCCCGGGCCCTACTCGCCCTTCATCTTCTCGTAGATCTCTTTGCAGGTCGGGCAGACGGGGAACTTCTCGGGGTCGCGCCCCGGAGTCCACTTCTTGCCGCACAGCGCCTTGACGGGCTTGCCGCTCAGGGCCGACTCCATGATCTTGTTCTTCGGCACGTAGTGCGAGAACCGCTCGTGGTCGCCGGGGTCGATGGACTCCTCGTTGAGGAGCTTCTCGAGTTCGCGGTCGAGCACGTCCGTGCCGCCGCCCTGGACGTCGCCTCCGATACCTGTGTCGCTCATGCCCCCATGGTACGCCGGTCGGTGGCGCGGGCCGAGCGGCGGGGCGCGTCGGCGTCGGCACCTGTCCGCGGACCGGTGCGGCTGCCGTCGTACGGCGCCGACCGGCCGCAGCTAGCTGCGGAGCGCGAACGCGAGCAGCTCGGGCGCGCGGTGCGCGAAGATCCTGCTCCCGATCAGGATCCCGGCCACCAGCACGACGACACCGGTCGCGAGGCCCGTCAGGAGTGCGAGCGCGGTCAGGCCGACCCGGCCGTCGATCGCTGCCATCACGGCCAGCCACCCGGTGGGCGCCGACAGCAGGACCGCGCCGCCGAACATGATCGACTGCGACCAGCCCGGAGCCGACCCGGTCGTCTGCGGCTGCTGGAACGGGTCGTCACCGGGGCGCACCGCCGCGTACGGCAGGGCGGCCGACAGGATGCTCGACAGCCCGAGACCGCTGAGCAGCAGGGCGAACGAGACTCCGAACTCCGCGCCGAACGCGCCGAAGTCGCCGTGCAGCCAGACGGCCACGAGGCTCCCGACGACGCTGAGCGGGATGCCGATGACGAGCGGCGGCGCGATCCTGCCCACCCGGTCGGGAAGACCGCCGGTGTTGGTGGCGATGTGCAGCCAGAGGGCGGTGTTGTCGTACGACACGTCGTTGTGCGGGAGGAAGCCGAGCAGCAGGCACATGAGAGGCACCGGCACGAGCGCGAGCATCGACCAGTCGATCCCGGCGATGCCGAGCGGCACGACGAGCAGCGGAAGGAACGGCAGGATCACGAGAGACCACCGGTAGCGGGCGTCTCGCGCCCAGTAGGTCAGGCTCCGCGCGGCCACCGCTCCCGTGGGCGTGCCGAGGGTGAAGTCGAACCAGCCGAGGCCGACGCGCTCTCCGCTCACAGCCGGTGCCGGGGTGCTGTGGAGGGCGCGCTCGACGAGGGAGCGCCAGGCCCACCAGAGCAGCCCGATGCTCGCGAGGGCGACGACGAGGCCGCCGATCACCCGGCCGGTGTCGCCGGTCGCCGCGTGCGCGGGAAGAGCGAGGGCGGCGCCGAAGGGCGTCCAGCCGAGGGCCGAGGTCCAGAAGCTCGAGCCCGGGTATCCGCCGGGCAGCAGCACCCGCACCAGGTCGACGACGAGGGGCACGAGCAGGATCGCGAGGACGATCCCTCCGGCGACGAGGAGGTCGCGCGAGCGCCGGGTGGTGCTCATCGCCGACAGCGTCGACGCCACGAGCGCCAGCAGGAGCGCCGTGACGCCGGCCAGCACGGACGAGACGACGGCGAGCCAGGCGATGCCGGTGCCCTCGCTCCACGACCGCACGTAGCCGGTGGCCAGGATGACGAGCGCCAGCGCCGGCAGGCCGATCGCGCCGCCGAGGGCGAGCCCCGCGGCAGCCCGGTCGGTGGACACGCCGTAGCCGAAGAGGCGCCGCGGATCGCTCCACGCCGGCCTCGAGGCGGCGAAGGGGGCCACGAAGAAGGCGACGAGCAGGAGCGAGCCCGCGCCCGTCGTGAGCGCCTCGACCTCGCCGAGCGGCGCGAACCGCAGCTGACTGGCGAGCGCGGCGACGACGAGAGACGCCACGAGCGCGACGAGCAGGATCACGACGGTCCAGAACGCGGGCCTCAGCCCGAAGCGCAGGCGGTTGCCGATCCCGACGATCCTCAGTCGGAGAAGCTGTGCAACCATTCCATCCCCTCCGTCGCCGCTTCGCCGCCCGCCAGCTCCACGAACCGCTCCTGCAGGCTCCGGCCGGCGCGCACCTCGTTGACCGTGCCCTGAGCGAGGACGTGCCCGTCGACGATCACGGCGACCGAGTCGCAGATGCGCTCGACGAGGTCCATGCTGTGGCTCGAGAGGAGCACGGTGCCGCCGCCACGGACGTAGCGCTGCAGGATCTCGGTCACCGTCGCCGCCGACACCGGGTCGACCGACTCGAACGGCTCGTCGAGCACCAGGACCCGCGGCGAGTGGATGATCGCGGCCGCCAGAGCGACCTTCTTCGTCATGCCCACCGAGTAGTCGCTCACGAGGCGCCCGAGGGCGTCCTCCAACCCGAAGGCGGAGGCCAGGTCGGCGGAGCGCTTGCGGGCAGTGGCGGCGTCGAGGCCGCGCAGCAGCCCGGCGTAGTAGAGGAACTGCGCGCCGGTGAGCTTGTCGAACAGCCGCAGCCGGTCGGGCAGGACTCCGAGGGAGCGCTTGGCCTTCGCGGAGTCCTTCGTGTCCCAGACATCGGTGCCCAGGATCGTGACGCTCCCGGCATCAGGGCGGAGGAGCCCGGTCGCGATCGACAGCGTGGTGGTCTTGCCGGCGCCGTTCGGGCCGACGATGCCGTAGAACGAGCCGGCCCGGACGTCGAGGTTGACGCCCTCGACGGCGGTGGTCGAGCCGTAGCGCTTCACGAGGCCCGAGATCGACAGGACGACGGGGGCGTCGGCCGGGACCTCGGAGTCGGAGGGGACGCGGGCTGCGGCGGGCTCGGGAGTGGTGGCGCTGTCGACGACGGCGGCGGGCGCTGCTTCGACGGCGGGTCGGGGAGCCTCGGCGGGTCGGGGAGCCTCGGCGGGACGAGCTGCGCGGGCCTCCTCGAGGCGCGCCGTGACGCTGGTGCGCGCAGACCTCCACCACGACGACACGCGGCTGGCGGCGTTCGACACCCCGGACGGGCCGGCCTCGACGGGTTCAGAAGCCTGGACCGGCGCAGGATCGGGCGCCTCGGTCTCCGTCTCGACGGTCTCCGCCGCAGCCGTCTCGGGCTCAGCGGCCTCGGGCGCGTCGGCCTCGGGTGCAGCCGTCTCGGGCTCAGCGGCCTCCGCCTCGACGACCTCGGGCTCGGGCTGGGGCTCGGGCTCGGGGACTGCGGGCGCGACGACCACGGGCGCAGTGACGACTTCGGCAGGCTCGACGGGTTCGCCGACCTCCGGCTTCGGCGACGCCGACGGGGAGGTGCGACGGCGGGTCGTCGCGGGCTTGCGGGTCGTGGTCCGCGGGGTCGGGCGCGTGACCGCGCCCTCTGTCGTCGTCGGCTCCCCGCCCTCGCCAGCGGTCGTGCCCTCAGCAGCGGTCGCGTCCTCGGCAGCGGTCGCGCGCGGAGCGGTCGCCCGCGGGGTCGTCGTGCGCGGGGCGGAGCCGGTCGTGCGGGCGGCGCCGCTCTTCGCAGCGCCCGTCTTCGCAGCGCTCGTCCTGGCGGCCGTCGTCTTCGCGGCGGTCGTCTTGGCGGCGGCGGTCTTCGCAGCGCCCGCCTTCGCAGCGGCCGTTTTCGCAGCCGCGGTCTTCGCAGCCGCAGTCGCCCCTGCCTTCGCGGCACCGGGCTTCGCAGCGCCCGAGCTCGGTGTCTTCCGCGCGGGTGCCTTGCGCGGCGTCGGCGTCGTGCTGGCCGCCGTCTCGGGCTCCGCTGATACCGCGCTCCCCGATCCGGATCCCGCGGTCTCGGTCTCGACTTCGGCTTCCGCCTGGCCCGTCGTCTCGTCGGTATCTGTCACTTCGTCCCCCTGCTGCGCCGCCGCGAGTCGTTCCTCGCGGGCGGCAGTCGTGGACGCGTCGTGGTCGCTGCGCGTCCGCCCGAGCTCGTCCGTCTGCGTGGGCCCCTGCCCACCGGAAGTCTCGGACTCGGTCATCGTCCAACCGTACCAATTGTCCCCCGGTCCACCCGGGCCGCGGTCACCGATTCGCGGCCGATCCGAGGTCGCACCTGATGAGGGCGCGTCACATTAAGGACACGACTCCCTGTCAATCCGTCCCCCGGTTCGGGGTTGTCGCGTAGGCTCGGGATGCACAGCGACGTGTCCGATACCAGAAAACCGTCGGGTCGGCCTCTCCGAGGTTCGCAGACGAACCCGAACAGCGGGTGAACAGACGATGCAGTCTCCGGCTCGAAGCCGGGACAGCCAGCACCGTCAGACGCAGTCCCGCGAGACGCAGACCGTCTGAAGCAGACCCATCAGACGCAGACCAACCACAAGGAGTCAGACCGTGAGCACCCAGATCGTCATCCTGGCAGCAGGCATGGGCACCCGCCTCGGCCGTTCCCTGCCGAAGTGCCTGACCGAGCTGGCCGACGGCCGCACCATCATGCAGCAGCAGATGGAGAACATCCGCGCCGCCTTCGGTGCCGACGTGAAGATCACCGTCGTCGTCGGCTACAAGTACGAGCACATCGTCGAGGCCTTCCCGACCGCGAGCTTCGTCTACAACGAGCAGTACGACCAGACCAACACCTCGAAGAGCCTCATGCGTGCGCTCAAGGCGACCGGCTCGTCGAGCGTGCTGTGGATGAACGGCGACGTCGTCTTCGATCCTGCGGCTCTCAAGCGCGCAGCGCCGTTCATCGCCTCCGACCAGTCGTTCGTCTCGGTGAACACCTCGAGCGTGTCCGACGAGGAGGTCAAGTACACGACCGACGCCGAGGGCTTCATCGACGAGCTCTCCAAGCAGGTCAAGCACGGTCTCGGTGAAGCCGTGGGCATCAACTTCGTGTCGAAGTCCGACAAGGCGGCTCTCGTGCGGCAGCTCGGGCGCGTCGACAACCAGGACTACTTCGAGCGCGGCATCGAGCTGGGCATCGAGCAGAATGGCCTACGCTTCGTACCGGTGGACATCTCCGACCTCTACGCCGTCGAGGTCGACTTCGCCGAAGACCTCGAGCGGGCGAACCTCTTCGTCTGACTCGGGCGCGGCACCGGCCGCCTCGCACCGCTCCGCTCCGGGAGCTTCGCGAGCGGCCCGGCTCACGGGATGTCCCTGACCGCAGGAGACACCCGTGACCGCAGTTTCTGAGAGAGCCGACACCGTCAGGCGACCCCGCGCGACCGGGTTCAAGCGGTACCGCCAGGTCCTGTGGCTGCTCACCAGCCGCGACCTCAAGGTCCGCTACTCGACGAGCGCTCTCGGCTACCTGTGGTCGATCCTCGACCCGCTGCTGATGAGCGGCATCTACTACTTCGTCTTCACGAAGGTGTTCCACCGCAACGTCGGCGAGACGCCGTACATCGTCTTCCTGCTGAGCGGCATCCTGGCCTGGCAGTGGTTCAACGGCGCCGTCTCCGACGCGACCAAGGCGTTCACCGCCGATGCGAAGCTGGTCCGCTCGACCAAGATCCCCCGGACGATCTGGGTGAACAGGATCGTGGGGTCGAAGGGCATCGAGTTCCTGTTCAGCCTGCCGGTGCTCGCGTTCTTCGCCCTGGTCACCGGCGCCCATGTGCACTGGCAGATCGTGTTCTTCCCGGTGGCGATCGTGCTCCAGGGCGTCCTGATCACCGGGCTCGGGCTGATCATCGCGCCGCTGGTGGTGTTCTTCCGCGACCTCGAGAGGGCGGTGAAGCTGATCCTGCGCTTCCTCTTCTACGCGTCGCCGATCATCTACGGCACCAAGAACCTGCCCGAGTCGTTCCATCTGGCGGCGTCGTTCAACCCCCTCAGCGGCATCTTCGGCCTGTACCGCTCCGCCTTCTTCCCCGACCAGCTCCGGGTGGGCGAGGTCGTGATCGGCGCGATCGTCTGCTTCGTCGTGCTCGCCGCCGGGATCCTGGTGTTCCGAGCCTCCGAGCGCGCCGTCCTGAAAGAGATCTGATGCCGGCGACCACCGTCTCCCCCGTCATCCGCGTCGAGAGCGCGGGAATCCGGTTCCGCCGCAACCGGCGTGCGCGGCGCTCGTTCAAAGACCTCTTCGCCGACAGCAGCCGCCGGACGAGGCCGGGCGAGTTCTGGGCTCTCCGCGACGTGTCGTTCGACGTGCAGCCGGGCGAGGCGATCGGCGTCGTCGGCCGGAACGGCCAGGGCAAGTCGACGCTCCTCAAGCTCGTCGCCGAGGTCGTCATCCCCGACGAGGGCCGGGTCGTGGTCCGCGAGGGCGTCGCTCCCCTGATCGAGATCACGGGCGGGTTCGTCGGCGATCTGAGCGTCCGCGACAACGTCTACCTGACCGCTGGCCTCCACGGGATGAGCCGGGCCGAGATCGACGCCGGCTTCGACGAGATCATCGACTTCGCCGAGATCGAGGCGTTCGTCGACACCCCGTACAAGCACCTGTCGAGCGGCATGAAGGTGCGGATCGCGTTCGCCGTGATCTCGCGCCTCGACGAGCCGATCATCCTGGTCGACGAGGTCCTCGCCGTCGGCGACCGGTCGTTCCGCGAGAAGTGCTACGCCCGCATCGAGGAGATGCTGGCAGGCGGCCGCACGCTGTTCTTCGTGTCGCACAACGAGAAGGACCTCCGCCGCTTCTGCACGCGCGGCCTCTACCTCGACCGAGGGGCACTCGTCTTCGACGGCCCCATCGATGAGGCGCTCGATCGGTACAACGCCGACCTGGCTCCCAAGACGAAGGCGTAGTGTCCGCAGGATGCGACGCCACAAGAACCAGAAGCCGGCCGACGACGCCGCCCGCCCCGGCCAGACCGACCTCGAGAGGGCTCTGCCGCTGCAGGGCGACGAGCTCCGGGCAGTCGGAACGGACCTCGGTCGCGGCGACGAAGACGACCCGCGCTGGCAGCGGAGCCTCAACCGCGTCCTGACCGTGCAGCACCCGGTGGTCGAGGCGCACGTGCGTGCGCTGCGACGCCGTCACCCCGGTCACACCCCGGCGCAGATCCTGCGGACCCTCGAGCGCGAGTACCTGACGGCCGTCACCGCCGGCGGCGCCGCGGTCGGGGCCAGCGCCGTCATCCCCGGCGTCGGCATCGGGGTCTCGCTCGCCCTGTCGGGCGTCGAGACCGCGTACTTCCTCGAGGCGAGTGCCCTCTACGCGCAGTCGGTCACGGAGGTGCACGGGATCGCCGTGTCTGATCCCGAGCGGGCTCGCACGATCGTGATGGCGATGATGCTCGGCGGTCCCGGGGCCGACCTGGTCCGTCAGCTGGCCGGCGAGGCGATCGGCAAGGGCCCGGCGCGCCAGGCCTTCTGGGGAGACCTCGTCGCTCAGCGGCTCCCCAAGGCCGCCATGTCGAGCATCTCGGACATGGTGCGCAAGAGGTTCATCGGCCGCTTCGTGAGGGCGCAGGGCGCCAGCATCGTCGGCCGCGCGATCCCCTTCGGCATCGGTGCGGTGGTCGGCGGGATCGGCAACCACACCCTCGGCCGCAAGGTCGTCTCGAGCTCCCGGTCGGCCTTCGGCCCGGCTCCGACGACGTTCCCCTCCGACCTCCCCCTCCGCGGACCCAGCCGCTGAGCAGACCCGCCTCCCCTCCCCAGGCACCCTGAACGACCCGGTTCTCCACGGTCTTCTCGTCGCTCACAGGCCTGGCGTCGCGACGTCGGACGCCCCTCCTAGGTTCGGGGCATGAGCAGTCACCCGCCGGCCTACGCCGTCCCCTTCTGGATCGATCGAGAGAACGCACCCCGCCTGTATCGCGTGGTCAACCTGGGCGATGAAGACGTCCGCGGCTTCCGCGTGTCGCTCCTCGGGCCCGGCTACCTGGTGCCGGTCTTCATCCCCCTGCTGCCTCCGGGCTCGGCCGCGACGCTGACACTGCTGGGTCTCGAGACCGGCGACGATCCTGCCCGGAGCACGGTCGCCGTCGTCAGCTGGCTCCGACCCGACGGCGAGGAGTACCTGTGGCGGTTCAGCTTCTGAGCCGGGCGCGCCAGGCGGCCGGGCGGCGGCGGCGGGAACGACAGCCGAGGGCGGGCAGGTCAACGCCCGAGGGATCAGCCCCGGCCGAGCCGCCTGCGGCGCTCGTCGACGAAGTCGGCCGCGCTGAACGCCTCCAGGAGGGGCGGCAGAGCGTCCGCTCCGATGCCGGTGACGAAGACGGCGGGATCGACCCCGAGCACCGTTCCGAGCCGCACGATGGTGTGGAGCACGGGGTTCCCGATCCCGCGCTCGATCTTGCCGTAGTTCGAGACGTTCATGCCGGCGAGGTGGGCGACCTCGTCCTGGCTGAGGCCGAGGCGCAGCCGCTCGTCGCGCACGCGCTCACCGAACAGGCGAGCGGCTTCGGAAGACGGCTGAGGCATGCCTCATGGTCGCGCCACAGGGCGCTGCAGGTCCAGACGCTCCGGGCACGGGGTGTTCATGCCTCAGGCCCGCCTGCCTCGCCGACGGCCGGGCCCGCCGAAGACGGCGCCGGGAGCGACGCGTCAGACGTCGGTGTCGTCGATCGCGAGCGTCTCGTCGCTGGCGGCACTCGTCGTCTCGTCCGGGGCGGGGAACCTCGCGTCGAACTCGTGCCAGCGGTCGACCAGGAGTCCGACGGCCTCCTCGAAGCGCTCGGTCGCGCGGCCCCTGGTCGTGTCGCCGAAGTGGTGCTCCGCCCAGAAGTCGAGCCGGGCGCGGGCCTCCTCGTCGCCCAGCACCCGCTCCACCTGCGCGACGACGTCGCCCGCCTCGTCCGCTGTCAGCCACTCGGCGGCACCGAGGTAGCCGCCCTCGTCGACGTCGGCCTCGGGCGACACCGGACGGCAGACCAGCAGCGGCCGCCCGGTCGCGAGGCGGTCGTAGACCATCGCCGAGATGTCCGTGATCGCGACGTCGGCGGCGGCGAGCTGCCAGCCGAGGTCGGGGCCGTCGTCGTAGACGTGGCCCGCCCCCGGATCCCGGCGGTTCGCCTCCTCGAGGGCTCTCACGGTCGCCTCGTGGGCCGCCCGGTACGCCGGGTCGACCACGCCGCTGCGCGGGTGCGGGCGGTAGACGACGCGGTGCCGACCCGTCGCGAGAAGGGCCGGCACGAGGGCTGCGTGGCTGGCGATCGAGCCGTAGGCCGCCGCCGGACGGTCGCCCTCCCAGGTCGGGGCGTACAGCACCACGAGGCGCTCGTCGGGGGTGTAGGGCAGCCTGCCCTCGAAGTGGTCGGCCTGGGGGCGCCCGATCATGATGGCGCGCGTGTCGAGGTCGTAGTCCCACAGCTTCGACCCGAGCCGCTGCAGCGCGGCCTTGCCGGCGACGAAGGCGTAGTCGTACGCCTTGAACTGGTTCGTCGTCATGTACATCTTGTCGCTCTCGCCGTGGTTGACGAACACGTGCCACATGCGGCCGTAGCGCATCATCTGGAAGTTGCGGGAGTTCTGGTTGACGTACAGCGTCATCGCGACGGGGTTCGACTCGACGAACGCCTCGAGGTCGACCACCTGCCGCGCGTACACCACGGGCACCGACGACTCGTCGAGCAGCGCGAGCATGGTCGCGGGGCTCCGGACGACGATCGCGACCGACCTCGTCTTCGCGAGGTGCTCCAGGGGGCCGTACCACTGCCGGATCTGGTAGAGGTTCACCGGCCCGTCGGCGAAGTAGACGGCGACCTGCACCGTGCCGGGCCGTGGCGCTTTGGCGCTCGTGTCGCGCGAGGCCAGGGTGCGGCGGTTGACGCGCGAGGTCCAGGCTCGCTTGACCAGGCCGTAGGCGAGACCGAGGTCACGGGTGAGGGGCACGAGACGTTCTCCGTTCTGAGGGTTCTGCTGCTGGTGTCGAGCGGCGGGGGTGGTCGGCCACCACGACGCTCAGAGCAGGGGCGGTCGTCCTGCCCGAGCCATCCGCACCACTGTGCCCCACCCCATCGAGCGGCGTCCGCCCGGCGATGTCGCCCAGCCCTCCCGGAAGCCCGCGAACCAGGGCCGCAGCCGGTCCGGGCGCCGCGCCCAGCGGAGCACCTGCACCGCTGTCCACGATGCCACGTAGACGGGCACGAGGGGCCAGGGCAGGTTCCGCTTCGCCAGCCAGACGCGGTTGCGGGCGTTCAGCCGGTAGTACTGGCTGTGCCGCGCAGGATCGATCGAGGGGTGGTGCGCGACGAGGTCACCCGCGTACCACACGCGCTTCCCCTGAGCCCACACCCGCCAGGCGAGCTCGATCCCCTCGTGAGCGTAGAAGTACGGCTCGCCCCACCCGCCGCACGCGTCGAAGACAGGGCGCGGGAGGAGCGTCGCCCCCTCCCACACCGAGAAGACGTCGCTCGAGTCGGTCGCCGAGCCCTTGCGGAGGCGCGGGATCCAGCGCCTCGGGTCGCCCGCACCGGCGGGGTCGGTGACCCGCGGCTGGAGCAGGCCGATGTCGCCGCTCGCCACGAGCATCCTGACGGCGTCGGCGAGGAAGGTCGTCGACGCGAGCGCCGCGTCGTCGTCCAGGAAGAAGACGTAGTCGCCCCGCACCTGGTCGGCGCCCCGGTTGCGTCCGGCGGGGATGCCGGCGTTCTCCGGCAGGACGAGCCGCCGCACGCCGGCGGGCAGTGCGCCGGGGTCGGCGCCGTTGCCGACGCAGACGATGTCGAGCTCGACGTCCTCCTGCGCGAGGACCGACGCGATACCGCGGGCGAGGTCGTCGGGGCGGCGCCCCTGGGTGAGACTGACCACGCCGATCGAGGGCCGCCTCGCGGGCTCGGTCAGGAGCGCACCCGCTTCGACGACATGATGGCCACGAAGTGCCCGACCAGCGCCAGGAACGACAGCGGCAGGAGCACGCTGAGCAGGAAGCGGTCGGCCGTGACCTGGCCGACGGCCAGCCCGATCAGCGACACGACGAAGATGATGATCGTCATCTCGACCGAGTGGTACAGCCGGTGGAACGGCACGAAGCGCGCCGCGCTGCGGAGCCGGGCCAGCAGGCGCCCGCTCGGCACCGTCACTCCCCCGCGCTTGTCCTCGAGCTTCGTCAGGCCGGCGTTCGCCCTGGCGACGTGGACCATGTCGTTCAGGGCCTTGTTCAGCACGATGATCAGGGCGAGAGCGAGACCGAGGGTCGTCCAGAGGAAGTCTGCCGGCGTCTGGAACGGGAACCCGGCCGCCCGGATGCCGAGCATGACCGGGATCAGCGCCTCGGTCGTGTAGTGCCCGACCTTGTCCAGAAAGACCCCGGCGGGCGACGACGAGCCGCGCCACCGGGCGACCTCGCCGTCGCAGCAGTCGATGAGCATCTGCAGCTGGCCCAGCACGAGTGCCAGGGCCGGGCCGGCGATGCCGGGGATCAGGAGCGAGAAGGCCGTGGCCCAGCCCGCCAGGATCATGAAGCCCGTCACGCCGTTCGCCGTGATCGACGTCTTCAGGAACACCCAGGTGAGGTACGGCGAGAGGTCGCGCAGGTACAGCGACGCGGTCCAGTGCTCGGCGTTCGCCCTGCTCCGCACCTCCGGCGGCTGCGCGACGCGCCTCAGCTCGGCGATCGAGGAGGGTCGAGTGGTGGTCGGATGGGTCATCGTTACCTTCCGACGTGCTCGGTGATGTTCTTGGTCAGCTTCGAGAAGCCCGCGACGAAGCCGAGGCCCCAGCCGAAGTGGATGCACGGCAAGACTACGAGAAACCACAGCTTGGTCGGGGCGTCTTCGGCGCGCGCCGACGTCACCGTCGCGGCCACCACGAAGAGGGCGTAGACGGCGGGCACGGCGAAGCCGACGAGCAGCCAGGCGAGGCCCGTGCCGAGGACCGCCCCGACGACGCCGACCAGGCCGACGACGAGTCCGAGCCCTACTCCCAGCACCATGACGGGCGGCACCAGGTACCGTAGCGAGTTCGAGAACGCGAAGCGCCGGACGAGCTCGCCCCGCCAGATGCCGGTGGCGACGAACTGCCGGACGAGCTTCTTCAGGCTCGGCCGGGGCCGGTAGGTGACCGTCAGCTCGGGCGTGAACCAGACCGTCCCTCCCGTCGCCCGGAGGCGCCGGTTGAGCTCCCAGTCCTGACCGCGCTTGATGTTCTCGTCGAAGAGGCCGACCTCGATCAGGCGGTGCCTCTGGAAGACGCCGAGGTAGGCCGTCTCGGCCGGGCCCTCCTTGCCGCCCACGTGGTGCGGGGTGCCGCCCAGGCCGACGCGGCTGCCGTACGCGCGGGCGACGGCCTTCTCGAACGGCGTGCGGCCCTCGGCGTGCATGATGCCACCGACGTTGTCGGCGCCGCTCCGCAGCAGGGTCTCGACGGCGATCCGGGTGTAGTCGCGGGGCAGCACCGAGTGCGCGTCGACGCGCACGGTGACCGGGTACTGCGAGGCCAGGATCGCGACGTTCAGGCCGGCCGGGGTCGAGCCGACGGGATTCGGGATGCTCCGGATGCGGTCGTCGAGCGCCGCCATCTCGGCGACCACCTCGTCGGTGCCGTCGATGCTGGGCCCCAGGGCCAGGATGACTTCGAAGGGGCCCTCGTGATCCTGCGCGATGAGGCTCTCGACGGCGGACCGGATGTCGCGCACCTCGTTGAGCACGGGCATGACGTAGGACACACCGACGGTGCGGCTGTCTCTGGAGGTCATGTGATCCTGTGGCGTCGGGAGGGCGGGCGGCCGTGTGCTGGCCGCGGAGATCCGGACGAGCTTACCAGGCCGGATCAGCCCTTCAGGGTGCCCAGGGTCACCGTCGCGGAGCGGGTGCTGCCGTCGCGGATGTACGTGAGCGAGCCCGTCGCGCCGCCCGACAGCGTGCGGACCTGGGCGGTCAGGTCGGTCGCCCCGGTGACCGCGTTGCCGTCGAACTCGGTGACGACGTCGCCGGCGCGGAGACCCGCCCTCTCGGCTGCGCCGCTCGACGTGAGCGACTTGATCAGGGCGCCCGTGTGCGACGCCGTGGTGTCGCTGGTGGCGTCGTCGACCGAGGCGCCGAGGAGGCCGTGGGTGGCCGAGCCGGTCTTCTTGATGTCGTCGGCGACCCGCTTGACGAGGTTCGCCGGGATCGAGAAGCCGACGCCGATGCTGCCCGACTGCGTGCTGCTGTCGCTCGACTGGCCCGCGCTCGCGATGGCGACGTTGATGCCGATCAGCCGGCCCTTCGCGTCGAGGAGCGCCCCGCCGGAGTTGCCGGGGTTGATCGACGCGTCGGTCTGGATGACCGGGAGCGAGATGAGGTTGCTCGTCTGCGGCGTGCTGCCGGAGCCGTTGTCGAAGCTGAACGGGCCCTGGCCGTTGTTGTCCTGGCCGTCGCTCGAGTCGCCGCCGTTGTCGGGCACGGCCGACGAGGCGACCGAGATGCTGCGGTTGAGCGTCGAGACGATGCCGTCGGTGACCGTGTTCGAGAGGCCGAGCGGTGCGCCGATGGCGACGGCGGTGTCGCCGACGTTGAGCTTCGACGAGTCGGCGAAGTCGATCGGCGTGAGGCCCGACGCGTCGATCTTGACGACCGCGAGGTCGACCAGAGGGTCGGTGCCGACGATCTTGCCGGAGTAGATGCGGCCGCTCGAGGTCGTGACGCGGACCGTGCCGGTCGCGCTGGCACCATCGAGGGTCACGACGTGGGTGTTGGTGACGATGTAGCCGTCGGAGGTCAGGACGACGCCGGAGCCGGTGCCGGCGGACGTGCCGGACGACACGTCGATGGTGACGACGGAGGGGGTCGCCTTGGAGGCGACGGCCGTGACGATCGTGGCGTCGTCGTAGTGGCCGATGGTGAGGTTCGACGGGGTGCCGCCCTCGGCGGTGACGTTCCGGCCGCCGAGGAGCGCGTAGCCGCCCGTGGCGACGAGCGCGCCGATGACGGCGGCGACCACGGCGACGGCGACGAGCGCTCCGAGACCGCGGCGGCGGGGCCTCGGCGCGACGGGGGCGGACCACCCGGGTGTGGAGCCGTCTGCGGCGCCGGCCGACGCGGTGCCGTAGCCGTCTCCGGAGCCGTCCTGGCCGTAGCCGCCCTGCGAGAGGCCGTTGAACGCGGACGAGTTCGACCCGGCGTAGGCCGCATGGTCGAGCGACGCCGGAGCGCGACGGAATCCGTCGCCGGTCGCGGTGGAGCCGGTGTCGGAGGCCGCTTCGGCCTGCGACTCGGACAGCGGCACCGGCGCCTCGCTCGGCAGCGGCGGAGCGCCGACCGGAGCAGAGGGGTACGGAAGCGTCGCCTGGGGCTCCGTGGGCTGGGAGTCGGTCGGTCGGGCCTCGCTGGGCCTGGTCTCGGCGGGCCCGGCCTCGGCGGGCTCGACCGTCGGCTGCTCGCCCGTCTGCCGGGAGTCGGCGTGCGGGGCCTGCCAGCCGCCGAAGCGGTCGTCGTCGGTGCCAGGGGTCTCGGTCATGCGCGAGTGCTCCTTCCAAGCCTCACCGTCACTCGCCGCGGCCGGTGAGCCGGTCGGGGAGCCCGGGAGCGATCCGGTCTCACATCATAGGCGGGCACCGTAAGGGGCAGCCGTGAACGGAGGTACGGTGTGAGGACACCCCGCCGAGCGCACGAGGACACGATGACGACACTCGCCCCCTGGGAGCGCGCCGCGCGCGGCGCGATGCTCCTCGACTCCCACGGAACCCTCGCCCCGACGATCTTCGCCGAGATGTCGGCGCTGGCCGCGTCGACGTCGAGCATCAACCTCGGGCAGGGCTTCCCCGACGAGGACGGCCCGGTCGAGGTGCTCGAAGCGGCGAGGAAGGCCATCACAGACGGCGCCAACCAGTACCCGCCCGGGCGGGGCGTGCCGATCCTGCTCGAGGCGATAGCGGCTCACCAGGAGCGCTTCTACGGTCTGCGGCCCGATCCGGGGAGCGAGGTCCTCGTGACGGCCGGCGCGACGGAGGCGATCGCAGCGACCCTCCTCGCGCTGGTCGACGCCGGCGACGAGGTCGTCACGCTCGAGCCCTTCTACGACTCCTACGGCGCCGTCATCGGCCTGGCCCGAGGCGAGCACCGGACCGTGCCGCTCCGGGGGCCGAACTTCACCGTCGACCACGACGATCTGCGGCGCGCGATCACCGACCGGACGCGCGTGATCCTGCTCAACGACCCGCACAACCCGACCGGCACCGTGCTCGACCCGGCCACGAGGGCGCTCATCGTCGAGCTGGCCGAGCGGCACGACGCGGTCATCGTGTCGGACGAGGTCTACGAGCACCTGCTCTTCGACGGCCGGAAGCACGTCCCCATCGCCACCCTCCCCGGCGCAGGATCACGCACGGTCACCATCTCGTCGGGCGGCAAGACGTTCTCGACCACCGGCTGGAAGATCGGCTGGCTCACCGCTCCGGCGACGCTGGTGTCGCAGATCCTGGCGGTGAAGCAGTTCTTGACCTACGTGAACGGTTCGCCGTTCCAGCCGGCGATCGCGGTCGGCCTGGGCCTCCCCGACGCCTACTTCACCGGGATCGCGGCGACCCTCGAGCGCAAGCGCGACCTGCTCGAGTCGGGGCTCCGGTCGGCGGGCTTCGAGGTCTCGCACCCGGCCGGCTCGTACTTCGTCGTGGCCGATGCCGCGCCCCTCGGCTTCGACGACGCTGTCGACCTCTGCCGCCGCCTCCCGGCCCTGGCGGGCGTCGTCGGCGTGCCGATCAGCGCCTTCTGCCACGCCGACCTCGCCGCCGAGCTGCGGTCGAGGGTGCGGTTCGCTTTCTGCAAGCGCACGGAGGTGCTCGAGAGGGCCTCCGCGCAGCTCGCAGCGCTGCGGGCCTAGGCGGACGCGCTGCGCGGCACCACGCCGAACCGCCGCAGCGCCAGCGACGGATTCACCCGGCGGACGCCCTCGAGCCGGTCGCGGCGGAGCTCCGCCACGGCGATCCCCCGCTCGTCGCCGATGGTCGCGATCTCGACACCCGACGGGTCGACGATCATGCTGTTGCCGACCCCGACCGGCGGAGTGTGGTCGGCGGCGGCCACATAGACCGTGTTCTCGATGGCGCGCGCCGTGACCAGGGTGCGCCAGTGGTGCTCCTTGAGCGGGCCGCGCACCCACTCGGCCGGCAGCAGGACGACCTCCACGCCGGCGTCGACGAGCAGCCGCGTCACCTCCGGGAACCGGACGTCGTAGCAGGTCTGCAGGCCGACCGTGAAGCCGTCGACGTCGAAGGTCTCGGGCTGCTCGATCCCGCCCGCCTCGACCCAGTCGGACTCGCGCTGACCGAACGCGTCGTAGAGGTGCAGCTTGCGGTAGGTCGCCTCGAGCGCTCCGGTCGGGGACACGGCGACGAGGGTGTTCGAGAAGCGGTCGGTGCCGGCGACGGCGACGAGGCCCGCGACGACGTGGAGATCGAGGCGCCGCGCGATCCTGCCGAGGCCTGTCACGAACGGCCCGTCGAGAGGCTCGGCCGCTTCGACGAAGCGCGGGCCGAGGTCCTTCTCGAAGAACGACGAGTACTCGGGGAACACCACCACGCGAGCACCGCGATCAGCGGCACGAGACGCGAGCTCGTCGATCGAGGCGAGATTCTCGGCAGGATCGGAGGTGGGCGCGAACTGCGCGACGGCGACCAGGATGCTCTCGCTCATGTCGTCACCCTAACCGCCCGTCACCGGAGCGGGTCGCTCAGGCCGAGGCTCCACACGGCGACGCCCCCGAGGTGCAGCTTCTTCGCGTAGGCCGTGCGGGCGGCGTAGGTCTTCGCGTCGGACCACCAGAGGACGGTCCCGTTCTTCAGGGTCGCGTGCCACTCGAGCTGCCGGGCGTCCCACACCGGGCTCACGTGGTCTCTCGCCGCGAGCGCGCGGGCGCCGGAGTCGGAGACCTGGACGCCGTCGCCGTGCTTCGGCCAGGTGTACCCGTACCCGGCGACGCCGAGCTGGATCCTGCCCGCCGGCACGGCCTTGAGCACCGGCGCGAGCGAGGATGCGACCCACGGCTGCCCGCCGACCGGCCCCGCCGTCGTCCAGGTGGGGCCGTGCTGGTCGTAGGCCATGAGCACGACGTGGTCGGCCGCGTTGGCCAGCCCCTCGAGGTCGTAGCCCTCGGCCGCGTAGTCGTCGGGCGTCGCCATGAGGCAGATCGAGACGCTCTTCGAGGCGCCCAGCCGCCACTTCAGCTTGGCGACGAGGTCGGTGAGCTGAGCAGGATGCCGCGGCGTCAGGCTCTCGAGGTCGACCGTGACGCCGTCCCACCCGTGCGCCTTCACCTCGGACGCGAGCCGGTTCACCACGGTGGTGATGTTCGCGGGCGATCCGAGGAGGCGGTCGCCGATCGCCGGCGAGAAGTCGCCGAGCGCTCCGTCGAAGTTGCCGACCAGGAGCTCCGCCTTCTTCTTCTGCGCGTGGGCGCTCTCGAGGAGCGACAGGGCCTCCGGGGCGACCGGCGTCAGCCCGGAGCCGTTGGACGTGACGTTGATGCCGTCGACGCCGACGGTCGTGACAGCCCTGCTGCTGGCCTGCAGCTGCTTCGCGGTCGTGCTGCCGGCCTCGGCGTAGCCGACGACCTGGAGCCGGGCTTTTGCGGGCGTGGACGGGGTCGCGGCGAGCGCCTGCGATGCGACGAGGCCGCCGCCGAGGAGGGCTGCCGCCGTGATCGCGGCGGTGACGGCGAGACGGGTGCGCATCCGGTCAGCCTACGGCGTGGCGCGGCGTGGTCCGGCGGGCGGTCGATCGGCGGGCGGTCGATCGGCGGCCAGGATCGGCGTGCCTCGCGACCCGGGCGACCCCGGAAAGGCGAAAGGCCCCCGACCAGCAGTTGCTGATCAGGGGCCTTTCTCTTGTTGCGGGGGCAGGATTTGAACCTACGACCTCTGGGTTATGAGCCCAGCGAGCTACCGAACTGCTCCACCCCGCGGCACAAGAAATGACTCTAGCACGGGGTCTCGCCTCGGTCCAATCGAGGCCGATCGGCGCCTACTGCGAGGCCTTCACAGCAGCCTCGAGCGCCGACTGCAGCTTCGCGTCGGCCTCCGCGGCCGCCACGAGGTCGTTCTTCGCGTAGGCGGCCTTGCGCTCCGTCAGGGCCGACTGTGCGTCTGCGAGCGCCTGCTTGAGAGCCGGGCTCTGCGAGCCGGACCCGGTGCTGGTGCCGGTGTTCGTCCCGGTCCCCGTGCCAGAGCCTGTGCCGGTACCGGTGCCGCCGCCGGTCGTCCCGCCGCCGACGCCGGCATCACCGGTCGTCGCCCCCGAGTCGCCGCCGAAGAGGTCGTCGAGGGCCTCCTTCAGGGTGTCCTCGAACGCGATCTTGTCGCCGAACGAGACGAGGATCTTCTGCAGGATCGGGTACGACGTGTCGGAGGTCGACTGGACGTAGACGGGCTGCACGTAGAGCAGACCGCCGCCGACGGGCAGGGTCAGCAGGTTTCCGCGCTTCACCTGCGTGTCGCCGCGCGCCAGGATGTTCAGCACGTTCGCGACCGTGGAGTCGGCGTTGAAGTTCGCCTGCACCTGGCCGGGGCCCGGCACGTTGTCGGTCTTCGGGAGCGTGAGCAGCGTCAGCTTGCCGTAGCTCTTCGAGATCGACCCCTTGGTGTCTCCCGCGTCGGAGTTGGCCGCGAGGTAGCCGGTCAGCACGTTCCGCGGGTTCGACTCGTTGACCTGCTGCGGGATGTACGTCGTGTAGAGCTGGAACGCGGCATCCTGCTTCGGCAGCTTCATCGTGAGGTAGTACGGCGGCTGCAGCGAGGTGTCGCCGCTCGTCTTCGTCGGCTCGTTCGGCGTGGTCCACGCGTCGTCGCCGTTGTAGAAGGAGCCCGGGTCGGTCACGTGGTAGGTGCCGAGGACCTCGCGCTGCACCTTGAAGAGGTCTTCGGGGTAGCGCACATGGCTAAGCAGCGTGCCGCTCATGTCGGCCATCGGCTTCACCGTGGAGGGGAACACCTTCTGCCAGGTCTCGAGGATCGGGTCGGTCTTGTCCCAGGCGTACAGCGTGACCTTGCCCGAGTACGCGTCGACCGTCGCCTTCACCGAGTTGCGGATGTAGTTGATCTGGTCGGTCGCGTACGCCGGCGCCGGCGTGTACGTGTCGGCGATGGACGTCGACAGGCTGCGCTGAGCCGAGTACGGGTACTGGTCGCTCGTCGTGTAGCCGTCGACGATCCAGACGACCTTGCCGTTGACGACCGCGGGATACGGGTCGCTGTCGAGCGTGAGGTACGGCGCGACCTTCTGGACTCGGGTCGACGGGTCGCGGTCGTAAAGGATCTGCGACTTCGAGTTGACCGCGTCGGAGAGGAAGATCTGCTCCGACTGGAACTTGATCGCGTAGATGAGCTTCTTGAAGGCGTTGTCGAGCTTCGGCCCGCCGTTGCCCGCATAGGTGGTCTGAGCGTTGTTGCCGTTGTCGTCGTTGCCGGACGGGTAGTCGAGCTCGACCTTGTTGAGGCCGCTGCCGCCGACGATCGAGTACTGCGGGCCCTGCTCGCCGAAGTAGATGCGGGGCTGGTAGTTCTTCGCGGTGCCGAGCGCTCCCTTGACGGGGATGCCCGACTCGAGGAACACCGGCTGGCCGTCGGCCGAGCGCTGGTTGCCGTAGGCCGCGACGACGCCGTAGCCGTGCGTGTACACGAACGTCGAGTTGTAGGGGTTGTTCGAGGAGCCCAGCCCGGTCTGGTTGAGCTCGCGGACCGCGATCACGACGTCCTGGACCTTGCCGTCGATCTTGTAGCGGTCGACGTCGAGCTTGTCGGGGAACGCGTAGTACTGGCGGTACTGCTGGAGTTGAGCGAAGGCGTCGGTGACGAGCGACGGGTCGATGATCCTGATGTTCTCGGTGGTCGTCGCGTCGTTGGCGAGCGCGCCCTTCGAGGCCGTCGACTTCGCGTCGTAGTTCGACTCCTTGACCTCGGCCACGCCGTACGCCGTTCTCGTCGCCTTGATGTTCTTCTCGATGTAGCTCGACTCGACGCTCTTCGCCGACGGGTCGACGGTGAAGCGCTGCACGATCCACGGGTAGACGGCCCCGATCAGGAGGCTGATCACGATGAGCAGCGCGGTGCCGATGATCGGCAGGCGCCACCGCCCGATGACGGCCGTGACGATGAACAGGATGGCGACGACGGCTGCGGCGTAGGCCAGGATCTGCTTGGCCGGGATGCCTGCGACCACGTCGGTGTAGGTCGCACCGGTCAGGAGCTTGTTGGAGCCGTCGGTCAGGGTCGCGTACTGGTCGAGCCAGAGGCTGACGGCCTGGAGGCCGATGTAGACCGCCGCGGTGACCGCGATCTGGATGCGGGCCACGCGGGAGATCCGCACCTCGCGGCCGGAGAAGCGGAGCGCGCCGTACAGGTAGCTCGTGGCGAGTGCCGCGATGGCCGACAGGAGGACCACGGCCGACGCGAACCCGACGAGCCCCTGGTAGAAGGGCAGCGAGAAGACGTAGAAGCCGATGTCGAGGTGGAACTGCGGGTCGGTCTTGCCGAACGGCGTGCGGTTGAGGAACTGCAGGATCATCGACCAGTGGCTGGACGCGGCGATCCCGCCGAAGAGGCCGAGCACGATCGGGATGCCGAGCATGACCGTGCGGCGGAGGGGCTCGATGACCTGCTGGTAGCGGTCGAGCTGGGAGTTGAGCTTCGCGTACACCGGGCGGAACCGGAACGCGATGTCGATGCTGACGAACACCGGCACCGCCATGCCGAGGAACCCGATGAAGAACAGCGCCGTGCCCGTGATCCACTGGGTCATGATGACGCGGGTGAACCCGAGCTGCTGGTACCACAGGTAGTCGGTCGCGAGGCCCGCGAAGATGAAGAACAGGATGACGAGCGCGGCGAGGATGCCGATCGTCACGAGGATGGGGACGCGCGGCGACCGTCGACCCGGGCGGACCGGACCAGACGACGCTGTGGCAGAGGAAGTCAAGAGGCTGCTCCTGGCTCGGGGAGAGGTGGAACCGCCATCCTATGTGTCGAACCTCCACGGTCCGGCCCCGGTGATCAAGCCTGTGGACAACCTAAGCGGATGGTGAGTGTCAGTTCGACTGGCAGGTCGGGAGCGACGACACGTCGCCCTTCGAGGCGACCGTGTCGAGGACCGTGACCGACTGGTCGAGCGTGCTCACGGCGTACACCGACAGGCCGGACGGGATGTGTCCGGTCACCTCGTTGCAGTTGCTCGCCGGCGCCAGGAAGACCGTCGCACCGGCCGCTCTCGCCCCGTACATCTTCTGCCGGATGCCGCCGATCGCGCCGATGGTGCCGTTGGCGGTGATCGTCCCGGTGCCGGCGACCCTCTTGCCGCCGTTGAGCTCGCCCGGCGTGATCTTGTCGATGATCCCGAGCGCGAACATCTGCCCGGCACTCGGTCCGCCGACGTCGGCGAGCTTGAGCGAGACCGAGAACGGGAAGTCGTACGAGACGCTCGCTCCGATGCCGAGCAGGTACGCGGTCTGCCCGTTGCCCGTCACCTTCTGCGGCGTGATGGTCGCGACCCGGGTCGGGCCGCCCTGGGCCTCCGAGTCGCCGGACCGCGAGTACCGTACCGTCGCCGGCTTCGAGCCGTTCTTCGTCACCAGGGCGCGCAGGGTGTCGACGTCGCTGTTCTGACGGAGATCGACTCCGTTGATCGAGTCGATGACGTCGCCCTTGGCCAGCTTGCCGGAGGCGGGGCTGTCCTTCTCGACGGCGCTGACGGTGATCGAGGTGCCGACGTCGTATCCCTCGTGGTCGAGTGCCGCCGTCACCGCCGACTTCTGGCTCTGCTCCATGTCGAGGGTGTTCTGCTGGTCGACCTGCTTGTTCGAGACGCCCGTCGGGTAGATCTCGTCGACCGGGATGACGGCCTTGGAGGGGTCGAACCAGGCGCCGACGATCTCGGCCCAGTTGGGGCGCTGCGTCTGGTTGCCGACGACGCTCACCGTCAGCAGGTCGAGCGACCCGGCGGTGGCGTAGGTCGGGTGGCCCTCGATCGAGATCAGGGGGGTCTGCTTGCCGTCGAACTCGTTGGTGCCGAGGGTGTCGAAGACCGGGCCGGGCTGCTCGATCAGATACGGGGCGGGCAGGATCGACAGGACGATCCCGATCACGACGGCGACCGCGAGGAACACGAGGCCGACGGTGCTGCGACGCCGCCGCGGCGGAGGGGTCGAGCGCTCGGGAGCGGTGAACAGAGTCACGGGGAGACTGCCTTTCAAGGGGCGTCACGAGGCCGCGCGCCGATCGGAACCACGCTCTTCTGGCCGACCGACGGGAGTGTTCGCCGTGGGCGCAGTGGAGGACCCCCGAGAAGTGGTCGAATCCCAGACTGTTCGAGTGGCCACCGGCTAGCGTAGTTGCCATGTCTGAAGATTCGCAGCCCGGCCCGGAAGACGAGTTCCGCGACATGCTGCGGCAGTTCCTGTCCGGCGACTCCGAGATCGATCCGTCGAAGCTCGTCGGCGCAGCCGGTCTGCCGAACGACCCGGCCTTCATGGCCCGTCTGATGAGCCAGCTGCAGAACGCGGTCAACCGCTCGGGCGACGGGATCGACTGGTCGCTCGCCACCGAGCAGGCGACCAGCATCGGCAACCAGTCCGCCCTGGTCACTCCCCCGGCGAAGGTGAGCTCGCTCGAGCAGGCCTTCCACGTCGCGGCCCTGTGGCTCGACGAGGTCGCGCACGTCGCCGAGCTCACCGTCGAGCCCCGGCTGATGACCCGCGCCGAGTGGGCCCGCGCGAGCATGCCCGTCTGGACCCAGCTCGCCGAGCCCGTCGCCGCGTCGATCGCCGACTCCCTCACGCGCGTCCTCAGCGAGCAGGCTCCGGAGGAGATGCGCGGCATGCTCGCCGAGGCGAGCGAGGTGATGCGCAGCGTCGGCGGCGCCCTGTTCGCCATGCAGCTCGGGCAGGTCGTCGGACAGCTCTCGACCGAGGTCGTCTCCGGCGGCGACGTCGGCATCCCGCTCCTCGACGAGCAGCAGGCCGCCCTCGTCCCTCAGAACGTCGCCGCGTTCGGTGAGGGCCTCGACATCGACGCCGACCAGATCCAGCTCTACCTCGCCGTCCGGGAGCTCGCGCACGCCCGCCTGTTCCGGCACGCCCGCTGGCTCCGCCTGCACCTCATCACGTCGATCCGCGAGTTCTCGCAGGGCATCTCCATCGACACCAGTGCGCTCGAAGAGCTGGCGGTCGACTTCGATCCTGCGAATCCGGAGCAGCTCCAGGACGCCATGCGGAGCGGAGCGCTCATCCCTCCGAAGAGCGACGAGCAGCTCGCAGCGCTCGCCCGCCTCGAGACGACGCTCGCCCTCATCGAGGGCTGGGTCGACGTCGTCACCGCCGCGGCCACCGAGCGCCTCCCGAAGTCGGGCGCCATCGCCGAGATGGTCCGGCGCCGTCGTGCGGCGGGCGGTCCGGCCGAGTCGGCCTTCGCGACCCTGGTCGGTCTCGAACTGCGCCCGCGGCGACTCCGCGAGGCCGCGGCGATGTGGCAGGCCGTGCACGACGCCGTGGGCGGCGAGCAGCGCGACGCGCTCTGGGCCCACCCCGACATCGTCCCGACGAGCGAGGACATCGACGACCCTCAGGCCCTGATCGCGCGACTGACCGCCGGCGAGCCCGAGCTCGACGACGTCGACCGCGCCATCGCCGACCTGCTGAGCGACGACAGCGACGACCGGCCTCACGAGGCGGGAGACGGCTCGGCGGAGGAGCCCCGGGCCTGATCCTGCAGTCCGACGGGGGCGTTCTCTGCCGGGCCGCTTTCACACCGCCTCGGGGGAACGACGAGAGGGCCTGTGGACAACGTCTGCAGGCCTTCCGCCGTTCGGGCATCCTCTCGGCATGGACATCCGATTCGATCCCCGGCTCCCCTTCGTCTGGCGCGACCCGACCGCCCTGCAGGTGGGGGTCGACCGGGTCGTCGCCGTCCTCGACGGCGTCACGGCGAAGCACGAGAGGATCATCTCGGCCATCGCGTCCGGCCACGGGCGAGCGGGTGTCGGCCCCGTGGCGCAGCGGGCCGGCTGCAGTCCGGCCGAGGTCACGGCCCTCGTCGACCGCCTGACCCCGGCGCTGATCCGGCCGCGCGATCCGACGGCCCCGACCGTCCACGTCTCGGGCACGACGGTCCTCGCCGGGGAGGTGCGCGAGCTCGTCGCCTCCCTCGGCGTCGTGGTCGAGCCCACGGACGGCGAGAGCGCCCTGGCCGGCCCGGCGCCGTCGTTCGGCATCGCCGTCGCCGACCACGTGCACGATCCTGTGCTCGCACGGGTGTGGCTCGGCCGCGACGTCCCGCACCTGCAGGTGGTCACGGGCGACCGGACCATCAGGATCGGGCCCGTCGTCCGGCCCGGCCTCACCGCCTGCGCGCACTGCCTCGACCTGCACCGCGCCGACCACGACTCCTCCTGGGGAGTCCTCGCCGCCCAGCTCTGGGGGCGGCGCCAGATCGTCCCGACGCTCCTGGCCGTCCGCGAGGCGGCGACCCGCATCGCCCGACGCGCGATCGTGTCGGCGACGACGCCCGCAGGCTCGGCCGACGACAGCGTCGTCGACCTGATCGACGTCGACACCGGCGAGGTCATGCGGTCGACGACCCGACCGCATCCCGACTGCGGATGCGCAGTTCTTCCACGAACCGGCTCGGTCGGCGATCCGACTGCCCCCGACCCTGGCCCTGGTGGCTCCACGACAGATGCAGCCGTCGCCGTGCCCGCGTGATCCCGACGTAGAGGAGGCGGCGCTCCTCGTCGACGGCCTCGAAGGTCTGCGCGTAGCTGATCGGCAGCAGTCCCTCGCTGAGGCCGACGATATAGACGCTCTCCCACTCGAGGCCCTTGGCGGAGTGGAGGGTGGCGATTGTGACCGCCGACATGGTGGGCTCGTGCTGCCCGGCCTGGCGCGCGAACAGCTCGGCCACGAAGTCGCGGAGCGTCGTCTCGGGCGGCGCCTGCTCGGCCAGGCCCATCAGCGCGTTCAGCGACTCCCACCGGTCGCGCACCGCGCCGCGCTGCTCGGGGGCCTCCTGCGTCCAGCCGAGCGAGCGGAGCACGTCGCTGACGGTCTTGAAGAGGGGCTCGCCGACGATGCTGACGGCCGCGCCCTTCAGCATCATGAGCGCCTGCTTGACCTCGCGCAGCTCGAAGAACCTGGCTGCTCCGTGCAGGCGCGTGCTGATCCCGAGGTCGTCGAGCGCGCGCTCGAGCGCCGCGACCTGCACGTTGACGCGCACCAGGACGGCGATGTCCTCCGGCTTCGCTCCCTGCCGGATCTCCGCCGCGACGCTCTCGGCGACCGCCCGCGCCTCCGCGGAGTCCGAGACGTGGTCGGTCACCTTCGGCTGCGGCCCCGGCACCTGCTCGACCGGGTGGAGGTGGAGCGCACCGGGGCGGCCCCTCATGAGCTCGTTCGCCGTCTCGACGATCGGACGGGCCGACCGGTAGTTCTGCTCGAGACGCAGCACGGTGGCGTCGTCGTAGCGGGAGCCGAACCCGAGGAGGAAGTCTGCCGACGCCCCCGCGAACGAGTAGATTGTCTGGCTCGCATCGCCGACCACGCACACGTCGTTCCGGTCGCCGAGCCAGAGGTCGAGGAGATCCTGCTGGAGGGGCGAGACGTCCTGGTACTCGTCGACGACGAAGAAGCGGTACTGCTCGCGCACCTGCTGTGCGACGCGCGGCTCGAGCTCGAGCATGCCCGCCGTCGCCAGCAGGACGTCCTCGAAGTCGAGCTGACGCCGCGAGTCCTTGATGTCCTCGTAGGCCCGGTGCAGGTCGATCGCCTGCTCGGGCGTGATGCTCTGCGGGAGCGACCGGCTCGGGAGCGCAGCGGCGTACTCCTCGAGGGTGAGCCTCGACACCTTCCGCCACTCGATCTCGGCCGACAGGTCGCGGAGGCTCGGGGTGTCGAGCCGCAGCCGGAGGTTCTCGGCGGCGTGCGCCACGACCTTCGCCTTGCCGTCGAGCAGCCGGGGCATCGTTCCGCCCATCGTCTGGGGCCAGAAGTACGACAGCTGCGAGAGCGCTGCCGCGTGGAACGTCTTCGCCGACACTCCCCCGGCACCGAGCGCTCGGAGCCTGCTGCGGAGCTCCGCGGCGGCCCGCGACGTGAACGTGAGCGCCATGACGCGGTTCGGCGCGTAGACGCCGGTCGCCACACCGTAGGCGATGCGGTGCGTGATGGCGCGGGTCTTGCCCGTGCCGGCACCGGCGAGGAGGCAGACCGGGCCCAGGAGGGTCTGGGCGGCCCGTCGCTGCTGCTCGTCGAGGCCAGCGATCAGATCGGCGGCCTCCACGTCAGTCGGCGATCTCGGAGCCGTACCAGTCCTCGATGATCGCCCTGGCGATCGACGAACGGCCGGGCAGGATCACGGTGTCGCCGGCCTCCGCGGCCAGCTCCTCGCGGGTGAACCAGCGGAGGTCGATGATCTCGGCGCCGTCGGGCTCCAGGGTGCCGGGGTCGACGTCGTCGACGCGGGCGCGGAAGCCGACCATGAGCGACGCCGGGAACGGCCACGGCTGCGAGCCGAGGTACTCCGCGTCGGTGACCCGGACGCCCGACTCCTCGAAGATCTCGCGCTCGACGGCCTGCTCGAGCGACTCGCCCGGCTCGACGAAGCCCGCCAGGAGCGAGTAGCGGTTCTTCTCCCAGAGCGCGTTCGAGCCGAGCAGGAGGCGGTCGTCGGCGTCCGTGACGCCGACGATGATCGCCGGGTCGGTCCGCGGGAAGATCTCGTGGCCGTCGTCGGTGTCGACGCGGACCCAGCCGCCCTTGACGGAGCGGAGCGGCCGGCCGGTGCGGGGAGAGAAGCGGTGGGAGGCGTGCCAGTTGGCGATGGCGAGCGCCTCGGTGGCAAGGCCGGCGTCGCGGTCGCTCAGGCCGGTGGCGAACATGCGGAGGTTGCCCCACTGCTCGTCCGTCGCGACCTCGGACGCCTGCTCGTCGGTGAGGAGGGCGGCCAGGATGGGCGTGCCCACCGGCTCGTCGGCGTCGTCGGCGAGCGACAGGCCGAGGTACACCAGCTCGGCCTGCGGCGGGATCGCCGACGGCGGCAGCAGCTGGAGGCTCGTGTCGGTGCGAAACAGCGCGCGCCCCTTCGACACCGGCAGGATGCGGGTGCTCTCGTCTCCGAGGAGGGCCGGGAAGAGGTCTTCACGCTCTCGTGCCAGGTAGTCGCGGTCGACCTGATGACGCGAGAGCGGCAGCTTGGCGGAGAAGGAGGCCCGGTTTTCGGAGGGACGAGCAGGCATCCGACCACCAATCGTCGTGAGTATTCAGCGTGGCGCACGGCGGGTGGCCGTGATGGGCGGCCTACCCTTGGGGACATGGCCAGAACCCACCTAACTCTAGCCGCGCTGGCGACGGCCGCCGTCGCCGACCTCGACGTCCGACAGGTCGGCCCGCACGGCCGGCTCGGTGCCGGCGACTTCGACTCCGCGCGGCTCGCCGGCCCTCAGGGCGAGCGGTGGATCATCCGCGTCCCGCGCACCCAGCGGGCCGAGGCGCAGCAGTCGGCCGACCTCGTGGCGATCCGCGCGCTCAGCGCCGGCGTCCGCAGCAGGCTCTCGTTCACGGTGCCGTCCTACCGCGGTCAGGCCCCCATCGCCGAGACCCGGGCGATCGTGTACGACTACGTCGAGGGCTCGCCCCTCCGCGCGACCGACGTGCTCGCCGGCACCGGACTCCCCTCCGCCGTGGGTGCGGCCGTCGCTGCGATCCACTCGCTGCCGACGAGCTTCGTCACCGACGCCGGGCTCACGAGCCACACGCCCTTCGAGGCCATGCGCTCCTCGGCGAGCGTCGTCGACCGCGCCGCCGCGACCGGCCTTCTCCCGGCCGCGCTCCTCGAGCGCTGGGAGACCGCCATCCAGGACAGCCTGCTCTGGCAGTTCCAGCCGACCGTCGTCAATGGCTCCCTCGAGGCCGAGTCGCTGCTCGTGACCGGCGACGAGATCAGCGGTGTGATCGGGTGGCACGACCTGCAGATCGCTGATCCTGCGCGGGATCTCGCCTGGGTGCTCGGAGCCCCGACGCCCGACAGCATCGACGCCGTGTTCGAGGCGTACAACGTGGCGCGCGGCACGAGCGACCGGCAGCTGCGGCACCGCGCGACGCTCTACCACGAGCTCGATCTGGCGAAGTACCTCCTGCACGGCACGCACACGAAGAACACCGAGGTCGTCGACGACGCGGTCGCCATGATGTCGAGGCTCGTCGACGCCGTCCAGCTGCACGACGAGCGGCCGCTCGTGGTCGGCACCACCGAGGCGCTCGACCTCGACGGCGTCGAGGACCTCCTCGCGTCGACGGAGCGGCACCGGCCCTAGCGCGTCGGCGTCGCCCGGGCCCTGTCTCGCTCGCCCGGCCCGGCCCGGCCCGGCTCGCCCGACTCACCCAGCCCGACCCGCTCAGCCGCTCGCACCGCCGCTCGACGCGACTCCAGAGCCCTCCACGCCGGCCCAGAGCCGCTCGAGCTCGGCGCGGTCGCTGACGTGCACCGGGCGCAGGATCACGTCGTCGGCCACGAAGTAGAACACGGCGTCGATGCGCTCGGGGTCGATCCCGCGGTAGGCCGAGTAGGCCTCCCGGTAGAGCGCGAGCTGCAGCTGCTTCAGCTCGAGGTCGCGGTCGTCGCGGGGTGCCTTGCCGGTCTTCCAGTCGACCACCTGGTAGCCGCCGTCGCGCTCGAAGACGGCGTCGATCTTGCAGATGACCGTCCGTTCGCCGAGCGGCAGGTGGATCTCGAGCTCGACGTCGACCGCCTCGAGGTCGGCCCACTCCGATGCCTCGAAGGTCGTCTGGAGCTCGGCCAGGCGCCTCGCGTCGTCGGCGTCGACCGGAGCGTCACCGAGACCGAGAGCAGGAGCGCCCGACCCGGCGGTCCCCTCGTCGTCCGCGTCGAAGTCGAGCTCGAAGGGGCTGGCGTCGAGGGTCTCGATCTGTCCGCTCGGTCGGAAGCGCGACTCGACCCAGGCGTGGAAGAGGGTGCCGAGGCGGGTCGCCCGGTACGGCCGCTCGGGGAGCGGGCGCCGGAGCGAGGCCACGACCGCCGCTGGATCGTCGACGTAGTCTTTGAAACGAGACGCGGGGATGCGCTGGGGCAGCCCGACGGCGCCCGAGCGGTCGCGGAGGGCCGCGCTCTCGCGCAGCAGCAGCTCGATGTCGTCCGACCAGCGGCCGGCCTCGCGGGAGCCCGACTCGAGGGCACGCCTGACCGCGTCGGCCGCCTCGTGGACGACTCCCCGGCGCGCGCCCAGCGGATCGAAGGGCCAGGCCGGCGTGCGGTACTCCGCTGCGAGCGGGTTCTCGTCGGACTCGGGCGCCTCAGGCAGCGCCTCGGCGGGGATGAGCCCGGCTTCGGCGAGTTCGGCGAGGTAGGCGCTCGGTCGCCGCGGCCGCTTCTGCGTGGCCCAGAACGAGCCGGTCAGGAGCAGTGCGTCGCGAGCGCGCGTCAGAGCGACGTAGCCGAGCCGGCGCTCCTCGGCGAGGTGCCGGCGCTTCAGCTCGTCGCGGAAGACCTCGACGGCTTCGTGGAACTCGTTCTGATCGTCGGCGCCGCGCCACGCCAGCATCGGGAGCTCGGACGCGTCGCCGCGGAACTCGTAGGGCAGCTCGCCGAAGGCCACCCAGCCGTTGCCGTCGCGGGAGGTTCCCGGGAGCTCGCCCTCCACGAGGCGCGGCACGGCGACGAGCTGCCACTCGAGCCCCTTCGCCCCGTGGATCGTCAGGAGCTGGACGACCCCTGCTTCGCTCGCCTCCGAGCGCGGGCCCATGTCGTCGCGCCGCTCGGCGGCCGACAGCCAGCCGAGGAACCCCGCCAGGCTCGCGTTCTCGTCGGTCGCGACATAGCCGGCGACCTCGTCGTCGAAGGCCTGCAGATAGGCGCCGCCGTGCAGCGACCCGTTGACGGCCGCGACCTCGATGTCGAGGAGCATCTCCTGCTGCACGAGCGCGACGAGGTCGACGAGGTCGAGGCCGATCCTGTTGCGGAGCGATGCCAACTGCCGCGCCAGTCGGCGCAGCCGGTCGAGCCCCTCGGGACTGAACCCGCGGAGCTGCGAGTGCGTGACCGGAGCGGCACCGACGAAGTCGAGCGCGTCGACGATGGAGCCGTCCTCTCCGGCGGCCACCGACGCCCGGAGCCGTTCGCGCACCTGGTCGGGGAGCTTCTGCTGCGCGTGATCGTGCTGGAACAGCCACGACGACACCTCGCGGAGCACCTTGATGTCGTGGAGCCCGACGCGCCACCGGGCACCGGCCAGCAGCCGGATCAGCTCGGAACCCGCGGCGGGATCGTGCAGCACCCGGAGGCAACTGACGAGGTCGACGATCTCGGGTCGCGACAGCAGCCCGCCGACGCCCAGGACGTGGAAGGGCACCCCCCGGGCACGCAGCGCCTCGGCGAAGACCTGCACGTTCTTCTTCGAGCGGAACAGCAGAGCGGCGGTCCGCTTCGACCCGTCGTCGTTCGTCGTGGCGAGGCCGCGCTCGAGCCACTCGGCCACGGCCGCGGCCTCCTCGGGCAGGGTCTCGGGGAACGCCACCTCGACGTGGCCCTCCGGCGCGGACGGACGCGGCCGGAGGCGCCCGACCTCGACCAGGGACGCCCGCGAGAGCTCGTCGACGACGACGTTGGCCGCGTCGAGGACGCGGACGGGGTTCCGCCAGCTCGTCGACAGCGTGTACGACGACTGGTCGCCGGCCCCGAAGTCGCCGGGGAACCGGCCCAGGTTCGCAGCGCTGGCTCCCCGGAACCCGTAGATCGACTGGTGCGGGTCGCCGACCGCCATCACGGCCGTGCCGCCGAACAGCCGCGCCAGCAGGCGGGTCTGCACGACGCTCGTGTCCTGGTACTCGTCGAGCAGGATCACGCGGTACCGGTCTCGGTACTCGGCCACCACCGCCGCGTCGGTCTCGCACACCTCGAGCGCGAGAGCGACCTGGTCGGAGAACTCGACGAAGCCGCGCCGCGCCTTCTCGGCGCTGAACGCGGTGGCCAGGTCGAGGAGCGCCGGCAGCGACGCGACGGCTCCGGTCGCCCGGGTGACGTGCGGGCGGTGAGCCCGACCGGTGAAGGGCAGGGACGCGACGTCGAGGAAGCGCTCGGCCATCCTCGCGACCTCGCCCGCGTCGGCGACGTTCTCGCCGAGAGCGTGGCTCAGCGACAGGACGGCCTCGGTGATCTGGTCGACCGACTTGCCCATCTCGGCCAGTCTGTCGTCGTCGCTCCGCACCACGAGGGAGCGGGCCAGCTGCCAGGCAGACGCCTCGCCGAGGAGCTGCGACTCGCTCTCGCGGCCGACGAGCAGCGCATGATCGCGGAAGATGGCGTTGGCGAAGGCGTTGTAGGTCGAGACGGTCGGCGCGTCGAACGGGTCGAGAGCCACGTCGAGCAACCCCTTGTCGGTCAGGAGATCGATGCGCTTCGCGATGCGCTCGCCGAGCTCGCCCGCCGCCTTGCGCGTGAAAGTCAGGCCCAGGATCTCGGGCACCCGGACGTGCCCGTTCGCGAGCAGCCAGACGACGCGGCTCGCCATCGTCTCGGTCTTGCCGCTGCCTGCTCCGGCGACGACGAGCGCGGGTTCGAGCGGGGCCTCGATGACCCTCTGCTGCTCGGCAGTCGGCTCGGGCAGGCCGAGGACGGCTGCGATGTCGGTCGCCGAGTAGTGCCTGGTGGTGGTCTCGGTCTCGCTCACTGGGTCACCTCTCCGACGACGTGGATCCGGCAGCTGCCGCCGCCCCTCTGCAGGCAGTGCTCGTCGATCCTGGCCTCGAACACGCGACCGGCCATCCCGACGGCGTCGGCGCGGACCCTCTCTCGGAAGGCGTCGACCGCCTGGTCGTCGAAGGGCGCCTGGACCCGCTCGGAGTAGGCCTTCCTGGCCGTCCGCACCGCGACGAACAGCAGCTTGGCACCGCCGCGGGGCGACCCGGCGGGAGCAGCCTCGAGCGCGCCGTCGACGAGAGCGAGCTGGTAGCTGCCGAGCTGCGGGTTCTTCTCCGCCTCGGAACCGGACGGGGCGTACTTGCCGGTCTTGAGGTCGACGATGACCACGCTGCCGTCGGCCTGACGCTCGACCCGGTCGATCTTGCCTCGGAGGGCGGCCTGCCCGACGTCGAGCTCGAAGCCCGACTCGGCGCCGAGGAGGGTCGCCTGGGAGGCCACGAAGTCGGCGAGGTACGCCGCGAGGCTCTCGGTCATGGCGCGGGCGCGCCTCTTCTCGGACGCCGCGATCCAGTCGGACTCGAACTCGAGCTCGCCCCAGCGGGCCTCGACGCCGCGCCAGAGCGACTCGACGTCGATCTCGACGGCGTTCTCCATCACGTCGTGGATGACGGTGCCGAGCCCCATTGCGGTGCTCGAGGCGGATCCGCCGAACCTCTCGACGAACCAGTGCAGCGGGCACTCCTCGAAGGTGCCCATCGACGACGGCGAGACCGCCACGC
Organism: Frondihabitans peucedani; assembly: GCF_039537585.1. Taxonomy (NCBI): domain Bacteria; kingdom Bacillati; phylum Actinomycetota; class Actinomycetes; order Micrococcales; family Microbacteriaceae; genus Frondihabitans; species Frondihabitans peucedani. The sequence goes on from NZ_BAABAU010000003.1 coordinate 292,296, forward strand.
GGGCCCCGGGGTCGGTGAGGTCGACCAGGTCGTCGGTGGTCGACGGCTCGAGGAGGCCGTACCACTCGTCAGGCGACGCCCCGGCGACACCGGCCTCGGCCAGGCGGGCGAGGCCTCCGGCGGCGTCCGCCGCGTCGAGAGGACCCCGGCCGGCGACCTGGGCGTTGCGGAGGTGGCCGACGAGACCTCGGAGAGACAGGGGCGGCCGGACGTCGACGACCGGGGCGGTCGGCGGCACCAGCCTCAGGAACATCGACGGCGACTCGTCGTCGTTGGAGGTGCACGAGAGGACGACCTGGCGCGTGGCGCGGGAGGCGGCCAGCGCCAGGATCCGGAGCTCGTCGGACAGCACGCCCGCGCGACGCCCGACCGCGGTGTCGGCCGCTCCCCCGGGCGCCGCCGCCTGCGGGCCGTTCTCGAGCGCCTCGACGAGGGCGTCGGGCGCGAGCAGCCCGCCGCGGACCCGCAGGTTCGGCCAGACGCCGTCCTGGAGGCGCGCGATCACGACGACGTCGACCTCGGCTCCGATCGCGGCGGACGGCGTGCACACGAGGACGGACTCGGCGAGCGCCTGCGGCGACAGCGTGTCTTCGGGCACGTCCGCCCCGAGCATCGCGTCGAGGAAGACCACGGCCGACGCCTCGGGCGTCCGTTCGACGAAGCGCTTGGCCGCCGTGAAGAGGGCGACGACGCCGTCGAGGTGCCGGTCGGCCTCGGCCGCGACGATGCCGTGGCCGCGGGACTGCCCGCTCCACTCGTCGGCCAGGCCGCTCCGCTCCCAGAGCCCCCAGAGGACCTCCTCGATGCTGAGACCCGCGGCGGCGTCGACTCGCGCCTGCTCGAGGCTCTTCGAGAACCGGCCCGCCCTCGCCGCGAAGCGGGCGTCGATCGTCGCGAAGCGGCCTGCCCCCGAGAGCGCCTCGACGAGCAGGTCGTCGGCGGAGCGGCTCCCGTCGCCGGCCAGCTCCTCAGCGCGGAGGGCCAGCCGCAGCCGACGCAGGGAGAGCGAGTCGAAACCGGCCAGCGGGCCGCCGAGCAGCTCGGTCGCGACCTCCGCGGTCAGCGGCTCGCGGCCCGTGGCGACCGAGGCGGCCAGGAGAAGATGCCGGGCCCCGAACTCGTCGCGGACGGCGCGGCCGCCGATCGGGGTGCGGGTGGGCACCTCCGCGAGCTGGAGCGAGCGGGCGACGCTCGGGACGAGGGCGCCGTTCCGCACCACGACCATCATCCTCGACCAGGGGATGCCGCCGAACAGGTGGTGCTCTCGGAGGGATCTCGCCACGGCGGCGAGCTCGTGCGCGGGGCTGTCGGACTCGATCCGGAGGAGCGGAGGCAGAGAGGCGTCGTCGTCGGTCGTCGAGCCGGCGGCGTGCTGGCGGCCCGCGCCCGCAGCGCCGATCCGCTCGGAGATGCCGCGGACGAACGACCGCACGGCAGGACCGTGCCGGTGCACGGACTCGAGGTGGACGGTCTCGACGGAGGGGAGGTCGAGGCGGAGGCCCAGCCGCCCGAGCACGTCGGGCGAGCCCCCTCGGAACGCGTTCGTCGCGAGATCGGGGTCGCCGAAGGCGACGATGTCGATGCCCCGCCGGGCGAGCGCACGCAGGAGGGCGAGGGTCGACTCGGTGGCCTCCTGGGCGTCGTCGACGACGACGACCCGGAGCCCCTCGAGCAGCGGCGAGGTCTCGCCGCGGTCGAGCGCGGCCACGGCGTAGTCGACGAGCTCGGCCGAGTCGAGCACGCCGGCCCGCAGACCGTCGACGACCTCGCGGTACTCGTCGATGAAGTCGGCGGCCGCCTGCCATTCGGGACGCTCGGCGGCGACGCCGAGGCTCCGCAGGAGGGACGTGGAGACGGAGTGCTCGGTCGCCCGCATCATCAGCTCGCGGAGCTCGGTGCGGAACCCGCGCAGGCTGCGGACGGCGGGCCCCAGGTTCTCGGGCCACGCCGGACCGGTGCCGTCGTCGAGGTGGCCCTGCAGGAGGTCGCGGATCACGGCGTCCTGCTCGCCGCCGGTGAGGAGCACGGGAGGAGCGCTCGACGACGCGCGAGCCGAGTGGCCGGTGATGTCGAAGGCGAGCGAGGCGATGGTCCGGGCGAGGGGCCCGGGCGTCGGGAGGTCGAGTCGAGCCGCCAGGACGTCGCGGAGGGCGGTCGCCGTCGCCCGCGTCGGCGTCAGCGCCATGACCGAGGTCGGACCCCAGCCCCGCCGGTGCACGCGGTCGAGCACGAAGGAGATCAGAGCCTCGGTCTTGCCGGAGCCGGGCGCGCCGATGACGGCGGCGGAGCGGCCGTCGGCGAGCGCGAGGACGGCCCGCTGCGACGGGTCGAGCGACCCGGGCCCGCGGAGGGCAGGACGGACCGCCGGAGAGGACGACGCGGTGCTGGATGCTGTGGTGACCACGGGACGACGGTAGCGGGTGCCTCCGACAACGGGGGTCGGATCCTGCGCCCCCTCCGCCCTTCGAGACTGCCGCTTCTGCCGACAGTGAACGCGGGACTCCGACGCGTGGGAAGTCGGTTATCGTCGTCCTCGTGGACATTCGCATCGGTATAGCCAACAGCCCCCGTGAGATCTCGTTCGAGTCGGCCGAGACGCCGGCCGACGTCGAGAAGGTCGTCGCCGACGCACTCGACGGCGGCAAGAGCTACTTCACCCTGAAAGACACCAAGGGCAAGGTCTTCCTGGTCCCCACCGCAGGCCTCGCCTACGTGGAGGTCGGCTCCGAGGAGCGCGGCCGCGTCGGCTTCGTCAGCTAGCCGTGGAGCTCCTGTTCGCCGCCCTGGGCGGCGCTCTGATCGGGCTGGTCCTGCACTTCGCGCTGCCCGGCGCCGACACCCGCGGTCTCGTCTGGCTCGCAGGATGGGGCGCGGCCTCGGCCATCGTGGTCTGGGAGCTGTTGACCTGGCTCGAGTGGAAGTCCGACTCCGGCTGGATCTGGGCCGTGACGCTCATCGTCGCGGGCCTCACCGCCGCCGCGGTGGGTCGACTCGGAACGGTGCGCCGGCGCGAGGCGGACAGGGAGCAGCTCGACCGGCTGATCCGGGGCGCTGCGGCCTGAGATCGGCCTTGTCCTGCTGACGCAGGCCTTCTCCTCCTGAGTGGCAGCAGGCGGTCGTGGGGTCAGGCGGTCAGCCCGAGGGCGTCCATCCTGCGCGTGTGGGCGGCGATCAACTCGGTGAACACCGGCTCGAGACGCTCATCGTCAGCCGACTCGTGCGAGGCGGAGATCGCGGCGCGCGCCACCAGCAGGGTGTCGCCCACGAGACGCCTCCCCCAGAGGGCGAGGCGCGAGGCCAGCTTTGGATCGGCTCCGATCGCGAGCGAGAGCTCGGTCACGATCCCCGACTCGTCTCTCGCAGCCCCGGTCTCGAGCGCCGCGACGACGCGGTCGCGGTAGTCGTCGGGGAGCCCCGCGGCCAGCCGGGAGAAGACGTCGTCGAGGAGGCCGGCTCCGACGTAGGTGGCGAGCATGGTCTCGTACCAGTCGCCGCCGCCGGTCCGCTGCTGGAAGTCGTCGATGACGGCCGTGTGCGGCTGCATGACGTCGGCGGCGTCCTTGCCGGCGCGCTCGATCTCCGTCAGGAGGGCCTGATGCCGCTCGAGGGTCGACGTCGCGACCAGCCCGGTCAGGGCCTTGGCCCGAGTCGACGGAGCGATGCTCGAGGCGCGCCCGAGGGACTCGAACAGGGCGAGCTGCAGATAGGCCGCGAGACCGAGGTAGACGTCGAGGTCGGGAGTGAAGTCGCCGAGCTCGACCCGACTGACGACCAGGGGCCGGGAGGCCGCTCGCGGACGCGCGTTCTTCGGCGTCGTCCTCCGAGCACGAAAGCTCCTCCACGAAATCACGGCACCACCTTAGAGGGTCGAGTCTGGGCACTGAGCCAGCTCTGCGGACCGACCGGCTAAACTGCTGGCTTACCCCTACATATGAGACAGGGCCACACTTGACATTCAGCGACCTCTCGATCGACCAGGACATGGTCGACGCTCTGGCGTCCAAGGGGATCATCGAACCCTTCCCGATCCAGACCCAGACCATCCCCCTCGCCCTCGCGGGGCAGGACATCATCGGCCAGGCCAAGACCGGCACCGGCAAGACGTTCGGCTTCGGCCTCCCGATCATCCAGCGCATCGGCCTCCACCCGGCCGACGGCGTGAAGGTCCTCGTCGTCGTCCCCACGCGCGAACTGTGCGTTCAGGTGAGCGAAGACCTCGAGACCGCGACCGCCAACCGCCCCGACACGAAGATCGTGTCGATCTACGGCGGCAAGGCCTACGAGGGCCAGGTCGAGCAGCTCAAGGCCGGCGCTCAGATCGTCGTCGGCACCCCGGGGCGCCTCCTCGACCTCGCCGGCCAGCGCCTCCTCGATCTCAAGAACGTCACCGAGGTGGTCCTCGACGAGGCCGACAAGATGCTCGACCTCGGGTTCCTCTCCGACATCGAGAAGATCTTCGCGCAGATCCCTGCGACGCGGCACACGATGCTGTTCTCGGCGACGATGCCCGGCCCGATCGTCGCTCTCGCCCGTCGCTTCATGACGAAGCCGATCCACATCCGCGCGACCGACCCCGACGAGGGCCTCACGCAGGCCAACATAAAGCACCTCGTCTACCGGGCCCACAACCTCGACAAAGACGAGGTCATCGCCCGCATCCTGCAGTCCGAGGGCCGCGGCAAGACCGTCGTGTTCACGCGCACGAAGCGCGCCGCCGCCAAGCTCGTCGAAGAGCTCAACGACCGCGGCTTCAACGCCGCCGCCGTCCACGGCGACCTCAACCAGGAGCAGCGCGAGCGCGCGATGGCCGCCTTCAAGGCCGGCAAGAAGGACATCCTGATCGCCACCGACGTCGCGGCCCGCGGCATCGACGTGAACGACGTCACGCACGTGATCAACCACACCGTGCCCGACGATCACGACACCTACCTCCACCGCGCCGGCCGCACCGGCCGTGCGGGCAAGACCGGCATCGCCGTGACGTTCGTCGACTGGGACGACCTGCACAAGTGGGCCCTCATCAACCGCGCTCTCGAGATGAACATCCCCGAGCCCGTCGAGACCTACTCGTCGAGCCCGCACCTGTTCGCCGACCTCGACATCCCCGAGGGCACGCGCGGTCGCCTGAAGCCCACCTCGCGCGAGGTCCCACCGCGGTCGGCTGTCGCCGGCACGGGCCGCTCGGGTTCTCGTGACGGGTCCTCGCGCGATGGCTCGACTCGTGAGGGGTCTTCGCGTGACGGCTCGTCTCGTGACGGCTCGACTCGTGACTCGTCGCGGGGCCGCGGTCGTGGCCGCGGCGCCCAGGGCTCTGCGCCCCAGGGTCAGCGTGAAGAGGCCGTCCCCGCTGTCGCCGGCACCTCAGCCCCTGCCGACGGCGAGAGCAGCAGCGCCCCGCGTCGTCGCAGCCGCAATCGTCGCCGTCGTCCCGGTGGCGAGGGTGCAGGATCGGCCGCACCCGCCGCCGAGTAGCACTTCCTCCGGAGCCCCGCCGACCGCAGCCTGGTCGGCGGGGCTCTTCTCTGCCCGCGTGCTGCCCCTGCCTTGCCCCTGCCTTGCGTCGCGTACAAATGGACGGAGATTCTCGCGAAATCACGAAAGTGAGGCGGATCCGAGGGGCATCGCGCGAGAATCTCCGTCCATATGCGCGCTCGGCATTCCTCCTGACCCCGCGCGCTGCTCGTCCGTACAAATGGACGGAGATCCTCGCAGGATCACGAAAGTGAGGCGGATCGGAGGTGCACTCCCCGAGGATCTCCGTCCATATGCGCGCTCGGCTCTCCTCCAGACCCCGCACGCTGCTCGTCCGTACAAATGGACGGAGATCCTCGCAGGATCACGAAAATGAGGCGGATCGGAGGGGCACCGCCCGAGAATCTCCGTCCATATGTGCACGAAGAAGCAAGCAGACAAGCAGGCACGCGCGCACCCACACCCGCACCTCAGCCCGCGACAGGCTCGCTTCCGGTCGCCTGGGCGACGATGCGCTCCAGCTGGTCGGGGGCCGTGCTGTTCTCGGCGAGGCGGTTGGGCTTGCCCTCGCCGTGGTAGTCGCTCGATCCGGTGACGATCAGGTCGTACTGGGCCGCGAGCGCGAGCAGCGTCTCTTTGCCGCCCTCGGTGTTCTCGCGGTGGTTCACCTCGACGCCGCCGAGGCCGGCCTCGACGAGTTCGAGCAGGTGGGTCCGGGGCAGGTTGGTCTCGCGGCCTCGCGTCGCGGGGTGCGCCAGGACGGGGACGCCGCCGGCAGCCCGGATCAACTGCACGCCGGTCAGCGGGCTCGGCGCCTCGTGGGGCTCGTAGTAGCCGCTCCGCCAGTGCAGGATCCCGGCGAAGGCGGCGCTCCGGTCGACGGCGTAGCCCTTGGCGACGAGGGCGTCGGCGATGTGCGGCCGGCCGAGGGTGGCGCCGACGGTGGCCTGCGCGAGGACGTCGTCCCAGGTCAGGTCGTAGTCGACTCCGATGCGCTCGACCATGCGCTCGGCGCGCACCGACCGGTCGTGTCGCAGGCGGTCGGTCGTCGTCACGAGTGCTTCGTCCGCAGGATCGAAGAGGTACCCGAGCATGTGGACGCTGTACACGCCCACGCGGGTCGACAGCTCCATGCCCGGCACGAGGGTCATGCCGGTGCCGAGCACGGCCTCCCGGGCCTCCTGCCAGCCGGCCGTCGAGTCGTGGTCGGTGAGCGCGACGGCGGAGAGGCCGAGGCCTGCGGCCGCACGGACGAGCTCGCCGGGCGTCTCCGTCCCGTCGGACACGCTGGAGTGCGTGTGCAGGTCGATGGGGCCGGAGGTCATCTGCCCATCGTAGGTCCCGGTCGGTCACGCGTCGTTCAGCCGGGGGCGGCCCCGCGTCCCGTAGGCTCTGGGGACCGTGCTCCGCCGATTCGTCTCCTTCGTCCTGCTGCTGGCCATCGCCGCGGCTCTCTTCGTCGTGTGCTTCCCGCAGGTCGTCGGCCTGCAGCGGAGCTACGGGTTCTCCCAGCTGCTGGCGTTCCGCGGCGTGCTGGTCGTCGTCGCGGTCGTGGCGGCGGTCGTGATCCTGCTCCTCGCACTCGTGATCCGGCCGGTCAGGGGCTTCTTCGGCGGGCTCGGCGTGCTGCTGCTGGTCTTCGCGGCGGTCTCGGCCGGCGTCGTGGTGGAGCGCGGCACGGGTTCGACGTCGTTCGACGCCAAGAAGTCGGGCGACATCACGGTCGTCGCGTGGAACACCGAGGGAGGCGCTCCGGGGTCGGCGACGATCGCGCAGCTCGCTCTCGCGCAGCACGCCAACATCGTGAGTCTCCCCGAGACGCAGCGGAAGACGGGCGACGAGGTCGCGGCGATCATGAAGCGGAGCGGGGTCACGATGAGCGTGCTCACCCTCGCGTACGACCAGAGAGACACCGCGCTCTCGACCACCCTGCTCATCTCGGCCAACCTCGGCGAGTACGAGACGTCCGCCGACAAGACGACGACGCCGTGGCTGCCGACGCTGGTCGCGCGTCCGTCCGACGGCGACGGCCCCGTCATCGTCGCCGTCCACCCGGCCTCCCCCGTGAAGTCGCACATGGCCGACTGGCGAGCGGGGCTGAAGTACCTCTCGAAGCTGTGCTCGGGCGAGAGCATGATCATGGCCGGCGACTTCAACTCGACTCTCGATCACCAGTCCGGCCTCGGGGCCACGCCCAGCTCGAGCCTCGGCAAGTGCCGCGACGCGGCCAAGG